>CAYWBK010000106.1:7060-15792 GCA_964455745.1 uncultured Armatimonadia bacterium
GTCGCGGATTTCCCATAGTGGCGTCCATCGCCCCATACCAAAGGACCCCTATTGCCATGTCTGCCGTCACTCTTGCCGCACGCGCTCTTCTGCCTCTTGCTCTTCTGTTGCCGCTTGCCACCGGCGGACATGCCGCGCCGGCTCGCGTCGCCGTCCTGCGCGATGCAGTGACCGGCCTCGACCTCGGCGTGGTGGACAGCCTCAGCGATGCCCTGCGTAGAGCGGGTTTCGACGTGGACGCTCTCACCTGCGACCAGATCGCCGATCCGACGGTTCTGACCTCCGCCCGTTTCCAATGCCTCATTCTCACCTACAGCCCGACGTTCCCGTCAGTTGCCACTGACAGTCTGGTGAAGTTCCTCCAGGCCGGCGGGGATATGGTGCTGATGGGAGGGCGCGCGTTCTCGGACCCCGTGCGCAAGATGGGCGGCCAGTGGCTGACCGATGCCGGCATCGAAGCGCTGCTGCGGGCGGTGCCCACCGCCCACGTCCTGTTCAGCTTCGACGACGGCGACTTTTCCGCCTGGCAGCGCGGCACGAACAAGCCCGAGCATCCCTCGAAGCTGACCGCCGACGCCGGCAAAGTGGGCAAGTGCATGAGGCTGGACTTGAAGAACCTGGGGCAGTGGCAGTGGGACACTTTCGCCGCTTCGTTCAAGGACGGCTTCCCACGGGGCGATAACCTGCTGTGCTTCTGGGCGAAGGGCGCGAAGCAGACGTCTCAGGTCGCAGTCGAGGTCGATGAGAAGGACGGCGCGCGCTGGGTCGCCATCGTCCCGCTGACAACCGAGTGGCAGCGCTGCGTTCTCGGCCCCGATCGCTTCCATTACCTCGCCGACGGCGCGCCGAAGAGTCGCGGGGTGGCGGGCGACCGCCTGCACCTGGAGAACGCCGCGCGCATCTCGTTCGGTCTCGCCACCGGGCTGACCGACCACCCGGACGGCGATCACACGATCTGGATCGACGAGGTCGGCAGCGCTCACGCGGACATTGCGGTCGCCCCGGAGACCGGCAAACGCGTGCCGGTCGACGTCTTCGGTGACTACGAGGCCTACGACCTTCGCGACATCCACAGCCTCACGCTGTGCCCCGGCCAGAGCGTCCTCGCGAAGGCGCCGGCGATCCAGGGGCCGTTTGCGGGCACTTCGGCCATCGGTTATGCCTTCGCCAACAAGAGCCGGTTCATCCCGATCCTCAGCGCCGACGACCGCTACGGCCGCAGTCGCGGGTGGGCGGCGGGACTATTGGTCAACTACGCGGGGGCATATAAGGGCTCCAAGTGGCTTCTATATGGCATCGAGTCGCCTGCATTCTATAAGGCGGCCGCTTTCCATAATAGTGTCGCGCAGACACTGGCAGGCATGTACGCGCAGGACCTGGTCGCCGAGGCCGCCAAGCAGAACGAGGCCGCGAAGGCGACCGTCCTGGCGCTCAACGCTCCGGCCCCCGCCGGATTCGTTCGCCTCAGTCCCGACAAGAAGCGCTTCCTGCAGCCGAATGGCAAGCCGCTCTTCCTGATCGGCGTCAATTACGTCGGGCCGGCGGATCGCATGTGCCAGCTTGGCGGGGGATACTGGGACCCGACCCTCGCCGAGGCCGACTTCCGCCGCGCGCACGAGGCCGGGATCAACTGCTTCCGCATCTGGGTCGGAGCCCGCAACGCCCCCGCTTCAGAACGCGAGGTCATCCGCCAGTGTGCCCGCAAGTACGGCATCTACCTGGTCATCCACATCGGGGAACTGAAGCCGAAAGGCGAGGACCTCGCCGCGATCTACCGGCAGACGGCGGAGTGGTGGAAGGACGAGCCGATGGTGATCGGCTACGACCTCATCAACGAACCGCAGTTGAGCGCCGCCGCGTCGGTGTCGATCGGCGGGCGCAAGAGCCCGATCATCGAATCGAAGCCCTACGAGCGCTTCGCGGGTAAGTTCGACAAGACCCGGGTCGACGGCTTTGTGAAGAGCCGCCCTTCCTGGCCGCAAGTGCCGGGTTTCGTGAGCGACGACGATGCCCGCGAGATCTACACGGCGTATGCGCTGTTCGACAAATACACAGACCCACTCACCGCCGCCGGGGCCGACTACTCGACCTTCCCCGGAGTCACCGCGCCGCTGCCGCTCGACGGAGATTTGGCGGACTTCGCCAAGGCCCTCAACGACACGTTTGTGGGCTGGATCAAACTGCAGGCGGATGCCATCCGCGAGGTCGACCACAACCACTACATCGCTGTCGGGTACAACTCGATCCTCTCTTGCTTGCCGGCCAACCGGCTGCTGGACTTCACTTCCGAGCACGTGTACCAGACGCCCAGGTCCTACGCCGAGGTGATGAAGAACCTCACGACGCTCGACCGACTCGCAAAGATTTTCCCCGATCAGCCCATGACCATTGGCGAGTTTGGCTACACCAATGGCATCCGCCTGACGAACGGCTACCTCGACCTCGACACCTCCGGCGTGGGCGAGATGATGCACTACCTGTACGCGTTCTCGCACGGCTACAGTGGGGTGACGAAGTGGATGCTCACCGACTGGCCGACGCCGATGATGCGCGACAACGCGGGTTGGATGGGCGAGGGGTCGATCTATGAGGAGCGCTTCGGGCTGTACTGCTACAACGGCACGGTCCAGGGCGGGGCGAAACCCATCGTGCCCGCGCTGAGGTTCCTGCGCGACTACTACGAGGCCGCCGGCCCCGGCGGGAAGATCGATGTCAGGCCCGGCAGCACGACCATCGGCGCAGTCTATGTCTACCGGGCCCCGCAGGCGCTGTTCGTGGGCGACATCGACTACAGCGGACAGGGGCTGGAATTCCACAGCCTCAGCGGCAGGCCCGCGAATGTGATGCTGCGCTGGGGCGGCGGCGCGCTGCGCCTGATGGCGACCTGCGACGCGAGGGTGCGTATCGACCCGTGGGCATTCGTGTCCGGTCTGTCGGCATCGCAGGCCAAGGTCAGCGGTCGATCCGGGTCGGTGCAGCGCGAGGGCCGGAGCCTGGTCATCGAGGCGCTGGCCGGGGAGACGCTGGTGATCGGCGGCCTCAATCGCTGACCGTCACCCACATCGGTTTCCAAATGCCGCCGGCGCCGCCGTAGCCGTGGTGGACGCACATGGTGATGCGGTTTGTTTGCCCCGGCTTGTACTTGCCGGTGATGTCCACCGCGACCGGCTTGTCCCAGATGACGCCCGGGTTGCCGTCGCTTACGCCGGCAGACTGGCCGTTGATCCACAGCCGGAAGGTCCCGTCGACGGCCTCGCAATAGAGCCACACGCGGCCCTTGGCGACCGCCGGGATCGTCGCCTCAATCGTGTACCAGCCATAGCCGTCATAGCCGGGATAGCCCTGCTCTTTCCACGTCCTGTGGATGGAGATCGGCTTCCATAGGGCGTCCGGCGTGGCGGTGAACCAATTTTCCTTCTCTCCCACCGCATCCGGGTCGGTGCGGAAAGGCCACATTTCGGGCAGCTCCAGCAGGCGCTTGCCCGTCATCGCCTTTACCGGCGGCTTGTACTCGATCCCCAGCTTGCCGTAGTACCCCATCGCCAACTCGATCTTGCGCTTCTGGACGAGAGCCCACAGGCTTTCCTGCAATTCCGCCTGGCGCGCGTACAACGTCGGGTCCTTTTTGGCGGCCTCAGTAACCTGCTCCAGTTCGGCGAACAGGAGGGCATAGCGCTGCCGGTCGATGCGGGCGGCAATGTCGTCGGTGTCGGCGCTCTTCTGCGCGGCATCCAGGAGCGCGTGACAATCGCGCAGCAAAGCCGGCGTGAAGCGGTCCAGGTCGGTGAAGCCGACGTGCTTCGTGGGGCACTCGTAGACGCCGCGCTCCAGGCGGCGGTAGTAGCAAGCCATGTCCGGGCCGGCCTTGCCGTAGACGTGGGCGCAGAAGTCGTCGATGAAGGCGTCCACATTCGTGTTGACATCCCACTCCAGGCGAGCGCGCAGGTTCAGCAGCAACGCCGAGGCGTTGAAGGTGGTGTCCCACTCGTCGCTGAGGTGTCGGCAGCCGCGGTTCCACGTCGTGCGCAGGATGTCGGCCTCCGCGTGGTAGTAGGGCTGGGGGTTCTCCGAATGCCAGTAGTCGAGGTAGCGGTAAAGGGCGACCGGAGCGAGCTTGCGCCAGTCGTTGAAGCGCTCCATGCCCTTCGCGTTGATCTCGCAGGCGGGGTCGGTCATCGGGTGCTTGAAGCACTCGTCCCACCAGGTCAACTCGATCATCACATTGCGTCGCGGGAAGTTCTTCACCGGCAGCTCGCGGGTTGAAGCGTAGGCGAAGGTGGAGACGATGCGGTCGGGGTAGCGCTTCTCGACAAGCTCGGCGACGCGGTTGATGAAGTGCATCCATCGGTCGGTGAGGTCCATGCACTCGATGCCGTTCTTGCTCCAGTCAACGGGCTTGGTGTCGAGGGCTTTGCAGCGGTCGCACTCGCACCAGTAGCTGGGCTCGTCCTCAGCGTTCACGCAGAAGCGCTTCGCGTCGGGGTGGTTGTCGAAGTATTCGATGATGTAGTCGGCGACGGCGTGGGCCACCTCGGGGTTCGAGACGCAGATCTCGGCGGCGCGGCCGCTGGAATGCACCGCAGTGCGTTTGCCATTGACGAGCGGGTAGAACTCCGGGTGCGTTTTGAACCACTTCTCGGGCGGGAGGATCGTGTACAGGCTGTGCCCGGCGACCTCCGTCCACTGCCCGCCGCGAATCGCGCCGTAGTCCCAGGTGGTGGCGTAGGAAGCCTTCAGGCGGTTCATGCGGTTGCGGGCGGCCCAGTCGATCCAGTCTTCGGTGTTCACGTGTTTCGACTTGTAGTCCGGCGGGGTGTCGTAGACCTGGACGATGTGTGAGCCGCGCAGGTCGAAACTGGGGCGGTGGACGATGAGCGTGGCGGGGAGTATGAGACGATCGACCTTCGGAATGACCTCGCCGAGCGAGCCGGGCCAACACCACCGGCAGCCGAGGATGCGGTATAGCTCTTGCACCGCGTAGTAGACGCCGCGCGGGGTATTGCCGAGGCAGACGACCGCCTTCGGGCCGATATCGAGGACGATGCCCTCTTCGCCGACTTTCGCAAGCTGTGACTTGTAGTCCCTTCCGGGAGGGACCGCGCCGATCCAGATGCGGCGGCCCGGATCGCCCGCCGGGACGGCGCTCGCCGCGACCACCGGCGGGGCCTGCCCGGTCATCAGCTTCAGAATGCGCTGCGTATCTGCGGCGAGATACCCGTGATGGGCCATAGCGGCGTCGGGCGTGACGATCCCGATGATGGGGCGGCCGTCGGTGGGGGTGGCGCCGCCTTCGGTCTCCGGCGGAGCCTTGACGAGTTCGAGGCTGATGTCGTCGAAATAGACGATGCCGCGCCCGAAGCTCTGCAGGTACAGGCCGTAACGTCCGGTGGATGAAGCGGTGAAGTCGGCCTCGACCTGGACCCAGGGTGACGCGCCGGTGACGGTCTTGCTCGCGCCTGCGTTGCCGTCGGGCAGCCACACCTGAGCCGAGGCGTCGCCCTCCGTCTTCACCCACGCGGACAGATGGTAGACGCCGCCCTGAAGCAGGTACAAGTCGGTCGTGTACCACCGCGCCCAGCCCGGCTCGCCGAGGGCTTTGATCGCGAGGCAGCGCTTGCCGGAGTGGGCATCCCCGGCGATAAAGAAGTCGTAGTCGCCACGGGCGAGATGGGTGTTCCAGCCTACGGCGGAGGTCTTGCCGCCCAGCTCGATGTCCCCGTTGATGACCACGTTCTGGCCGGCGAGGCAGAGCGAGGGGAGGAGGGATAGGAGGCAAACCCCTATTCCTGCCGCGTTCCTCGCAACGGCCAACGGCCCTACCCCGCCCCGCTTCGCGGGGCACCCCTCCCGCATGGCCGCCTGCGGCGGCCGAGGGAGGGGAGAGGACAACGGGCAGCGGCGAGCACCCGGGCGAGTTGTCATGCCAGTATCAGCTCCACAGTGACGATCTTCTTCGGCGCCGCGTGGATGGACAGCTTGCCTTCGGCGATTGGCAGCGGCTCCAGGCGCTCCTCGGCGAGGTTCACGAGGTAGGCCTCGATAAGGGGCCGGAGGCATCCGAGATCGAACCGTTGGGCCTCGGGGAAGGGGTTGTAGACGCGAAGGATGAGGCTGTCGCGGTCCTCGGCTTTCTTGATCGCCGACAGGACCACGTTCGCCGGATCGAGGGTGATGAGGCTGGCCGAAGGCGGCAAGCATGCGGCTGACGCGCCGCAGCCAGTCCGCCTCTGCAGGCCCCACATCGGCGTGATGTATGAGTACGCGATGGCCGCGGGGCCGTCCGGCGAGGACTGGTCGATGCCGCCGGCGTGTGGGACGATCGCGTAGGCGGCGCGTTGCTCGCCGAGGCACTGGGCATCCGGCGTCGGGAAGTCGCCCCAATCGCCCAGCCGTCCGACACAACGCAGCAAAGTGATGGCGATGGTGTTCGAGCCGTCGCGTAAGACCTCGTACTCGGGCAGGCCCCGGTTGGCAATGGTGAGGCCGCTGTCGCCGTCGCTGACATCGACGAACGCCTGCTGGGGCTGGGGGTTGCTCGGGTTCGTCCACATTGGCGCGGGGACGATGCTGCGCTGCACGATGTCGAATTGGCCGTCGGCGGAGGCGACCTGCGCCTGCAGGTTCGTCGGGAAGAGCGCGCGGATGCGGTGGTCGGTCGCGGTGTTGGCGATGGTGACGTAGACCTCGAGACGCCGCGCCTGCGCCCCCAGGAAAAGCTGGGTGCCGATGCCGATCTCGTCGGTCTTGTCGGGGTCGGCGCAGCGCCGAGGGACCGGCAGCGACTGGCCGATCTCGGCAAGCTGGTCGCCGGTCGGGCGGCGGTACAGCGCGACGTAGGCTTCGACACCCGCCGTCGTGAGGCGCGCGTCTTTCTCCGGGGCGCGGTAGACGTACTCATCGCCCACATCGCCGGTATCCTCGTAGACATTGAGGCCGGAGAACGTCGCGCCGCCGGCTTTGTCGGTCACGGTGAGGGATCCGTCGACCGCGATCTGTACCTTCAGGAACTCGTTCTCCAGGACGCCGACGCAGCCTTCGGGGGTGTCGGCAACCAGATTCTCCTCATGCTTGCGGCCGTTGGCGGCGACCGGAGTGACGCAGTAGGTCTCGTAACCGAGGCCGGGGACATTGGTGGCGAGGACTTCGATGGTCAGCCGGCGGGCCTCGAAGGTCTCGCGGAAGCGGTCATCGGGCAGCGTGTAATCCCAGACCACGCCGTGGTCGGCGACGATGCGCGAGGGCACGCACTCGTCCGCACTGGAAGTCACCTCGATGTCGAGTACCGTGGCCTCCTTCGGGAAGTCGACGGTGAGGCGCACGGTCTCGGTGCGCGGATAGGGCAGCGGGTTGAAGACGACGACCGGCACGCTGCCCTCGAACACGCATGTTGTGTCGATCGCATCGGCAATGGCGGAGGCGGCGGAGGCCACCAGCGCGTCGCCAACCTGGCGGGCCTTGTCGAAGCGGGTGTCCATCTCGCGATGGACCTCGTCGCACGAGCACCCGCAGATCGAATCGTGGGGGTGGTTTTGCATGAGAGTGCGCCAGCCGTACCAGATCTGGTCGGCGGGGTAGCAGGCTGTGGCCCCGGCAATCTTGCCGGGGTCGGACGGCTTCGCGACAAGATTGTCGCGGCCACTGTGACTACTGTCGCGGCCACTGTGACCGTTGTCGTATCCACTGTGACCACTCCGGCACCCACTGCGACTGACCAGCCAGGCGAAGGCGCTGAGCGGCTCGACCCACTTCTCATACAGCGCCTGACACGCGAAGTTGGCGCGCTTTTGGTACAGCCGGGCGCTGAGGGTGTTCGCGAGCGTGCCCCAGCCGTCGGAGAACTCGCTTCGCATCTCGCCCTCATGCACCTGCAGGTCGGATACCTCGGCACGAAGGGCCCTCAGATACTTGGCGAAGGTGGAGTGCTTGATCTTGTCCTCGCCAAGGCGGCCTTTGATGGACTTGATGACGCTGCCCACGTCGCGGCGGGTCGGGGTGTGGTCACAGCCGTTCATCATCAGAAGTTGCGAGGT
Source organism: uncultured Armatimonadia bacterium (assembly GCA_964455745.1). Taxonomy (GTDB): domain Bacteria; phylum Armatimonadota; class Zipacnadia; order Zipacnadales; family CAYWBK01; genus CAYWBK01. Next base: position 15,091 of record CAYWBK010000106.1, read on the forward strand.
CGTGGCGAGGCTCGCCGCGGCATCTCGGCGGGGGACCATGAAAGCCACGGCCTCCTCCGGGGCCGCGGGGATGTCCATCGCGTTCGAGTACCAGTGGGCCATGAAGATACCCAGGACATCGGAGCCATCGGGAGCGCGCCAGGTGAGTTCGGACTTGTAGCCCGTTTCCGTCGGCGGAGCGCCTGCCTCGGCCCTGGCGGCATCGTAACGGTTGATTCCGCGTCCGAAGACAGCGTTGTCGATCCCGAAGCCGCGCAAGAGCTGCGGCATCTGGCTGATGTTGCCGAAGGAGTCGGGCAGATAGCCGACCATGCACGGCTCGCCGAAGCGGCGCGCGAGCTTCAGGCCGGCCATCATGTTGCGGACATTGGCCTCGCCGCTGGTGAGGAACTCATCCTGGAGCACATACCACGGCCCGAGCGATAGCTTGCCATCCTTCGCGGCGCGGCGCAGATCGGCTTCGCGCTCCGGGCGGACCTGCAGGTAGTCCTCGAGCACGATGGCCTGCCCGTCGAGGTGGAAGTGCTTGTAGTCAGGTTCATTCGCGAAGATGTCCAGCAGCAGGTCGATCAGGTCCACGAGACGCAGGCGATGCTTCTCGAAAGGCATGTACCATTCGCGGTCCCAGTGGGTATGCGAGATGACGTGGAGCGTGTTGGGCATAGTCAAGGCCTCCAGGAACGGCAAACCTCACCCCCGGCC
>CAYWBK010000107.1:0-15778 GCA_964455745.1 uncultured Armatimonadia bacterium
GGGCAGCCACCCGCTCTGGGGTCCCCGTCTTCGATCCCGCTAGCGCGGAACCGAAGATACCCCAGAGCTTGGCGTGATCCGTAAGAACGATGCTCCTGCCCGGGCTGAGCAGGACGCATAAGAATAAGGGCCGCCCAGTTCGGGCGGCCCATTTACGTGTGGGGAGACACGAGAAGCTTTGCGACGACATACGGAAAGGCCCCTGAGCCAAGACATCGCGGACAGCAGGTTCAGGGGCCTTCCATTCTCTGGCTAGTTTTGTTACGACTTTGCGACTTGTGGCAGTGAACTCGAAGCGAGGCTCGCGCTCGTCGTTCCTACTTCGGTGGTGCCGGCGGCGGCGGCGGCGGCATCTTCATGGCGCCCGGACCCTTGGCAGCCGGAGCAGTCTTCATGTCGCCCTTGGGGGCTTCCTTGGTCTCGCCCGGGACCGGAGCTTCGCCCTTCTTGGTCTCGCCCACGGCCGGCGGCGGGGTCATCGGCGGCGGCGGGGTCATTCCGGGGCCAGGGCCGCCCTTCGGCATCATTCCGCTCATCGGCGTCACGTCAGTCTTCGGCTTCGGGCAGCCTGCCATCAACAAAACGGCTGCTACCAGTGCCAGGATCAGCACAACAACTCCCAGCGTTCGGTACATGTGCACCATCCTTTCGCAGTGTCCGTCTCCCCACGCCTTCTTCACGACGCACCGCAGCCATGCTGGGGCGCTCTCGTGTAAGGAAGCACGGGCTGTCTAGGCATTGCCTTCAGACAGCCATATTACAAGCGTAGATGTTAGCGTGGTTGGTGGCCGTCGTCAAGAGGGGATTTCACACTTGAGACCGCCATCGCGCCGTGGGCTCACCCGCCCCAGGCGCATTACAAGCGGCTCTCAGACCTCTATGCCCCGGTTCGCACGAGGAGCGACGGAGGCACAGCTCGGTGTTGTGCAGCAACTGTTCCCAGCGCTGGCGCCGCGTGGGGCGGGCGTTTTGCCCGTCGGCGCCGTTCGCCGTGGCCGTCGCGTTCGTCGTTCTCCTCTCCACGAGCCGCGCCCTGCGCGGCATTGGAGAGAGGCCGGGGGTGAGCTGCCGTCAGCCGTTCCCCCCTCCCTCCGAGGGGGGTAGGAGGCTGTTCGCCGTCCCGCCCAGGCGCATCGAGTACGTCAGGCACTCGCCCCACTTCATCCCCATCTTCTCGTAGAAAGCACGCGCACGCGAGTTGCTCTCGAGAACCTCCAGATCTATGCGGCAGTAATGGCGGCGCATGGCTTCGGCCACGGTGAACTCGAAGAGTTCCTGCGCCATGCCCGAGCCGCGCTCCTCTTCGACGATGAACACGTCTTGTATCTGCCCAAACGGCATCGCGCGCCAGGTGCTGTAACAGTCGTGCAAGGACATGCAGCCCACGACCTTGTCGCCTCTTTGCGCCACCGCGAACCTGACCCGCTCGGGGTACTTGAGCGCATATTCGAGGCTCTGGCGGAGTGTGTCGAGGTCGGGTTCCTCACCGTGGAAGTGCATCAACTCGCCGAGGTGCGCGATCAGGGCTTCGCGATCCCAGCGTGTGGCCCACCGACACAGGACGCGCTCTGACATGTAAGACTCCTTTCGCTTCCCGTTCGTCCGGGCACAGTCGCCCTGTGTTTCGGCCCCTCGGTTGGCGGGACCTCCCGGCGACGAAGCAGGTTTCGGCCTGGCCGCCGGCGAATTACACCGGCCTGGGCAGAGACAAATCGGGGGGAGTTCACTCCCTGTTCGCCTGCCTGTACCTGACGCGTCTGCCGTGGACTATTCGGACTTCGGCAATGCCTTGCGTGTCGGAGACGCCTGCGCAACATAGCTTGAGTGAGGTACTGCTTCCATGAACGACTGGAACCTCTTCGAGACCAGCTACGAAACCGTTCGCAATACTCCGTACGAAGTCGCCGTGCTTCCTGTCGGGGCCTGCGAGCCCCACAACTTGCATTTACCTTACGGCACCGACGCAATCTCGGTGCAGGCTGTCGCCGCGGCGGCGTGTAAGCAGGCGAGCATACAGGGAGCCCAGGTCTGCCTGCTGCCCACGATCCCCTACGGCATCAACGAGAACACGCTGGCGTTCCCGATGACCATGAGCATCCGCCCCAGCACCCTGTTCGCCTTCATCGGCGATCTCGTGCGCTGCCTCGAGGCCCACGGCGTTAAGAAAATGGTGCTCGTCAACGGCCACGGTGGCAACGAATTCAAGCCGCTCCTGCGTGAGCTTTGCACCAAGCACGCGGTGCATGTCTTTCTGATCGACTGGTGGCAGGCTGCGAAGGAAGCCGGCGCGAGCATCTTCGAGCGCAAGGGCGAGCACGGCGACGAGATGGAGACCAGCCTGCTGATGCACCTGCGCCCCGAACTGGTCGACCTGCCGTCTGCCGACGACGGCGCGATCTACCCTTCGCGCCTCGACGCGGTGAACGACGGCACCGCGTGGCTGGCCCGCCCCTGGAATCTGCTCACCAAGAACAGCGGCTACGGCGACCCCTCGCTCGCGACGCCGGAAAAGGGCGAGCGCTTCATGGGCGCATGTGTCGAGAAGATCGCGGCGTTCCTGCTACAACTGTCCAGCGAACCCGTCGATGAGGCGTTTCCATACTAGCGCTTCGGTGGCCGTGAGCCCTGGGTGGGACCTGGACAACCCGAGCAGCAACGGCCCTTACGTCCTGGGGGATGAAATTCCGTATGTGTTTAGCGGCACATCTCTCAGACCATTCTCAGACCATGTGGCAGCGCGATTCATCGCGCGGATCACGTCGCATAACGAGGCGATTGCAAAAGTCTGTAGGAGCACTCTCCAGAGTGCGACCGGACCCCATAGTGTGTTAAAATAGCGTCTATGGAGACGAAAACATGTCTCTATCGCGGCGTATTAACGGCAATCGCGGTCTGGAGACCGCTCCTACAGACGACGCAGCGACTTTTGCAATCACCTCATAACTGCCAGCATTTCCGCTTCCAAAGAGGATGCTTACCTGTGCCAGCGGCGCAATGGCGGGGGCAGTTTGGGCCTGCATTTGGCGCGATGAATCACGCCGCCACATGGCCGAAGAAGGCAGTCGCTAGACAGGTACGAAATCCCCCAAGGTGTTAAGGCCGTTCAGCGATCCTGTCATCTCCATTCTGGAGGCCGTGCCATGCAGGCGCGCAGGACAGCCCTCGTCGCCGCTTTCGACTGCACCGCCGAGTATCCCCCCGAGCAGTACTTCGCCCAGGGCGACGTGCGTGTGACCGAGTCCCCGACCGGGCGGTATCGCGAGGCCGAGGCCACGCCGCTCTCGCGCTTTGGGTACCGGTTCCCCGTGCGCGATGTCGGCAGGCCGCACCTCGCCGTCATCCGCTACCCCGACGACAAGCGCCGCTATATGTGCGTGATGGACGGGACGTGTTATGACCTGACCGCCGGCGTGTTCACGGGCTTCGCCCAGCCGGTGAGCGGGGAGATGCAGGAGATTCACCAGGTCTTCTGGCCGCGCTGGGAAGACTGCAGCATCGTGCTGATGACCTGGGGGCACGGGGAGCCTGCGGCGGCCGCGAGCATCGAGGTCTACGAGCTGGAGGACCTGCTCCCGCTGGATGTGCAAGGCGATCCGGGAGACGGATCACGGCGTGAATTTGGCATCCAGTACGAGGACCCCTGCGGAACCGGAGCCAGTGAGGGCGCGGCAACCACAGAGGAGTGGATCGAGCGCATCGTCTCTTATGCGCGCCACACCGGCCAGAAGCTGCTCGCGTACCCGATCTGCTGGTATCACGGCCCGCGCTTCCCCTCCGAGCGCGAGCCGTCCGACGACTTCCGCGTCGTCGTCGCCCCGGATCGCAAGCAGTACTCGTGGTGGACGACCAAGCCGCACGACTGGGTGGCCGACTTGCTCCAGCGTTTCGACGAGGTCGGCCTGGAGTTCCAGGGAGCGCTTACGCTGCTTCGCCTCGGCAGCTTGATGCAGGGGATGAACATCGACCTCCCCGCGATACAAGCCGGCGCGGACACGTACAACAACATGCTGTGGAACGATCGCGTGCAGGCCGGGACGCAGGACTGGACGACTGTCTACAACGCCCGCAACTACGCCGCCATGCTGGCGCACGGGGACAACTGTGTCAGCACTGAGGGCTTCGAGTTCGCGTACGGCGAAAAGACCGGGGAGCCATACTCTCCCGGCCCCATGTTCAACCCTCTGCACCCGAAAGTCCAGGAGGCGATTGTCGGCTTTGTGCGCGAGATCGCCGAGCGTTACGGGCAGCACCCGTCTTTCAAGGGTGTCTCGATCAACCTATGGCACTCCACGTTCCTGTGGTTCGGCTCCCTGCGGTCAGGTTACGATGACTTCTCGGTGGGCCTGTTCGAGCGCGAGACAGGCATCACCGTGCCGGTCGATGCGACGGCCCCGGATCGGTTCTCCCGGCGCTACGACTTCCTCACGCGCGTTTGTCGGCCCGCCTGGATCGCCTGGCGTTGCGCGAAGATACGGGGCCTTGTCTGTCGCTTGCGGGACGCCCTCGTCGCCGTCCGCCCGGACCTCAAGCTGACGCTCACTATCTGGAACGAGATGACGATCCCCGCCCTGCTCGGGCCAATCGGAGCCTCGCACCAACTCCACGCTCGCTCCGACAACGCCGAGCTGTATCGCGAGGCCGGTCTCGACCTTGGCCTCTTCCGCGATGAGCCGGGCCTGTGCATCGATCTGCAGCTCGAGCCGGCCAGAGATCGCGGGCTTTGGGGCACCGAGGGCGACCGGACGCCGCTGGAGAAGGCGACGATGTACCGGGATTTCGATTTCCTCGATGCCACCACTTCCGATGCGATGCGCCATCTGCCCAGGCCGGGCGCTTTCATCTTCAACAGTTGGGTGGAAGCCTGGGGCGAACACAAGTGGTTCCCCTGCGACCCCGACGATCCCCGTCCGCAAGAGATTCTCGCCGCCTACCACTCCGCTGACGGACCGGACAGCGGCGTTTTCCGGATGAACTCCATCTACCCGGAGGACGGGTTTTGGTGGGATTCCCAACTGCGCATCACTCCGGCCTTCCCCGCGGGCGTCCACTTCCTCGAGCACTACGCCCATGCCGTGGCGGAGTTCGACGCCTGCCGGATCACTCGTGGCGGCCTTTTCCTCGATACCGCGCACACCGAACAACTCCAGCGCTTCGCGCGCGCCTTCCGGGCGCTCCCGGCGGTGCGCTTTGAAACGGTCGGAACATCCATCGATCCGGTCGCGGCGCGAACGGCCGTGGTCGACGGTCAGCGGTATCTGTACCTCGTCAACCGCGAGTTCTACCCGGTTGAGGTTCGGCTTGACTTGTCCCCCGATGATGCGGTCGTTCGCGATCTGGTGACCGGGCAGCCCGCCGCCTTCACTCTCGTGCTCGCCCCGTACGAGTTGAGGTCTCTAATGCTGGAGGCGTCCGCTGAGGTCGCCGGTTACGTCGCCCGCATCCCGGACGAGATGGCTGCGCAGCTTCGGGATGCAGCCGCCGAAGTGATCGACTGCGTTTCACGCGCTCAGGCGGCGGGTGTCGACGTTCCCGGCAGCGAGGCCCTCGCCCGCGAGATGGCCTCCGCCCTCACCGAGGGCCGGTTCGCCTGGCTGCGCCGCGCCCTGTCCAGCTATGCGATCCGTAAGTGCCGGGAACTGACAGCCGCCGCCCAATAGTTGTATAATGACACAGACGTCGCAGCGCTGACAGAATGGAGTCGTCAACATGAACAGCTCTCGCGGGGTATCCTGCAGCATCATCCTGGTGGCTGTGGTGTTCGGCGTCGTCGGCGGATTCGGCGGTGCCGCCCTCTATGCGAAATACGGCAGGCAGATGGTCGCGCCCCTCTCTTTGCCCGCCGCGCGGGGCGGCACGGAGAAGATCGAAGTAGAGACCGACAAGGATGCCATTGTCAACGCGGTAGCCAAGGCCTCGCCCTCGGTCGTCAAGATCGTCGGAGCGCGCGAACCGCAGAACATGCAGGAACTCATGCAAAGCGGCGAAGAGGTCAAAGGCATCGGCTCCGGCGTCATCTTCGACTACAACGGGCGCAAGCTCATCCTCACCAATCGCCACGTTGTCGGCGGCTTCACGGACCTCACCGTGAAACTGGTCGATGGCCGCCAGTTCCCGGCGAAGACCCTCGGCAGCGATCCCCACAAGGACCTCGCGGTGGTCGAGATCGTCAATCCCCCCGCTGACTTGGTTGCCGCGCCGCTGGGCGATGCGCGCAAGCTCAAGATCGGCGAATGGGTCATCGCAATGGGCAACCCGTACGATTACGAGCACACCGTCACCGTCGGCGTCGTCTCGGCCAAAGGGTTCCGATCGGTCGGCAATGGCGAAATGCGCAATGTCATCCAGACCGACGCCGCGATCAACCAGGGCAATTCAGGCGGTCCGCTGCTCGATCTGGGGGGCAATGTGGTCGGCATCAACTACAAGATCTTCTCCACCACCGGGGCTTCGGTGGGGATCGGATTCGCGATTCCAATCAACGAGGCCACGGAGATGATGTACTTCCTCGTGAACCGTGGGCCGTGGCTGGGGATCGCCTCGACCGAGGTCAACAGCGAGGGGTTCGCACACTACCTCGGTATCGCGCCCACGAAGGGCATCGTCGTCCTGGGGGTCTATAAGGGCAGCCCGGCGGAGAAGGCCGGTATGCAGCCGAAGGACGTCATCACGGCGGTCGACGCCAGCCCGGTTACCAACTCCGAGGAGTTCCAGGCGGCCGTTTTCAAACACAAGATCGGTGATGTCGTGAAGCTGACCGTCGAGCGTGCCGGAGGTAAAGCGGAGGTCAGCGTTACGGCAGGGAAGGTGCCTGAGGGCACCTATTAGGGCGACAGGCTCGGCGATCCGGGCCTTGCTTGCAGGCCAAACAGACGGTTGATAGAGGTGATTCGGATGCGTACCCAGGTTTTCGTTGTGGCGCTGATCGTGGCGTTGCTGGTTTGCGTGGGATTGGTGTTCCAGGGCACATCGCACGCCCAGCAGCCCGGCGGCTCGGGCAGATACCAACTGCTTTGCGTCGGACCCAGTGATCCGAAGCCGGCGATCAGCGCGTTCTACCTGTACATGCTCGATACCCAGACCAGTCAGGTATGGGTTGGCTGGCACTCGAGCAAGAAGGATGGCTACAAGCTCGTCTGGCGCAACGTAGGCACACTGGCCGAGGGCGAGGCGCTCTGGCAGCAAGCTAACCCGGGTGGCTAATAGTATGATCGCGCTTCGGCGCCGACGCGCCGGTGTATGGCCCGAAGGGCCAGACGGCTGGACCGAACAGCCGCCCCACCTACGGTTGCAGACTGCCAGGTCCGAAACTGCTCACATGGCTGCGGGTGATTGAACCCTCGATGCGGATAGAGACGGGGACTGCGCATCTTTGCGAGGATGCGCGGGGTCTCCGCCATAGCATTACTGCGCCACTTTGACAACCGGCAGACGAAGCGTTGGGAATCTTGTCAGAGGCTGACCGTATCCCAAGATGAGGGGCAAACGGCATTGAACCACGGAGACACAGAGGGCACAGAGAACGACTGGGAAACGGCCGGCCTGCCCCAAGATAGGCGTTAAAGGACGTTGCCGTTTTCTGTGTTCTCTGTGTCTCTGTGGTCAATCGCCGTCCATTTCTTCGCAGGGCATCTCATTGCCGGGAGGGCCGCACAACCGGCGTAGTAATGCTAAGGCCCTGCGGGTGGCTCGCCGCCCACGCTGAGCTTGATGTGCCCCCGCAAGCCGTAAGAGGCCGCTGCTGGCCGGCCGGTGACGATGCGGGATTCATGCCACCTTCTTTCATATTGTGAATTTTTATTGTAATATATAGCAGGAAAAGACGGCGGCGCAACGAATAGCGTCCCATCAAATCTATGCCTGGAGGACGGTTCTATGGAAGAGATCACCCGTCGCGAGTTTCTGCGGTATGGAATCGCCGGCTCCGCAGCGGTGTCTGCCGCGCTTCTGCTGGCGGCGTGCGGCAAGAAGGTACCGGAGGTGACGCCTCCGCCGGCGATGCCGATGACCCCGCCGCTGACGAAAGCACCTGAACCCGTGGCCCCGGCGACCAAGGCGGCCGAGACCAAGGCCGCGCCGGACAACACGATACACATCGCCGCCGATCCCGCCAACATGACGGAGCTGGAGAAGCTGCACGTCCCGCAATTTGTGCTTCCCGCCAGCATCAAGACGGGCAAGGCGATCGGCGTCACCGTGAACGTCGGCAAGCTTCCGCATCCGATGATCAAGACGCACTGGATCCAGTGGATCGAGTTACAGGTGGACGGCAAGCCTGTCGGCAAGCGCATCACGTTGAATCCCGGCGACAAGGCAAAAGCAACGGCGAAGTTCAAGTTCACGCCCACTGCCGGCCGGCACACGCTCAAGGCTACGATCCACTGCAACATTCACGGAACGTGGGAGAACAGCCAGGAGATCACGGCATCGTAAGCGGCTGTGACCCTGCACTCAGAGGCATCGCGCGGGGCCCTCGCCGCTCGTCGGCGGGTGCCCCGCCGTAGCCGAGTGCCGGCATTTCTGTCATCCGCAGAGATGCCGCCCTTATGCTACGCCTCCGGGAACGCTGCGCCTCAAGGCCTGCGCGATGTCATCGGCGAACTCGTTGATCTGAGCGGCATCTTCCCCCTCGACCATCACGCGCGCCAGCGGCTCCGTGCCCGAATAGCGCACCACCACCCGCCCCCGATCCCCTAGAGCGTCCCTCGTCCGCGCGATGGCCGCCTCGACCTCCGGCAGGCCCTCCAGCGGCGGCTTCTCCGATACCACGATGTTCCGGACCGCCTGTGGCACCACGGTCAGCAGGTGTCTGAGGGCCGATAGCGGTTGCCCGGAGGCCTCCATCGCCGCCAGTACCTGCAGCCCGGTGATCAGGCCGTCTCCGGTGTGCGAGAACTCCCCGAAGACGATGTGCCCGGCCTGCTCACCCCCGAGCATCGCCCCGGTCTCGCGCATTCTCTCCCACACGAACCGATCTCCCACCGGGCTGCGCAACACGCGGATGCCGCGGTCCTTGAGGCTCAGGTCCAGGCCGATGTTGCCCAGCACCGTCGTCACGAGGGCATCGCCCTTCAGCCGGCCCTCCGCCTGCATGTGAGTGCCGCAGATGGCCAGGATGTAGTCCCCGTCCAGCACATCGCCGCGTTCGTCGATGAGGATCGTCCGGTCACCGTCGCCGTCGTGCGCGATCCCCACATCGGCCAGGTGGGTGGCTACGGCCTCCCGCAGAGGGTCCAGGTGCATCGAACCGCACCGGTCGTTGATGTTGAGCCCGTCCGGCTCGCTGTTGATCGGGATAACCTCGGCTCCGAAGTGCGCCAGGAGTCGCGGCGTCGTCTGCGATGTCGCCCCGTTGGCGCAATCCACCACGATGGTCAGGCCTGACAGGTCGAAATCAGCGGGCACCGTCTGCTCCACGTACTTGAGGTACCGCTCGATGACGTTGGTGCGCTCGACCACGCGCCCGATCTGCGCGCCGGTCGGAATGACACTGCGGTGGCTCTCGCCGAAATACGCGGCCTCGATCTCCCCTTCCAGCGCATCGTCGAGCTTCGTACCGTCGCGGTTGAAGAACTTCACCCCGTTATCCGGCATCGTGTTGTGCGACGCCGAGATCATCACGCCCAGTTGCGCCGATAGCACGCCCGTGAGGTGCGCGATGGCCGGAGTGGGCACGACGCCCGCCCGACAGACCGAAGTCCCCACCGAGCACAGGCCGGCGATCAGGGCGCACTCGAGCATGTCCCCCGAGATGCGGCTGTCGCGTCCGATGAGCACGGTATCGGTGCCCATCTGGCGGAAGACGTAACCGGCGGCGCGTCCGAGGTTGTAGATGATGTCGGGGGTCATCGGCGGCTCATTGGCCTTGCCGCGAACCCCGTCGGTGCCGAACAGACGTTGCATAGGTAGACTCCGTAGAGTAGAATGACGGCATTATACCGGACGCACCAACATGCCGTCCACGTCGCGGAACAGTGCCGGAGCATTCCGCGTGGCGGCAAACCCCCCTTGGTGATTGATGAAAGGCGGTTGTCCTATGAGGAAACTGTTCATGCTATGCGGTCTCGCCCTGTGCACGATGGCCTACGCAGCGCCTCCGGGCTACCACGTCATCAAGAAGATCCAGCTCGGCGGCGAGGGCGGCTGGGACTATCTGACCGTGGACAGCGAGGCCCGCAGGCTTTACATCTCCCGCGGAACCCATGTGATCGTGCTCGACATCGACACCGACAAGGTGGTCGGCGACATCCCCGACACGACCGGCGTGCACGGCATCGCGATTGCGCGCGACTTGAACCGCGGCTTCACCAGCAACGGACGGGCGAACACAGTTACCATCTTCGACCTGAACACACTGGCGGTCATCGGCCAGGTGCAAACAGGCAGAAACCCCGATGCCATCCTGTATGACCCCGCATCCAAGCGCGTGTTCACCTGCAACGGGGCCAGTCACGACGCGACGGCCTTCGATGCGGCCACCGGCGAGGTCCTCGCTACGATCCCGCTCGGCGGCAAGCCGGAGTTCCCGGCGACGGACGGTCGCGGCTCAGTCTACGCCAATATCGAGGACACGGGCGAGGTCGTCGAGATCGACAGCCAGAAGCTGGCAGTGACGAACCGGTTCTCGATCAAGCCCGGCGACGAGCCTTCGGGCATGGGCTTCGACGCGCGGCGCCATCGAGCGTTCTCAGTGTGCGGCAACAAGATCATGACCGTCCTCGACACCCGGGCGGGCAAAGTCATCGCCACCGTGCCGATCGGCGCAGGCGCGGACGGAGCCGGCTACGATCCGGGCACGAAGCTGGCGTTCAGTTCCAACGGCGAAGGCACGCTGACGGTGGTGCAGGAGGTCTCTCCGGGCCAGTTCGGCGTGGCCGAAACCGTGAAGACGCAGCGTGGCGCGCGCACGATGGCCATCGACCTGAAGACGCACAACATCTACACCGTCACCGCGAGCTTCGGCCCGGCTCCGAAGCCGACGGCCGAGGCCCCGCGACCGCGACCGGCGATCGTCAAGGACAGCTTCGTGGTGCTGGTGATCGGGAAGTGAGAAAGCGGTTCCCCGGTGGCCTGCGAGGGGATGGCCGTGGTACATCCGTGCTACAGTCGATCATGGGATGCCGGAGGAGGTGTCGAAGATGGGTGCTCATGCCGTCGAAATAGGAACGTCGGCGCTGGTCCGGGCCGGTAGCGAGGGATCGTTCACTGTCGAAGGACGACTTGCGATGGCTGATTTTCGAGGCGGGCATCGCCGGTGCTGGATTGAGGTGAGCGCTGGCGAATCCGTGCCGTGCATCTTCGATGAGACGCAAGACGGCGTGATAGCCGCCGCGTTGCTGCGGAATGTGCGCGTGACAGGCGAACTGGTCAAGTCGCGCCGGAAAATGCCGGATCTGAAGATCAGGAGGATCGCTACGGTAGACCAGACGCCGCACGAACAGGGAAGCATCCCGCAACTGCCCCGCAGGCACGACATAGTCATGCTTGAGGCCGAGCAGGGCGCGCCGATGCTGGCCGACTTCGACAACCTGTTCGTGGATGTCCTCCCGGAAGACGAGAGCGTGGATGACTTTATTGCCACCATCCGCAAATGGCGCGAGGAGGGATAGGCGAAGCCGAGAACATGGCCGGATACCAACGGGTTCTGGTGGACACCGACGTGATCTCCTACTTCCTGAAACGTGACACTCGCGCCGAGGCGTATCGCCCTCATATAGAAGGCAGGCGGCTGGAGATGTCCTTTATGACGCTGGCCGAGCTGGAAAGATGGGCGTTGGTGCACGACTGGGGGCCAAAGCGCCGCGCTCTGGCTGACGAATTTATAGCCCACTTTACCGTACTCCCTGTGGATCGCGACCTTTGCCTGCGATGGGCCGCAGTAACGGTCGCCGGCATTCGGAAGGGACGCCCGATCCCCTGCGCCGATGCCTGGATCGCCGCAACGGCGCTGCACTACGACCTCCCCCTCGTCACAAACAACCTTGGGCACTTTGCGGAAGTGGAAAGACTGAGGATTCTGGGGGCGGAGCGAACGCCCCGTGGAGCCTGAAGTGAACTGTGCGCATCGTCCCGACCGGCGTGAGCGGCAGTGTCGTCCCGCACGATGGCCATCGACCTGAAGACGCACAACATCGCTACAGCCGACGCTGGGACGCTGGAGGAGGTGTCGAAGATGGGTGCTCATGCCACCGAGTTAGGAACGCCAGCGTTGGCCCGGGGCGGTGAGGGGCAGTTCTTCACCGTGGAGGGGCGGCTCACAATGGTCGATTTCGCCCAGCCCATTCGTCACTGCCGGATCGAACCGGAGTCTGGAGAGCCGGTCGCGTGCACGTTCGACGCGTACCATGACAGGGCAATCCTGGAAGCAGTCACTCGCCGCGTCCGCGTTACAGGGGAGTACGTTGCATCGCGGAGGAAGTCGCCGGATCTACGAATTAAAGAAGTTGTCATAACGCTGACCTCTGGAGAAAATGACACTCCTCGCATGGCCGCAGCCCCGACTCTCGATGGGCTGGCGGCGGAGCAGGGCAAGACAGGGCCGACCGATCTTGCAAAGCTTATGCGCGCTGACTTCTGGCCCGAGGACGAAGACACGGAGGAGTTCGTCGGAACCGTCCGTAAGTGGCGAAACGAGGGATAAGCGGGGCACGTTGTGGACCGCGTCTTGCTCGACACCGACGTAGTATCGTACATCCTCAAAGGTGACACTCGTGCCCGGCGGTACCTGCCCTATCTTGAGGGGAAGCAGTTGTGGGTGTCGTTCATGGTCCTGGCCGAACTCGAACGCTGGGCATTGTTCCACGGGTGGGGAGCCAGGCGAAGGCACGAGATGGACGACTACGTTAGCGAGTTGGTCGTCGTGCCCTCCAATGTGGCACTGTGCTCTTCCTCAATGTGTGTGGGTGCTTGACAGTGGCTGAACAGACCACATCAGGCATGGTCGTTATCCGTGCCGTCGCGTCCGCAGGACGCCCGGCCCCGCCGCAGGCGGGGACCCTCAGCCGGACGCTTCAGCGTCCGGGACACCGCGCCGCCCCACACCGAGTCGTCCGCAGGACGAATGGCCGCAGGCCCCATTGCCGCCGGCGACGGTGACTTCGGGCGGCTGCGCCGCCACCCGTCCTGCGGACGGGGTAACATGAGATGCGCCATATTCCGGGTGCTGAAGCACCCGGCTGAGGGGCGCTTCGCGCCGGGCGTCCTGCGGACGCGACGACAACGGCTTCGTCTACGCCCTGCTATAAGACCCCGGCCAAGACCAGTTCGAGGTCACTACCCACACACATTGAGGAAGAGCCCCATCGCAGGTATCCCCCGCCCTCCGGCGAACCTACCTCCAACCATTCGTCCCTCCAGAGGTGCCTCCATGTCAACCAGGTCTTTCTTGGCGGCCTCCGCCGCTCTTCTCGCGCTTCTCCTGCCCGCCCTTGCCTCCGCCCAGCAATACCCCCTCGCCAAAAAGGTCATCGAGTACGGCTGGGATGTCCCCACTCCCGAATACGTGCGCGATCACATCCGCGACATGGAGAAGCGGCCCTTCGACGGCCTGATGATGCGCACCGCCGCCGGCGGGGGCGGCGTGTTCGACGTGAAGAAGTGGGACGAGAATGCCTTCCAGAAGGACATCGACGCCCTCGCCGCCACCAAGTGGGAGAAGTTCACCGACAACTTCCTGATGATGTACTCCGCCTCGACGATGGACTGGTTCAGCGACGCCGACTGGCAGACCATTGCCCACAATGTCGGCCTGTGCGCGAAGGCGGCCAAGGCCGGCGGGTGCAAGGGCCTCGTCTTCGACCCCGAGCCGTATGGCGACAGCCCCTGGAGTTACGGCACCCAGAAACACGCGAAGGAGAAGTCGTTCGCCGAGTACCAGGCGATGGCCCGCAAGCGTGGCGCACAGTTCATGGACGCGATGCAGAAGGAGATGCCGAACGTTCGGCTCCTCACCTTCTTCCAGCTCAGCCTCTTCGGCGGCACGTTGGACGAGCGCGACCCCGCCGTGCGCCAGAAGCAGTTGCAGGGCGAGGGCTACGGCCTGCTCCCGGCGTTCCTCAACGGGATGCTCGATGCCGCCGGCCCGGATGTCGTCATCACCGACGGTAATGAGCCGTCATACTACTACACCAAAGCCCTCGACTTTTTCAGCATCTACCACACGATCCGCCAGCGCGCGCTGACGCTTGTCGCGCCCGAGAACGTGCGCAAGTACCAGTCGCAGATGCAAGTCAGCCAGGCGCTGTATATCGACCACCTGTTCAAGTACCGCGACATGAAGTACATCGCCGACGCGCTCACCCCCGAGGAGCGCGCGAAGTGGTTCGAGCACAATGTCTACTATGCGCTCAAGACCGCAGACGAGTACGTGTGGTGCTACAGCGAGAAGATGAACTGGTGGAAGAACGAGAACGTGCCGCCGGGTTGCGAGGCCGCCCTTGTCTCGGCGCGCCAGAAGATCGCGAGCAATCGCGCCCTCGGCTTCGACATCGCCGACATGATGTCCGCCGCGGACAAACGCATGAGGGCCGAGATCAAGGCGAAGCTGCTCACCCGCAAGGCCGATGTCCCCCGACTGGCCGCCGGGCAGGCCCCGACCATCGACGGGAAGCTCGACGATCCGATCTGGCAGAAACTGCAGCCGCTGGACCCGTTCGTCGGATACATCACCAACGGCGACAACCCTAAGCCGACCGCCGAGACGCGCGCCTGGGTCGCCTACGACGACCGCAACCTGTACATCGCCTTTCGCTGTGACGAACCCACTCCGCAGGACATGCGCATCCAGGGCGAGACCCGCGACTCCGCTGTCTGGGAGGGCGACAGCGTCGACATGTTCCTCGCGCCGGGGCCGAAGCCCGTGCCGTACTTCCACCTCATCCTGAACCCCAAGAACGTGCAGTGGGACGCCCAGTGCACCGACGCGGAGAACAACACTCAGGACGTGAGCTTCAACGCCACGTGGCAAAGCGCGACGAACATCAGCGACAAGGGCTGGACCGCGGAAGTCGCGATCCCCTGGGCGTCTCTCAATCTGCCTGCCCCGACGCCGGGCACGCAGATGCTCGCGAACCTGTGCCGCCAGCGCATCCCGAAGAGCGAGACGACATCGTGGTCGCAGTGCATCGGCGGCTTCGTCGAGCCGGACAGCTTCGGCACACTGACGTTCGCCGCGCCCGCGGCCGCGGCAGCCAAGCCCGCTTACCCCGACGCCAAAGGCTCAGTCGTGAAGATGGAGACCGATAGGGGCGAGATCGTGGTTGAACTGGCCGACCAGAAGGCTCCGATCACCGCGGGCAACTTCCTCATCCTGGTGAAGAAGGGCTTCTACAACGGGCTGACCTTCCACCGCTGCATCGAGGACTTCATGATCCAGGGCGGCGACCCGGCCGGTAACGGCACCGGCGGTCCCGGCTGGACCATCCCGGATGAGTTCGACGACTCCCTGCGTCACGAGACCGGCGCGCTGTCGATGGCGAACGCCGGGCCGAACACCGGCGGCTCGCAATTCTTCATCTGCCGCCAGCCCCAGGCGCACCTCAACGGCCACCACAGCGTATTCGGCAAGGTCCTGTCAGGAATGGACGCGGTCTATAAGATGACCAACGGGGACAAGATCACTGCGATGACCGTGGTGCAAGAGTCCCCCGACGCGGCCGCTGCGGAGAAGAAAGCCAAAGACGCCCAGCAGCCGGACCGCTGAGTGTCTGTGGAGGCGATTGCAAAAGCCTGTAGGAGCACTCTCCAGAGTGCGAACAAGCCGTTATTCCCGCTATAATGAGCC
>CAYWBK010000108.1:0-15771 GCA_964455745.1 uncultured Armatimonadia bacterium
CTCACAACTCTAACGCTACCAAAATGCGATATAGTTTCCTATAGTAGAACTAACGTCTTATCTCAAAGGTCCCGCCTACGCCGTACTCCGGGAAGCGCGGCGTGGCTGTACCCATGCCCCCGTCCCGCAGCCAGTCAGCCCGGCCGAGACCGCGGCGAGATGGCCATATCGAACAGCACTGACCTGGGACACTGAGCCCGGAATGACATCCGACACCGGCCGGGCCTATATGACTGCCGCGCTCACCGTCTCGATCCCTAGTTGCCCCTCTCTGACCTTAACCCGAAAGTCGGCTCCGTTGCACCGACGCCGGAACCACGCATCGGGCAGGACGACGTCTAGCCTCCGCCAGCCTGCGCGCAGCCTCGATCCAGCGCAGACCTGCTTGAACGCTCCAGGCCACTCGGGCACGACCGTGACGCCTTGGTCTGCGGAGTCGTACTCGATGTCTATAGCCGAAGGGCCCACCGCCACATAGGCGTCGACCGTAAGCCGGACGGCAGCCGGCCTGGCGCAGGCCTCGAACAGCCGGTCCGCCGCGAAGTAGATGTCTGTGGCGCGCGGCACCCGGATGCTCCGCGACCCTTGTCGCCTCGCCCAAGTTCGTCCGTCCGGCAGGTCGATCTGGTTCAGACCCCTTTCGTCGTTCTGCGGCCCAAGTCGGGCCTCGCCGTACCGCACGGGCGGTATGCACAGTGTGTGGGGCTGGCCTACTGCGGGGCGTTCTGGAATGACGCGAAGGAAAGCGGGGGTCGGCCAGGTAGGTGCTCTGGGGATGTCCAGGCAGTACGCCGACCGGTCTGATGTCAGGTCCAGGGCCAGCCTGCACCGATCGCACACTTTCCCGCGTGCGTCGAGGACTTCGGCATCGGCCGCCCATGGCAGGCCTCGCCGGGGAACCGGCGCCACTACATACGCGGTCGCGAGCGCGGTCAGGTCGCTCGTCGGATTGCTGACCAGAGACAATGTGGGCGGGGAGGGTAAGTACGTCCGGAAACTCACTGGCCCGATATCGATATGCCGTGACTCACCGTTCGCCACTGTGCCAAAGCTCACGAGCAGGGACTCCAACCTCAGCGGAGGATCAATGCGCCCATCGCCCCCCCATGCAACTCCATATCTGCTCACCGGAATAGCTGCCGTGTGCCTGTCCAGATCCCCGATGCTAGCGAGGCGGTACTGGAAGGTGCCACCATCCGCGTCGACGAGCCGTGCCTCCAGAGTCGCGCAGCGGCCATCACCCCGGAAAGCAACACAGATCCGGTCGGGAGCACCGGGAATGGGCTCATGTATGAGCAGCTTGATGGCCTCTCCAGTGCTACCTCCCCGGGGCCGGTAGTGGAGCCTCGCCCAGGAGCCGCCTTCAGTGATACGGAGCCCCACGTCGCGGAGCTGGGGGCTCGCGACCGGCGCAGAGGCGAGGTGTGGGACGGCTACTGCCTGCCAGTCACAGAGCACTGGCGGGCTGTCACCATCGAGACGTATCGCATCCCCGACGGCGGACAGGTCCGCCCACCGCGCGGTGACCGTCCCCCGCGAGAGCGGGCGGGACAGAGCCAGATCCGTCTGACCGACCCCACCTCTCGTTTCGATGACCGGCTCGAACGCGCCGCCATCCGCGGACAGCTCCACCAGCGTGCCGTCGGCAGCGGGCCTGCCTCGGCCTTCCATCGCCCGCACCTGCACGGTGTACTGCGTCTCAGACATGCTCGCGGCAACCCTCGGGAGCACACGCACGGTGAGCTTACGCATAGCCTATCCCTCCTTCTCTGATGGTCCGCTGCCGGGCGAGGCATCGCCGCGACTCCCGCTACCGACTTGGCCTCCCCCTGATCTTCTTGCATTCCTCAGCGCACATGATGGCGGGGGTCCTCGCCACGCTCTCCAATATCGGTGCCTTCCCCTGTGAAGTAGCTATGTTGGAGAACCATATCGGCAAGCGCTTCCTCGCTCCACTCGGGATGCAGCCAGCGATAGCGCCCCAGCAGCTTGGCGAAGTAACGGCGCCATCCCACGGCCGCTTCATAGTCGTATCGGACTACCTCAGTCAGCGCCACCGACGGGTAGCGCGGGGACGCTAGGACGGCCTCTCCGAACACGTCGTAAGGGCGTTCGTAGCTATCGCCGTCGGTCTCATAGTACAGCCCGGGGATCTGTCGGTAGATCCGAGGCTGGTAGTCCCTTATGGCGTGGTTCACTCGATATGTTGTCTTCCAGAAGTACAAGGCGGCAGGCACAAAAACCCGCCCGGCGTCGTGGCTGGCCAGGATGCGCCGGAGCTCCCGGATCCGGCCGCCATAGACTTCATCAGCGTCCAACTCGAAGACAACGTGGCGCGATGAATCGACAAGCTTGAGGCAGGCGTTACGCGCTTCGGCAGGGGTCCGCCAGCCCTGCGGCCGGAGAATCCGTACCGGCTTACCGGATGCGCGGATGCTCTGCAGCAGCTTCAGGACGCCGGCAGGCACTGCGGCCCCCTGGTGCACATCAGCACACTCGGTTGTGATCGAGACAGCTGCGACGACCAGTCGGTCAACCACATCGAGGACCGATAGCACGGACTCCTCGAGGAACGAACCGTCACCGGAGGTAAGCCAGCAACCGATTATCTCCACGGGGCATCACTGCCTCAAGGCCGCCGAGGCGAGCAACTCGGGAACCACGCTGTCGGCGATGACCCTCTCGTAGAGGGCGCGGTGTGCATGTGCCACAACGGGCCACGCGGTGTCAGCGCTCTTGGCCTCGGCACGTCTCGCCAATGCGGCGCGTCGTGCCGGGTCCGACCATAGGTTCAGCAGCGTACTACCCAACAACCGCGGGTCCTCCGGCTCAACCTTCACCACTTCCTCCCCCAGATCGGCGAAGTAGGACATATCCGCCACAACGACTGGGCGACCGGTCGCCAGTGCGGCTCGCCCTGCCCCACTGCTTGCCGTGATGTGGGGTACTGGACGGTAGTACAACACAATGATGTCAGCCGCTTGAAGCAGCCGGCCGAGCTCTGGAAGAGGCAGGAACTCAGTATAGATTCGTAGATGCCTCAGCAGGCCGAGTGATGCCGCGCGTCGTCTGAGTTCCCAGTAGACCCTGAGCCCCTCGGCGGTGTCGTCGTGCAGAGAGGAGAACACAAGCCAGGTGACGTCCTCAATGTCACGCGCCACCAGGCTCACTGCGTCTAGGACATCCTCGAGCCCCTTGTAGGAGCGCAGGAAACCGAAGGTCGCCAGAACACAACGGGATCGGATCCCCATCTCCCTGCGGACCTCGGATCGGCAAGCACGCGGGAAGAGCGGCGTGCCCTGGGGGATCACTGCTATCCGACTTGCGTACAGGTCATGGTCCGGTAGGTCGGGGCGGTGCTCCTCAGCATGGATGATGAGGGCGTCTGCCAGCATCCCCAAGCGCGCGGTAGCCGCCCGATAGCGCGCAACACTGTGAAGAGTAGCTACACAGCGCAGCCCTCGCCCGGTCGCCTGACGGACCAGGCCACACAACTGATCGGTCGGAAAGAAGCTGAACTCGTGCTGGAAGTGCAGGAGGTCCAGTCGTAGGTCATCCGCCGCCGACAGGACGCCGCTCAGGTCTGTCGAGGACCAACAGGGGCAGACCGTTAGGGCGCCCTGCGGCGCACTCGCGGACGCCGTCGCTGGGTTGTCTCGTGCCAGGACTGCGACTTCGACCCTCGCCTCGGCGAGCGCGTCAGCCAGGTATCGCGAGTACTCGGCGATCCCACACTGTCGGGCCCAATTGGTAACGAGACCGATGCGCATATCTCAGTGGCTCCGACATGAATTCGGCGCAGCGCGGTGAAGCTGACCGTACAGGTCGAGCACTTGGCGGGCTGCCGTGCCCCAGACAAACCGGGGGGCCCGTCGCAGTCCTGCCTCGCGCAACTGCTCGCGACGTGCACGGTCCTCCACCAAGGTCGCCAACGCCTCTACCATGGACCCGGTGTCTCGAGGGTCGAACAGCAAGCCAGCGTCCCCGACCACCTCGGGCAGTGCGGAGGTGCTGGATGCGGCGACCGGCACTCCGCACGCCATCGCCTCGAGTACTGGCATCCCGAAGCCCTCATACAGCGATGGGTACACGAAGATGTCCGCCGCATTGATGAGTGCGTTCAGGTGGTGGTCGGGGACATGGTCGCACAACACCACTCTGCCTTCCAGCCCCAATTCCCTGATCAGGCGTGGGATATCCCCTGGCCGGTCCAGCAGTCCCGCGAGAACGAGCCGATGCGGCACCCGCCCCAACCCCGCATAGGCTCGGAGTAGGCGCGCGTGGTTCTTCCTCGGCCCTACCGTGCTAACGCAGAGCATGAAGGGGCCATCGTCCACGTACCGCCGAGCAGCCCTTCGAGCGGTCGCCGGGTCTAGTCTTCGGATGTGAGGGCCGGGGCCGAGCGGGACGACCGTGATGCGATCCCTTGGCACCGAGTAGCACTGCGCCAGATCACGCGCCGTGCACTGAGAGGGCACTACGATGTGATCGGCAACGGTGGCGGCGGCCGCAGTCCACCGGTCAAAATGGTCGCGAACCTCTGGCCGGAAGGTCTCAGGCAGAATGCGGAAGATGACATCATAGATACTGACTACTTTGGCGCAGGCCCAGCCGCGAGTGCGCGCCACTGGGAGGAAGAACGCCGTGGAATGCAGGAGCTCAACCCGGCACTTCTCGACAAAAGTCGGGAGGCGCAACTGCACCCATTCGACGTCGGATCCCGCCCCTATGGGCTGGTAGACCACGCCTGGGTGCCGAAGCACCTGGCGCAGATGTGGGGTCGGGGGCCCGCTGCCGAATAGGACGTACTCGTTCCCCGCGCCCGCGGCGGCGACAGCGGCGACCAACTGAGCCGAAGCGGCCTCGATGCCGGTAAGTCGGCCTGTCACGACCCTCACATCAAGCCCGACCCGCATCCTAGCCTTCCTTGCCCCCTGCACTCCGGCGGTCACCCATGGCAGGGGGGTCGCACTTCGCAGTAGACTCGCCACGCAGACTCCACCGCCCTGCGACCCACGGGAGGGCGTGCGGCGACCCGCAGCGGAAAGCGGCGAGACCGCTCCACAGCTTCACCAATCGCGTCGCATAGCGTCTCCGCGCGTGTAGTCGCTGGCGGATCGCATGCTCGGCTAGCGCCCGAAGCACGGCACGCCCGCCATGACCGGACTGCCCTGCCGACAGCATCAACGACGATCGCATCTGTGCCCAGAGCGCTCGCCTCAGCAGCGATCAGCCACTGGAGGTCGGTGTCCGTTCCGATGACGACAACAGCATCGGCGGCCGTCCAGACTGCCGCTGCCAGTGTTGCCCCGAGCCGAGGTAGGATGACTGGTCTGTCGTTCGGGGGGTCTGTGGCAATGGCCGTGGCCAACTGCCCCAGATCAGTGCCATCCTCGCTAGTCACTGCGACACGCGGCCGATCTGACTTCGCCATTCTGCCCAAGGCCAACGTCAAGCCGCGCACCTGGGTCGCGGTGGGCTTCAGTGCAGCAACCACCACGAGAGGGCTGGTATGACCGACTAGTCCCCTGCGGAGAAGACGCTGCCAAGTGAGGGGGTATGCTTCGAGCGCCAGGGGCCAGTCCAGGGCGGCACGTCCGGACATCAGTATCGTGCGATCCGCCTCCTGCCTGCACGCCTTGACGCACAGCTCAAGCCATCGCTGCAGTCGCTGTTCCTCTCCAGGGGGCAGCGACCCGTAGGTGCCCCCAGCCATGCTAGCCATCGTGGTGTATCCATGCACGACCACGGGCACTGCGTGACGCTGGCGCACGATGCGGACCGCAGCAAGGGCCTCCCAGTTGCAGGCGACGACCACCGTACTGCCGTGACCGACGCACGCCACCACGTCGCTTGCGGTCCTGCCTACCGCGCGAATCCGGCGCCCCAATGTCAGGGAGGCGGCGAGCGGCTGGTGACCAGTCGAGAGAACGGGCGCCCCATACCAGTGCAGCGGCCGCTCGATGTCGGCCGACGCCCCCTGCCCATCGGAGACCGGGGTCACCAGGTGCGCGCGGACGGGGTAGCGAGTCGCTATGCTCCGCACCAGATCGTGGAAGTGCCGCGCGTAGACAGGCCCTTCGGCCGGGATGTCGTGGAGTGCGAGGCAGACCAGGTCCAACACTGGGGTGGCCATCTCTCCGCCAGTCAGAGCGCTCTTATGGTGACCTTGCTGATCCATGCCGTACCGCCCCGCGCCTTGATGCGGAGGTCCGCTCCGTTACAACGTCTTCGCAGCCACGCTCCGGATAGACGGAAACCCACCGGTGTCCATGCGCCTGGCTTCAGGCTGAGCTTGCCAGTTTCCTTGAAGGCCCCTGGCATATCGGGCACCTTGGACACGGAGGCGTCGTCGGAGTCGTACTCGACCAGCAGCTCGCATCCTTGGCCACTGTAGCACACAGCCTCCAGCATCACATCTGACGCTTTGCGACATGCGCTGAAGTCCCTATCGGCGAGGAAGTACATGTCTGCAATCCGAGCTGCGCGCGCCAAGCGGCCAGTGATAGTTGCTGCGACGGTCGGACCATCGGGCTCCTCGACTTGGTGTAGTCCACATGCCTGGTTCTCCGGCCCCAACGCTACCTCCCCCCAGACGGCGGGCCGCAGCGGCGTGGACACCATGCGATCGACGACGTCGCTCTTAGCCGTGACCACCACTCGGCCGTCAACTGGATCCGCCGGCTTTGTCTGGACCGGAACACGGACAGCACTGTGCGCCGGAAGCGTCACGGTCTGTGGCGGTGACGACCTGGTGACTCCGCCGTCGGCCCCCAGGATCTGCCACGCCAGTGTCAGATCCTGGGGGCGCGCTAAGGCGTTGGCGCAAGTCAGGCTCAATGTCTCGCCCTCCCAGCCGAGATCGACATCGGTTCCACTTGATGTTGGTTCCTGAGTGATAAGACGCAGATTCCTCAACCGCAGAACTCCTGCCCGCGCCTGCTCCTGAGGATGGCTATGGACAATGAGACTTGTGACCTCCAAAGGGAAGCGCAGCCTCCCGCCGCTACCCCAAGCAAGGCTAGGCTGGTCAGGTGTGATGGTCACCGTTGTCCACCCCGTCTGCCGCAACGTAGAGGCCCAATACTGGAACACGTTCCCTCCCGTGTCCCGCATACGTACCATCAGGATGTTCTGTGTTCCGTCGCCCGCCACGTCCAGCGCGATCGACTTCAGGACACCGCCGGTCCAGTGGCACACGGGGATGTCTACCATCCCGCCCTCGGGTGGTAGGGCATACCGGACCTCAAGCTCCGGTGGGTCCTCGCCGGTCATCCTTATTCCGCAGCCTGCCCCCACGGTCGTGTTGGCCACCGGAGCCCCAAGAAGCGCCTCCAGCGGGAGGGGCCGCTCCATCGCCTCCACGTCCCCCTTGCCGCTCAGGGCGACGACCCGAGTCGTTGTCGCAAGTCCCAGCCAGGTGCAAGCGACGTCGGCCTGACCCGGGCCCGGCGGAAGTGCCAGGCGCGTCATGGCTCGCCCACCCTCGGTGGGCGTTGTGTTCTGGACCGTTCCGTAGTCCGTCCCCACGGTGAGCAGCGTCCCGTCGGGTACCGGCTGGCCGTCCTCGCCGATCGCACAGACCTGTACTGGAATCTCTTGCATCCGTCCCGACGCCAGGATGACCGACGGGGCCGCTCGGAGTGAAAGGCCTCGGTTGCTGACTCTCACTGCTCGAACATACAGGTCGCCCTTCTGGGCAGCGAGGCGGAAGTCTGCGCCAAAGAAGCTGCCGCTGAACCGAGGCCCTTCGAGCAGGAACGATGTCTTCAGCCATGTGCCAGTACCTCGACTTACTATCGACGGTGAAGCCACGTACCGGCCCGGAACGTCCGGCGTTTCCTGGTCGCTGTACTCTAGACAGAACCATGTTCCCTCGGTGTCTAGGTATTCGACATCGACCGTCGCCAATTGGGGTGAAGGGGCAGGCTTGGTGCCGGCCGGCGCTATGGCATCTCTTGCGATTGCCCAGTAGAGATATGGCGAGCCCGCGCCTGAACTGGTAGACCAACACAGAACTCCGCCTCGCTGCGCGGTGGGAGCCTGCCCGTCAAAGACCGGTACGCTTTTCAGGCCTTTCTCCTCGAACGGCTGATCGCTCTGCGCCATGACCGTGTGAAGCAAGGGGGCCGCCCGGCAGACGGTTGCCGGCATAACTGCCCACCCGATCAGTACTGCAACTCGGCACATCCGGCTCACAGCTAACCATCTCCTTCCGGTGCTCGGCCGCCATCGGGACGCGTGTCCTTCGCTCTCGCATCCTCACTTCTGAGAAGGCGCAGTGTGGCAATCCCTCTGGGAGCGATGACGAATCTCATCTTACCGTCGGACGCCCGCGCCGTCGGCTCGCGTTCGAGGGCACGTTCGCCAAGGTCGGTCCATTGGGCCGATGAATACTGGGGGCTAACCGTAAGACAGGTCCGCACGCGTTTGGCCGTTGGGTTGTGCAGCCGTACCACCGGTTCAGCCCCGCCGCGCGACTTCCTCAGAGCGGACAGGACGACACAGCGGGGCTCAACCGCCAAGAACCCGTCAGACGCCGCAAGCTTGGGAGCAGGGCCGGCGCCGCTCCAGGGGGCAACGGCACGCAACGGCGCCAGGCACTCCTGGGCGCGGGCCAGTACATCGGCTCTCCCCTCTGCTTCCTCGTAGGGCAACAGGTACAACCGGAATCCGTGTGTGCCTTGGCACTGAGCAAGCGGCGTAGCGATCGTCGGCGCCAGATGCCGGTCTCGGGTGGTCAGGTTGTCGCGGTTGAGCCACTCGACGCAGCGCAGTAGTGTTAGGGCAACTGCTCCAGCAGGCGAGCGCAGAACCTCGTACTCCGCGATGTCGGGGCTGCACACCAGCAGGCCGCCTTGGTCGCCCTCAACCCCCACGAGGCTGGCCAGCGGGTGTGTATTGACAGATTCCTCCTGTCTGCCCATCGGGTACGCCAGTTGTACTGGCCTCTCTACGATATCGAAGGGCGTGTCCGCGAAGCTGACGTCGCTCACAATCCCTGACCGCACGAGACAGCGTAGTCGATGGTCCTTCACTCGGTTCTCGATGTGCAGACCAACCTCGACGTGCATTCCCCCAGATTGCAGGGCCACCGACCACGACACGTGGCAACGAGTGCGCCGTTTGCTACGTCGGGTCCGAGTGGGTCCCGGCCACGGCGCGAGGGCCTCCTCTGGAAGGCCATCCAGCAGCGCGTCCTCGGGCACCCTCTCCTCTGGCGTCAGCCCATCGGGCAGTCTCATGTCGTAGTCGACCCGGAGCGTCTGCCGACATGGGCCCTCATCAACCAACGCTACTCGAGGAGCTGCCCCAGGTGATGTCACCACCTCATCCCAGAGTGGTGGACAGTAGGTGTAGAGGTCGCCCATGTCACCCGAATCCTCGAGGCTCAGGACGTTCTCCCACACCCGCCCGCCCCTTGTGTCCTCCAGGTCGAGGGTGCCATCCTTCCTGGCGACCACCCGGAAGTATTCGTTCTCGATCGCCAGTTCAGGGCCGTTCCGTCGGCTGGGCGGCCGGTTCGCGGCGCACGCGGTGGCATGGACGCGGTAGGCTCGATACCCGAGCGGAGGCAGTTCCTCCGCTTGGAAAGCCACGGGGAGCATCGTCGCCCAGCGCTGCCTCGGGCGCCGCACGGGGGCAACATCCACGCGGAACTCAGGGGTGGACGCGTACGCCTGGCTCGGGCACAGGTTGCCGCCGTCGTCGATCACTACCACCTCGCTTGAGGGCGGACAGGCCATCTCGACTTCGGCCTGGACCACCCCCGAACGGGCCCAAGGCAAGGGGTTGAACACAACGATCATCGCCTCGTCTGCACTGCCTCCCTGTCCACGAGGAATCCGGGACGCGATGTAGCCCAAGGCTGTAGAGGCGACGGAAGAGGCGAGTGAGGAGACCTTCCTCAAACGGACCTCCTGCTCCAGGTGCACGCTATCGACAACGCACCCTCGAACCGCGTCCTCATTCTGGCTCTGTAGAAGCAGCTTCCATGCGCGCTCGGTGAGGGGAGCCAGATCAGGCCCCCCCAGTTCACCGACGATCGCAGACCAGGGCTCGGCCCAGCGGACAAGCTCACGCTGGGCAGCCTTGTGAAGAGCCTTCGAGGGGGATCGCGCCGAGGCGACGCCGGGGTGGATGCATGCATGGCGACAGTCGCGCAGCTCTCCCGACACCCTCGCGCGGACTCTCCCCATGCGCCGCCGCACGGCCGTCGCCGCCTGCTCGATAGTTGCGTACTCCAGTTGCACATCATGCGAGAGCAGCCCTGCGAGGGCCGCCAGTTTCTCCCCGACCTCAGTGAGCGGCGTCACGCAGTGCATCAGCAAGATCGCCACGCGACTCGCCGATCGCGGAACCACATCGTTGGCCAGCAAGGCCTCGACATCCCCGTAGCAGCGTGCCAGGTCGCAGAGAGCATCCGTCTGCAACATGTTAAAGCCGCCCGGCAGACGCAGCAGTAGCACCTTCGAGCCGTCGGCGCCTGTCCATACCATCTCCAGCGACTCGGCTTCCGCGGGCACCCCTCGGTACATAACGGCTTCAGAGATACCGAAGGAGTTCAGTACCTGCGGCATCTGGGACACGTTACCGCACGTGTCAGGGAAGTAGCCTACCAAAGTACCATGGCCCCACCGCCGTGCGCACTCGAGACCGAGTGCAAGGTTGCGGGCGAGGCACTCCCCGTCGACGCTGAACGGGTCGGTCTGGACATACCAAGGCCCAACGCTCAGGCGACCACTGGCGACAAGCCTCTTGACCAGATCCGTCTGCTCGGGACGCAACTCCAGATACTGCTCCAGAAGCAGACATGCGCCGTCAAGATAGACTGGCACCTGGAAGCTGCTCTCGCTGAGCGCATGCAGTAGATTGTCGACGAGGGCCATGCCTCGGGCAAGAGTCGTCTCGCAGTCAAGATACCACTCGGGGTCCCAATGGACGTGCAGAACGATGTACGCCTGGTCTGGCAGCGTGAACGCCCGCTCCGGCGGGGACAGGCCCGGTCGGTATAGGCCGAACGCCTCCAACTGGCGAAGCTCGGCCGCTAGCACGTTCGCCATCTGCTTGCCGCGGCACCTACGTAGCGACTCCCAGGCCTTGGCCTCGCCAAGCTGTTCGTGGGCGAGCAACGCTTCGGCGCCGGCCGCATCGACCGAGAACAGCGCTCCGGTCCGCCTGTCGACGACGACCGTCTCTGCCCCCAATCGTGCCCACCGCAGGGCCCCATTCGGATCAGCGCGCGGTGGCAGGACGACTGCCCCTCCGCCGACCCGCGACGCGCGACGCTGATGGCGGGGGAGCAACCATCCTCTTTCTTCGAACTCGCGGATCCTCTCCGCGACCCACTGCGGCGTCACGAGCCCCAGGTGGGGGTAGGAAGCACGGAGTTCCTCCGTGAGTTCCGCCACGGTTCGTCTACCGTCTATCAGCAGCCACAACTCGTCAGCTACCGGTGTCAGCCGGCTGCCCGTTCGCTCCCCGTTCGGGGACGACACCAACCGGGTATGCCGGAACCGTGTGGCAGGGAGGTCTGCTGGAGTGCTGATACTCACCGCAGTCGGGGAAACTGAGGTCTCTACCCGCGGGTCGGGAACGGGAACGGCGTTTGGCGGAACTGGCATGCGTCGTTGGCCCCCTGTCTGGCCCGCTTCAACCATCGCGCCGGAACTCAGCATCGTACGGCTCGGGCTCTCGGATCAGGCGTGTGACTGGGAACGCCCCTCGATTATAGAGTTCCTGGCATATCGGGTCAGGCGCCAACAGGTCCCCGTACGCCTGCATCGCCAAAGCCCTGCACTTGCCCACGCAACGCTTGAGGAAGGCGCAGGCGCCGCACACACCTGTGATGTCCTGGGGTATGTGCTGCCTTGCGTGGGTCAGGAGCGGGTGGTGTTCCCATACCTGTCGAATCGAATCGCCTTGCAGGATGTTCCCCATGACCCAGTCGCCGCGTGCGTACCCGAATCCACACCAGCATATCTCGCCGCCGCCGAGAATGGAGAGCAGCCCAAGAAATGGACAGCAGCCGATCCCAGTCTCGCCCACCCTCTTGAGGGTATCGAGACTGCAGGGCACGTCAACGAGGACCGCGATACCGTACCTCTCCGAAAGCTCTGGACCGGCAACGCGGCGAAGGTGCGCGACTTCGTCCAATGTCAGCAGCTCGTCCTTCGCCCCCATCTCGGCCGCCCGCCCCATCGAAGTAATGTAGTTCACCTTCAGCCCGCGGGCTCCCATCGCGGCACCAAGTCGCACGACGCCTTCGAGTTCGTGGACGTTCCCGCGATGGACTGCGAAGATCAGTTCCGGGTGGACTCCGTGCTCGACCAGTGTCTCCACGCCTCGAAGGGCCCTTCGGAATGCCCCTCGGACGCCGCGCAGTGCCTCGTGGGTCTTGGAGCACGCGCCATCGAGACTCACCGACACTGACGTCACAGTTGTCGCCAGTAGGGAGGCCATACCCTCATCAACCAGCATTCCATTCGTCTCCAGCGCCAGACGAAGTTTCCGCTCTGCGCAGTACCGAACCAGGTGTGCGAACTCGGGATGGAGCAGCGGCTCGCCCCCGGTGAACTTCACGTTGCTCAGCCCGAGAGGGATTGCCTCCTCAATAGCGGTCTCAAGCGCCGCTGCGGGGATGAACCATTCCGGCCGCTCGTCCCAAGTGGGCGCGACCCAGCAATGCCGACAACGGAGATTGCACCGGTCGGTGATGTAGAGGTAGTAGTGGCTGAGGTTCGGGATGGGCACCTCAGGACGGTCGTCTCTGTGATTGTCAGCCACGTGGCGCGAACTGGGCGTCGGCCTCATACGGTCGCTCCTTAACCGGCGTTGTCCGCTGAAGCACCAGCCCAGTCGCAATGAACCGTTCCAGAACCCTGTCGACAGCATCAACGGTCTCGTCGCTCATCAGATACGTTGCGGCCAAGGTGGCGTGAACATCCAGTCGGGTCCGCTCGCCATCACACAGGAACCACACGATCAGCCCGGGCTCGTTGGTGATCACGCTGCATCCATCCTCCACGTTCGTGATCAGGACCCCATCCTCGGACTCCCATCGGGCGATCGCGGTCGGATTACGCAGGAGGGCGGACCCTCCCCGGGTTTTCCTCTTGCCTGCCTTCGGGTCCATTGGGTCGTTCCCTCCGGGGTGATGTGGCCTCAGCTGCAATTCGGACAGCGCCTCGGTGGCATGGACTGGGCTAGCCCTCGCCGGAGGCTTGCGTACGGGCTGCTCTCACGGACCCCGCCCCGTACTGCCCTTTGAGGCCCACTCGTAGCTCCCGTCTGTGCCGCGACTACCCCTCGGCATTCGGTCCGCGTGGCGGACCGCTGGCCTCAGTCCGCCTCAACACGGGGGATTGGGGCCCCCATCGTGGCAGAAGCCCGATCCGCAGGCCCCAACAGCACACTTCCCGTGGCCACAGCCGCTGAGACACTCCATGGGCCTTATCACGCTCACGCTGTCGCTGTCAAAAGGGGGAGGAAAGACTCTCTTGTTGGAACCAGCCTGACTGGTGAGCACGCTAGTGACCGTTCCCAACGGTGTGAGCGATATAAGCCCCAGTGTCCCGGTTTGGCGGACGAAACCGCGGCGGTTCACGTCGGTTGGCATCGGGCGATGCCTCCTCGTTGTCGTCTCTAGGCTACGCCGTAGCCCGGTGGTCGATGCCACGGTCAGCGCACAAGCCTGCGACTCGAATGGGATCACGTCGTGCAACGATGCCCGCTCGTATGCAGCCGATCGCGCTAATGCCTAAGCAGGCACGCGGACCCCGAAGGTCAACGGGGACCTTCCAACTCCTCTCGGATCCTCGCCAGCCACGTCACGGCCCGCGAAGCCCGCCTGCCGATCAGCCAGACCAACGCCTGCGGGCCGCTCGCATGGCAATGCACAGCCGTTTCTCAATCACATGGCTCCTGCGAGAGCAAGGCCAGCTACCGAGACGGATTCGCCAGACGGACTCCCTAGCACTCGTGCTTATTGCCCGCCGGGCAGGTGCCGCTCCCTTTCGCGCAGTCGCCCGTATTGCATCCCGCAGAGCAATCGTCGGCGGCGGCGGCTGAACGCGGACCGAGTAGGTCATCCGAGACGGCTGGCGCCGGGAATGGTCGTCGCGCAGGGGCGACTGCCTGCGCCAGAGAGACGTCTGTCACGGTTGCCAGCCCACCAAGCGCCACGATGCTAAACGCCCCCACCTGTCGCAGGAATGCCCGCCGGTCATTACCATTCGCCACGGCTCTCCCTCCCATTCGTATCATAGCTGCAGCCAGGGACCGCGCCCCGCCCGACTCAGACGTTCATGCGATGCGGCCTACACCCCGCCAGATGCGTCGCTGGCCCTGCAGGCGAAGCGTTGGCGACTGCCCTCGCCACGGCACCCACTGCCTCTTAGCAGCCATTCGTGCAACTCCCGCTATTGCATGGCCCCGCCTGTCCATATGGGCTGCAGGAGACCCCGCCTATGCAGCTCTCGGTGCCAAGCGGCCCTATGGCCGGAGCACGGAACAGCCTCGGGCCTGCCTGTCCCTGCTCTGCTGCCAGGGGCGTCAGGGACACGACTAGGCCCAGCCCGCCTACCACCACGGCTGCGAACCGCCCCACCGTGCTCAGGAATGTCCGCCGCCCCAGTGCCGCTACCGGCTTCAGCGTGTTGTTACCGAATGCCATATTGACCACCATTTCGGCCATTTCCTGGCCGCCTGACGTTGCTGCCTGCTTGCATCAGGCTGCTCCCCGGTGAGATGCCGAGGAAGCTACTCCGTCTGCTCTTGCCCCTTCTACACACCCAGATGCTGCCCATACTAGCAAGGGGG
The DNA here is from genome assembly GCA_964455745.1 of uncultured Armatimonadia bacterium. Lineage (GTDB taxonomy): Bacteria > Armatimonadota > Zipacnadia > Zipacnadales > CAYWBK01 > CAYWBK01. The sequence goes on from CAYWBK010000108.1 coordinate 14,821, forward strand.
AGGAGGGCCGCCGTTCTTGCAGACCCCGACCGTACACGTCCCCGCACCACACCCCATCCAACACCCGACGGCAGGGCGCAATGTCGTTAGGTCGTCACCGCTCTGGGGAAGAAGGAAGGGCAGCTTCTCCTGAGACGCCCGCTGTCCGATCGCTACATTGGTGACAGTTCCCAGTGGGGCAAGAGAGATCAGTCCCAGCGTTCCTACACGCCTGAGGAAGTCCCGGCGGCCCTGACCTGTTGTAACCATCTCTGGCTGCCTTTCCACGCGGCCGCCGCCGCATATGGTTGTCCCGTGCACCCTCGAGCCGCCAATAGGCCTCCGTGCTTCCCTTGATCGGACAGGAACATCCGAGCGCCCCAGCTAGCTGCCATCGTGCCGCTTGCCGTGGTTCCCATTCATAGGAGCGGCGGCGTGCTTGACCTACTCGTAGTGGGCCCCGCTCGGGCAAGAAGTGCGAGTGGGCACCACGCAGCCGGATGCCTGCCACGCTGGCACAGCGAGGTGCCCTGACATGGCAGCCGACCATCTCCGCCCAAGCGGCGCTCACATCTTGTGTCTCGCCCGGCTTCTCGTACGGGGTCGGGAAGATGCTGCAGTTCAGCACGTCGGCGTGACGGGAGGTGAGTGTTGTGGCGCGGACGGCGAGGGACAGCACCAAGCAGAGGCGTACCCGCAAGCGTCCCCTGGCCACCCAGTTCCCAACCCATATCACCCTTCACCTCTCCCTGCGAGGTTGTCTCGATCCCGGTGATTCGCACTTGGATTGACGGAGGTCCGGCTTTGCCTAGCTTGCGGCACGAGTGGGCAACGATGGCTCGCGCACACCTGAACGATATGATACTATGTCTTAGCCTACCACACTAATGGCCGCGTGTCAACCGCGGATTCGTGAGCGGGTGTGACCGCGCAAAGTGGTGGGTGTTTTTTGGGAGCAAGGAGGTTCTGTCA
>CAYWBK010000109.1:0-15642 GCA_964455745.1 uncultured Armatimonadia bacterium
CCTCACCCCCCGACCCCCTCTCCACAAGTGGAGCGGGGGAGAACGACAAAGGCGATCTCCGGGCTACGGGTGGCGCGGGGGAGAATGGCGACGGCAAACGGCGTCGGCGGGCGAGACGCCCGCCCCACGCGCGACAGGATTGTCGCGCCCACCTAACTCTCGGGGCAGTGGTGAACGCGATGGCAGCAGCGATTTTGGGCAAGAAAATTGGCATGACGCGCATCTTCGACGAAGCCGGCAAGGCCGTGCCGGTGACCGTGATCGAGGCCGGGCCATGTATTGTGGTTCAGGTCAAGAGCGCCGAAGCGCATACCAACAAGCACGGCAAGGCCAAGTCCGAGGGGTACGAGGCCATCCAGGTCGGGTTTGAAGAGAAGAAGCGCGCTCGCGTCAACAGCCCAATGACCGGGCATTTCGGGAACATTGCGCCACGGCGATATCTGCGGGAGTTCCATGTCGAGCCCGGCGCGGCGTACGAAGTCGGGCAGATCATTAAGGCGGACGTCTTCGAGAAGGGGCAACTGGTCGATGTGATCGGCACCTCGAAGGGCAAGGGGTTCGCCGGTGGCATGAAGCGCTACCACTTCAAGGGTGGTCCTGCCTCACACGGCTCGAAGGTGCATCGCGCGCCGATGTCCGGTGGCGCCACCGACGCGGCCCGCGTTTTCAAGGGCACGCGCAAGCCGGGGCACATGGGCGCCGAGCGCGTGACGACGAAGAACTTGACCATCGTCGAAGTGGATGCCGACCGCAATGTGTTGGCCATCAAGGGCGCGGTACCGGGGCCGAACGGCGGACTTGTGATGGTGCGCGGGCAGTGAGGTCGTCCGGGCGGCGCAGCCGCTGCCCATGCTGTAGGTACTCGTGCGGTCAGGCGGATGAGGCCAACTTCTGATTTTCGCAGCTTGCGGTCGAGCAAAGACCAGCAAGCGAAGGGATGACAGTCGATGCCACACTTGGCGCTGTACAATATGGCCGGCGAGAAGCTGGGGAACCTCGAGGTCAGTGATAACCTCTTCGGGGTCAAGTACAACGGAGACCTGCTCCATCAGGCCATCAGCATGGTCGCGGAGGTCACCAGCCGGCAGGCGGGACAGGCGAAGACGCGCGGCGAGGTCTCGATGACCACGCAGAAATGGTTCCGCCAGAAAGGGCTTGGCCGAGCCCGGCACGGAGCCCGCAGCGCACCGCAATTTGTCGGCGGCGGCAAGGCTTTCGGCCCGCGGCGCGACCCCATCACCAATCCGGTCAGGATGCCGAAGAAGATGCGGGCGAAGGCGATTGCCGTTGCCATGTCGCAGCAGCTTCGCGACGGCAGGGTGCGAGCACTGGATGGGATTGACATCCCCGAGATCAGGACCAAGGTCGCCGTCGAGGCCCTGCACGCGCTTCACTCGTACGGGAAGCGGACGCTACTCTTGCTGGGCGATTCCGAGGCGCAGAACGACACGGTCTACTATAGCTGCCGCAACATCGACAAACTGGTTGCCCGCGAAGTGCCGCACTTCAACGCCCGCGACATCGTGTGGGCGGAGAGCATCATCATCACACGCGCGGCCCTGGAGCAAATGGGCGGAGGAGTGACTGAAAGTGCGTAGTCATCAGGACCTCGATTACTTCCGAACCATCATCCAAAGGCCGCTCGTGACCGAAAAGAGCATGCAGCAGGCTGAGGCTGAGCCTGTCCACAAGTACCATTTTCGGGTGCATCCGGACGCCAACAAGATCGAGATTCGGCGGGCCATCGAGGCGCTATTCAACGTTCGCGTCACGAAGGTCAATACGATGATGGTTCGGGGCAAGGGGCGGAGGCGGACGATGCGCCATCGCGAGGGGCACACCGAGCAGTGGAAGAAGGCCATCGTCACTCTCATGGCCGGCGACCGAATCGAAGTTATCGCCGGTTAGTGGCCGGGGCACTCATTTCGCAGCAACATGGCACCGATCCCGCGAGGCGGGAGGGCGCAGGAGACCAATATGCCGACCAAAGATCATAAGCCGACATCGCCGGGCAGGCGCACTTACGTCGCCCTCGACACCTCGGACCTCGACAAGAAGCGGCCCGAGAAAGCGCTTACGACCCCGCGGAAAGAGCGCGCCGGCCGCAACAACCGCGGCAAGGTCACCGTGCGCCATCAGGGCGGCGGGCATAAGCAACTCGTCCGTCTCATCGACTTCAAACGCAGCAAGGACGGCATCCCCGCCAAAGTTGCCGCGCTGGAATACGATCCCGGTCGGTCGGCGAACATCGCGCTGCTCAATTACGCCGACGGGGAGAAGCGGTACATCCTCGCGCCGATGGGGATGAAGAAAGGCGATACGATCGTCTCCGGCCCGCAGGCGCCGCCTCGGCTGGGCAACTGCCTGCCGCTGAGCGCGATCCCGGTCGGTAGCGTCGTGCACAACGTCGAGCTTTACCCCGGTCGCGGCGGGCAGCTCGGGCGCAGCGCAGGCGTCGAGATCCAGGTCATCGCTAAAGAGGGCAAGTACGCCCATCTTCGGCTTCCGTCCGGCGAGGTGCGGCTCGTGCCGCAAGTGTGCCGCGCGACGATGGGTCGCGTAGGCAATCAGGACTGGTCGAACACGCGCGACGGCAAAGCCGGCCGAATGCGCTGGCGTGGCGTCAGGCCCCGGGTTCGCGGCGTGGTTCAGAACCCCGTCGATCACCCGCATGGCGGCGGCGAGGGTAAAGCCCCGATCGGCATGGATTCCCCGCGCAGTCCGTGGGGTTGGAAGACGCTGGGGCGCAAGACGCGCAAGAAGGACAAGCCCTCCGACAAGTATATCGTGAGGCGGCGCAAGGCGAAGAAGTAGCAGGGACAAGTGAGGCAGCTCTCTTGCCGGGTTCCGGCAGTCGGACGCGAGGAAAACGGCCCTACCCCGCCTGCTTCGCAGGCACCCCTCCCGTGCCGGGAGGGGAGAGGCCAGGGGCTGCGGGCAAGACACCCGGGCACGCGGGATTTCTGAAACAGGGCGGAAGGTCGTCCAGACTCGCCGCCGGGAATGCAGGCGAAGCCTTCGGAGGTCGTCGATGGCACGTTCAATGAAGAAGGGTCCGTTCGCGGACGAGCATTTGTTGAAGAAGGTCAACCAGATGAATGAGGCGGGAGAGAAGCGGATCATTCGTACCTGGTCCCGGCGATCCACCGTCTTCCCCGAGATGGTCGGCCACACCATCGCCGTTCACGACGGCCGCAAGCATGTGCCGATCTACCTGACCGAGAACATGGTCGGCCATAAGCTGGGCGAATTCGCGCCGACTCGGACTTATCGGGGCATGCGCGGGGCCAAGAGCGAGCGGACCACGTCGGCAAGCCGGTAGGTGTGATCCCCGGCCGTTGTCGGCGATGACGACAAGAGGCCTGCGGCCTGAGAGATCGGAAGTTAGGAGCGAGCGCCATGGAAGTCAGAGCAGTCGCCAAGTGGATACGCACCGGACCGCGCAAGGTCCGCAAGTACGCCGACCTGGTGCGCGGCAAGAGCGTCGATGATGCGCGCGCGATCCTCGGGGTGCAGGCCAGCCCGGCGGCGAAGGTGTTGCGGCGCGTGCTGGACTCTGCGGTCGCTAATGCCGACCACAACCACGGCGTCGACGCCGACGAGCTTTACATCAGCCACGTCGTCGCGGACGGAGCGCTTGTCATGCCGCGCATCAGGCCCCGGGCCAGAGGGCGCGCGGATCGAATCCGCAAACCGAGTTGTCATGTGACCGTTGTCGTCAGCGACGAGCGCGTCGGGGATAAAGACTAGGTACTAACCGGACGTGCGCCGGCCCGCTATACACGAGACGGCCGGGGCACAGGGAGTGACCCGAATGGGACAGAAGGTTAATCCGTACGGTTTCCGCCTGGGCGTGATCAGGCAAGCGAAGAGCCGATGGTTCGCCGAGGGCAAGACCTACCGGGAGCATCTGGTAGAGGACCTCAAGATCCGCCGGCACGTCGAGGAGGCGCTTAAGGCTGCGTCACTGTCGAATGTGACGATCGAGCGCACTTCGGACACGCTGACGGTCACGGTCGAGACCGCGAAGCCGGGCATCGTCATCGGGCGCCAGGGCAAGGATGTCGACATCCTGCGCCAGGCGATCGAGAAGATGACCTCGCAGAAGGTCCGCGTGAACGTCGAGGAGACCAAGGATCCCGACATCAACGCCCAGCTCGTGGCCGATAGCATCGCCCGGCAGATCGAGCGGCGTGTGTCCTATCGTCGCGCGATGAAGCAGGCTATGGACCGTGCGACCAACATGGGCGCCGGCGGCATTCGTTGCGCCGTCAGCGGACGTCTGGGCGGCGCCGAGATCGCCCGCACCGAGGGCGTAGGCCCGGAGGGTCGCGTTCCGCTGCACACGCTGCGCGCGGATATCGAGTTCGGGGTCGCGGAGGCCAAGACGGGTTACGGCCACATCGGTGTGAAGGTGTGGGTGTACAAGGGCGAGATTCTCCCGCCGAAGAAGTCCGAATTGCGCGCCGCCGCAGAGGCTGCAGAGCCCGCCGCGCCGGCGGAGCCGGAGTCGATCCGTGAGGCGCGCGCCGCTGCTGCGGCTCTCGCGGCTCAGGAGGCTGCGGAAGCTCCAGTGGCCGCAGTCGAGGCGCCGGAGCCGACCGTGGCCCTCGCCGAAGAGCCCGTCGTGGCGGAGGCACTCGAGGACATCCAGCCCGCAGAGAGCGAGGGTGAATAGGGATGCTGTTCCCCAAGAGGCAAAAACATCGCAAACATCATCGGGGCCATACCTACGGCCTGGCCACGCAAGGCGCGGAGCTGAGCTTCGGGGACTTCGGCATTCAGGCCCTCGAACCAGGTTGGCTTACCGGCCGGCAGATCGAGGCCGCTCGTGTCGCCATGACCCGCTACGCCCAGCGCGGCGGTAAGGTATGGATACGCGTTTTCCCCGACAAACCCTACACAGCGACGCCTGCCGAGACGCGCCAGGGCGGCGGTAAGGGTGCGGTCGAATACTGGGTCGCCGTCGTCAAGCCGGGGCGCATCCTGTTCGAAATGGCGGGGGTCGCTCCCGAGGTCGCGAAGGAAGCCATGAGGCTGGCCATCCACAAGCTCCCGATGAAGGCCAAGTTCGTGTCGCGAGAGGGTGACGGTAATGCCGGATAACGCCCGGAACACAAGAGACTTCCTGGATCAACTGCGGGATGCCGGCGATTACGAGATCGTCGAGCGGAGGAGTCACATCGTCGAGAGCCTGTTCAACCTGCGTTTCCGGTTGGCGTCCGGGCAGATCGAGGACCCCAAGCGCGTGCGTAAGTACCGCAAGGCGATCGCCCGCATCAACACGATCCTGCGCGAGCGGGAACTGGGTATCAATCGCAAGTAGCGCCGGCACGGCGATCCGCGTCAGGATCGGCGCGGCCCCTAAGTGGGATTGGGCATCCACCGCAAGTAACCGCGACAGCGCGGCATCCGGAGAAGGCGAAGAGGCTTTATGAGCAAGAAATCTGGTGGGATGAAGAGGACTCGAGAGGGCGTCGTCATCGGGGCTGCGATGGATAAGACCGTTGTGGTGGCGGTGCAGCGCCTGACCCCACACCCGATCTACGGTCGGGTCTTGCGGCGGACGACCAAGTACAAGGCGCACGACGAGGCCAACGACGCGAACGTCGGCGACCGCGTGAGGATCATGGAGTGCCGCCCCCTGAGCAAGAGCAAGAGCTGGCGGGTCACGGACATTCTCATTCGCGCGAAGTAGGGACGGCGACAGGCAATGGCACCCGATCACTCCTGTCCTCCCCCGCGAGGGAATGGGAAGCGACAAGCGTGACGCAGATCGCCAGGGCCGATTACATCTTCACCGGGCGCACCCCGGCAGAAGGGACTAGTCAGTGAGCGCGTACCAGACATCACAGATTCGCAACATCGTCATTGCGGGACACCGCGGCACCGGCAAGACCACTCTGGTGGAGAATATGCTGTTCACCACCGGGGCGATCGACCGGCTCGGCAACGTCGACCAGGGGACTTCGACTGCGGACTTCGAGGCCGAAGAGACCGAGCGCGGGCTGTCGGTTTCTCCGACGCTATGCCACTGCGAGTATGGCGGCGTCAAGGTGAATCTGGTCGATACCCCGGGGTACGCGGAGTTTTTCGGCGAGGTCATCCCGTGCATCTGGGTCGCGGACGCGATGTTGCTGGTCGTAGACGGTCAGGCCGGTGTCGAGGTCCATACGCGCAAGGTGTACGCCACCAGCAAAGAATACCGCGTCCCGGTTGTCGCTGCCATCTCGAAGCTCGAGAAGGAGCACACCAGTTACGCCGGCGCTATCGAGAGCATCCGCAAGACTTTGGATTGCGAGGTTGTCGCGGTCGCTATTCCGATCGGCGAGCAAGCGGGGCTGAAGGGCGTCATCGATCTGCTCGGGATGAAGGCGTACCTCGGCGGCGACAAGGGCGCCAAGCCCGTCGCGATCCCCGCTGACATGGCAGGCGAAGCGCAGAGCGCTCGCGACAAGCTGATCGAGGCCGTTGCCGCCAGCGACGATGCGCTCATGGAGAAGTACTTCGAGGAGGAGACCCTCAGCGACGAGGAACTTCTCGGCGGGCTGAAGACGGCAATCACCGGTCGCAAGCTCGTACCGGTCGTGCCGTTTTCCGGGGCCACAGGCATCGGCGTGACGGCTCTGCTGAACTTCATCGCCACCGCCGCGCCAGCCCCGGATGCGCGAGAGGCCTGGGCAGGCGAAGCGGCGGAGGGGGCCGAAGCCCCGGTACGGCCGTGCGACAGCAGCGCTCCGTTTTCGGCTATCGCGTTTAAGACGCTCAGCGACCCTTATGTCGGCAAGCTCAGCCTGATCCGGGTCGTGTCCGGTATCGCTCAGGGCGATGCGCAGGTCATTAACGCGCGCACCGGAGATCGCGAAAGACTGGCGGGGCTGTCAGTCTGGCAGGGGAAGAGTGGCAAGGGAATCGATAGCCTCACCGCGGGCGACCTGGGTTGCGTACAGAAGCTCGAAAGCGTCAAGACCTGCGATACCATCTGCGATGCCAAGGCCAAGATCGTCTATCCTGCGCCCAGAATCCCGCACGGAATGTACTCGTTGGCTCTGGTCGCGGCGAGCCGCGCGGACGAGGACAAGCTCCCGACAGCACTCAGCCGCCTCGGCGAAGAGGACATCGGCTTCCAGTTCGAGCGGAATACCGAGACGGGCGAGCTGTTGGCGACGGGGATGGGGCCGTTGCATGTCGACATCGTCATGGCCAAGGCCAAGCGCAAATTCGATGTCGGGGTGTCGCTCAGTGAGCCGCGCATTCCCTACCGCGAGACGGCGCGTAAGTCGCTCGATCGGGTGCAGGGGCGGCACAAGAAACAGACCGGCGGGCGCGGACAGTTCGGCGATGTGTGGATCAAGCTGCAGCCGCTCGAGCGCGGTGCGGGCTACGAGTTCGCCAACGCGGTATCCGGCGGCTCGGTCCCAACGAACTACATCCCGGCTGTCGAGAAGGGCGTACAGGACGGGCTGAAGGGTGGGCCGTTGGCTGGCTACCCGATTGTCGACATCAAGGTTACGCTTTTCGACGGTAGCTCGCACCCGGTCGACTCCTCGGACATGGCGTTCCGGCTTGCGGGGCAGGTTGCGATCAGGTCCGCCCTGGAACAGGCCGACGCCGTGTTGTTGGAGCCCATCTGCAATGTCGAAGTGACCATCCCCGAGGATATCATGGGCGATGTCATCAGCGACCTCGTGTCCAAGCGCGGGCGGCCACAGGGGCAAGAGCAGATCGGCGGCGGCATGGTGCTCATCACGGCGACCGTTCCGCTGGCGGAGATGGCGCGGTACGCAGCCGACCTGCGGTCGATCTCGCAGGGGCGCGCAACGTACAGCATGGAGTTTTCGCACTACGAGGAAGTCCCCGGGCATTTGACCGAGCAGATCGTTGCAGCAGCGAAGGCGAAGAAGGACGAGGCGGGGTAGGCGGCAGTTCATCCCCCAAGCCTAACGGCACCTCACCCCCCAGCCTCCTTCTCCACGGGGTGGATGGGGGGAGAGAGAGCAACGACGGCGGGCGCTCTGAGAGGGCATAGAGAGGAAACGCGCGATGATACAGACACTCACCAGGCTGAAGGTAGCGGACAACTCGGGTGTGCAAGAGATTGGCACGATCCGCATCATGGGCCGTGGGTCCTCGGATTACGCCAGCCTGGGTGATGTGATTATCGCGAGCGCGAAGCAAGTGACGCCTGCGAGCCCGATCGCCAAGGGGTCGGTTGTAAGGGCGGTTGTCGTGCGCTGCACCCAGTCGGTTCAACGCCCGGACGGAACGACCATCCAGTTCGATGACAATGCGGCCGTCATCATCGACGCCAACAAGAACCCCCGTGCGACCCGCGTCTTCGGGCCGGTCGCCCGTGAGCTGCGCGAGAAAGAGTACATGAAGATTGTTTCGCTTGCGCCAGAGGTTGTGTAGTCTCGGCAGTAGCGGACACCGAGTGACGGGGCCTGAGATCAGGGAGCGATAGAGATGCCGACTGCAACGCATAACATTCGGAAGAACGACGAAGTCATCGTGATCGCGGGCAAGGACCGCTCGGCGAAGAACAAGATCAAGCGAGGTCGAGTTCTGGTGGTCGAGCCGAAGAAGGAACGCGTCACCGTCGACGGGATGAACATTCGGCGCAAGGCAGTTCGCGGCGGGACCCAGAAGGTGCGCCAGGGCGGCATCATCGAGACTCCCGGGCCGATCCACATTAGCAACGTGATGCTCGTTTGCCCAAACTGTGACAAGCCGACCCGCGTTGGGCATCGGGTGAAGGATGACGGTCGCAAGGTGCGGGTGTGCAAGAAGTGCCACAAGGATGTCGACGCGTAGAGAAGCCGCGCGCCCGGCGCGGACGTCGGGCCTGAGGGCGGCAAGTGAAAGCGCAGGTCTACGAACATGGCATACGTTCCCAGGCTGAAAGAGAAGTACGAGACCGAGATACTGCCGGCGCTCATGGAGCGCTTTGGCTATGAGAACATCTGGCAGGCGCCGCGGTTGGTGAAGTGTTGCGTCAACATGGGGGTCGAAGGCGCGAAGACGGATCAGGACACCCTCGAGAAGGCAGTCAAAGAGTTGTCGATGATCATCGGCCAGCGTCCGAACATCACACGGGCGAAGAAGTCGATTGCGAACTTTGGGATCCGTCAGGGCATGGCGATTGGTTGCCGGGCGACATTGCGGGCGGCGCGGATGTTCGAGTTCGTCGACATCGTGTTCAGCGCCACTTTGCCGCGTATCCGCGATTTTCGCGGATTGTCGCGCAACGCCTACGACGGCCGGGGTAACTACAGCATCGGTCTGACGGACCTGCTGATCTTCCCGCAGCTTAACTACGACGATGTCGAGAAGACGCGGGGAATGGACATCACGCTGGTCACTACGGCAAAGACGGACGAGGAAGCCGCCGCACTGCTCGAGATGATGGGACTGCCGACGAAGAAGGCAGACGCGAGCTAGCCCAGACGCGGTCTGGGTGGGGCCGAAGACGACGGGAACACTGCAACCGGGAGGCCACCGAAAGTGGCGAAGAAAAGTCTGATCGCCAAACAGAAGAGAACGCCCAAGTTCAGCACGCGCGCGTACCACCGCTGTTCTTTGTGCGGACGTCGCCGAGCTTACATGAACGCCTTCGGGCTTTGCCGGGTCTGCTTCCGCGAGAATGCGAATCGCGGCAACATCCCTGGCGTCACCAAGTCGAGCTGGTAGGCGGCGGCGTTGCGCCCCGGGTACGTCCGGTGCGCGGCGCGACAGGTGACGCAAAGGCGCTTTCCCGCGCTTAGACCGGGCTCGAGCGCGAAGCCTGAGAGCAATACGAAGACACTTGCTACATGCCCGAGACGCGGGCGCCCAGCGAGGCGCCAGGAGGCACTGGAATGGCTGCGATCAGCGACCCCATCGCCGACATGATGACCAGAATTCGCAACGCCGCACAGGCGAAGCACACGAACGTGCGAGTTCCGGTTTCAAAGGTCAAACTAGAGATCGCGAAGATCCTGCACGAGCAGGGTTACATCCGCGGCTTTCAACTGGTTGGTAAGGGACGCGACGTCCGCATTCGGCTGAAGTACGACGCCCACCGTGAGCCGGTCGTGCGCGGGATCAAGCGCGTCAGCAAGCCGGGGAGACGCGTGTACGTCGCCAAGGACAATCTGCCGCGAGTGCTTGGCGGGATGGGTGTGGCCATCATCTCGACGAGTCAGGGGATCATGACCGATCGCGACGCCCGCTCGCGAGGAGTCGGCGGAGAGGTCGTCGGGTACGTGTGGTAGTCTGAGCGCGCCCGGTCGAACGTCGGGCTGCCCGGCACAGCGTCGGGCCACAAACGAGCTTCCTTGGGAGAGATCAGGGATGTCACGAATCGGATTGCGCCCCATCCCGGTTCCTAACGGTACCGAGGTCAAGATAGACGGCAATACAGTCGTCGTGACCGGCACGAAAGGCACGCTGACCCGGACCTTCCACCGCGACATGACGGTGTCGGAGCAGGACGGCCAGCTCATTGTCAGCCGGCCGAGCGACTCCAAACTGCACAGGTCGCTGCATGGACTGAGCCGCACCCTTCTGGCGAACATGGTGCAAGGGGTCTCCGAGGGATTCCAGAAGCGGCTGGAGATCCAGGGCGTCGGCTACCGCGCCGAGAAGACAGGTCAGAACCTGACGTTGAGGCTCGGATATTCGCACCCGGTCGTCGTCGAGCCGAAGCCCGGCAACGAGTTCGCCGTCGAGGGGCTTCTCAACATCATCGTCAGCGGGCCGGACAAGGAAGTCGTCGGTCAGCAGGCCGCCGAGATCCGCATGATCCGCAAGGTCGAGCCTTATAAGGGCAAGGGTGTTCGCTATGTCGGCGAGCACGTCCGACGCAAGGCGGGTAAGGCTGCCAAGGTCGGCGGATAGCGGTTCCTTCCCTTCGCCCTTTCAACTGTAGAGGCGAGCGGCCACGGGGAATTGCCGTTGCGAATGATGCAGATTGCGGGATAATTGAGGGCATTTGTCGCATCACGCGAAAGCGTTTCGCCGCTTTGGCGGCGCGGTCGCCGAAGCCCGGCGCGGACGTCGGGATGCCCGGCGGCAGAATGGAAGGTGTGTACCGTGGGTGTAGAAGTGAACCGGTCACAGTCACGTGAGAAAAGACACTACAAGCTGCGCAGGCACATCAGCGGGACCCCTGAGCGCCCGCGCCTGTGCATCACTCGGTCGTTGAAGCACATTTACGCTCAGGTCATCGACGACTACGCCGGGCACACGCTGGCAGCGGCGTCCACTCGGGAGAAGGAGATCGCTGCGAGCCTCCCGGGCGGCACCTGCAATATCGCGGCCGCGGCGGCGGTGGGGAAGGCAGTCGCAGAGCGAGCGCTCGCGAAGGGTGTCACCAAGGTCGTCTACGATCGCGCCGGCTGGCCGTACCACGGCAAGGTCAAGGCGCTCGCGGATGCAGCACGCGAGGCGGGGCTGGACTTCTAGGGGCTGCTCTTGCAAGCGAGCCGTGCTCTCGCCCGGTGAGAGCGATGCAGAAAGGTCGCCAAGACGATGAGCGAAGATAAGATTAACATCAGGCTTTACTGCAGCCCCATCGGCACCAAGCCGAAGCAGCGCGCTACGCTGAGAGCGCTCGGGCTGAATAAGATCGGCGATACGGCGGAACTGCCGGATAACCCGTGCGTTCGCGGGATGGTTGCGGTTGTCAAGCATTTGTTGGCGCCCGCGCCCCCTCGCCAGCATAAGAAGCCGCGCTTCGGGGCACGAGGGTACAAGTAGGCGGGCACCGCATTCCGACGCTCTTCCTGGGGGTGGAGAGAGATGGCGGGCGAGACGCCCGCTCCACGCGCAGAATGCTTGCTCCATCCGCGACAGGATTGTCGCAGCCACTTACTTTTCGGTGTCCGCCCTATCCGCGACAGAATTGTCGTGGTCACTCACTTTTTGGGCAGCACAGCATTTGAAGGAAGGTCACGGCAATGGACCTGTTTGACGTCAGGCCTCATCCGAAAGCACGCAAAGAGCGCAAGCGCATCGGGCGCGGGCCGGGGACTGGGAACGGCAAGCTGGCCGGGCGCGGCATGAAAGGCCAGAATTCGCGCGCGGGCGGCGGCGTTCGTCCGGGTTTCGAGGGCGGCCAGAACCCGCTTTACATGCGCATCCCGAAACTGCGCGGGACCAGCAACAAGTCGCATAACATCGGCATGTTCCGGCACGACTTCGCGGTGTTGAACGTCGGCGATCTGGACCGCTTCGAGAGCGGCGCCGAAATCACGCCCGACATGCTCAAAGAATCGCGGATCGTCAAGGACCTGCGGTCCGGGCTGAAGATCCTGGGCGAAGGCGAACTGTCCAAGAAGCTGACCGTGAAGGCGAGCGCGTTCAGCGCCTCCGCCAGAGAGAAGATCGAGAAAGCCGGCGGCATCGCCGAGGTGATTTAGGCATGAAAGAGCGTCTCGCCGCTCTTGCTACGGCCATGCGACTGCCGGATGTGCGCAAGCGCATCCTGTTCGTGTTCGGCATGATCGGGGTCTACGTGGCGTGCGCCCACGTGCCGCTGCCGGGCATCGACAAGGCGCGCCTCGAGGGAATGTTCACGGGTGGCGGGCTCGGCGACATCCTGGACACCTTCGCAGGCGGCTCCCTGAAGCGCTTCTCGGTTCTGGCGCTGGGGATCATGCCGTACATCAACGCCTCGATCATTTTCCAACTTCTGGTCATGGCGATCCCGCAACTGGAGGAACTCCAGAAAGAGGGCGAGTACGGCCAGAAGAAGATCAACCAGTGGACGAAATACCTGACGGTGGCGCTGGCGTTCCTGCAGGCCGCAGGAATGATCTCGTGGTTCAGGCAGGGGCAGGCCTTCATCGGCGGCACCTATGACATGTTGTTCGCGGTCCTGATGATGTGCGCCGGGACGTGCTTCCTGATGTGGCTCGGCGAACAGATCACTGACAAAGGCATCGGGCAGGGCATCTCGCTGATCATTTTCGCAGGCATTATGACCCGCATGCCGCAAGACATCGCGAATACGGCCAAGCTGTGGAAGGGCGGGGAGGTCGGCATCGCCAACATTGCGTTCCTCGCGGCCATCTTCATCGCCACGATCTACGGGATCGTGAAGGTTCAGCAGGCCCAGCGGAAGATACCGATCCAGTATGCGAAGAGGATCCGCGGGAACAAGCAGTACGGCGGGTCCAGTAGTTTCTTGCCGTTGCGCGTGAACCAGGCGGGCGTTATCCCGATCATCTTCGCGATCTCGGTTTCGCTCTTCCCGTCGACGATTGCGAGCTTCGTCGCCAGCCCGGCGATCTCCGGCCCCATCGCGCGGGTGCTGCATGTAAGCGACCAGAGCGTGCAGGATGCGGTGAGTTCAGTCGCGGAGTTCACGATGCCCGGCAGGCACGCGCTCGCCTCTGTGATGTACTTCCTGCTGGTCATCCTGTTCACGTATTTCTACACAGCGGTCACGTTCAACCCGGAACAGATTGCCGAGAACCTGCAGAATAACGGCGGCACAATCCCCGGCATTCGTCCGGGCGAGCGCACGCGGGACTATCTCGACAAGATTTTGTACCGCATCACCCTTGCGGGCGCTTTGTTCCTGGGTGTCATTGCGGTGATGCAGTACTACGTGGGCACCATCACCGGGGTCTCCACGTTCAATCTGGTCGGCGGCACATCTCTGCTCATCGTGGTCGGCGTCGCGCTGGATACGATGCAGCAGATCGAAGCCCAGCTTTTGATGCGGCACTACAAGGGCTTCCTGGCCTAGCCGCGCGGGGTGTTCCGTCGGGCCGTGTGGGGTCCCCGGCATCCGCCTTGCTGCGCCAGCGATGACACCCCACAGCCTGATTGGATAGCACATCGGGCGCAGACGAGCTTCCGTCAGGGGACTTGACCGGTTGGCGACGGCAGGCGAGAGGACTGATCGTTTCATGGCACAAAGCAACTTCATCCTCCTCGGCCCTCCCGGGGCCGGCAAAGGCACGCAGGCGGAGGAACTCATCAAGGAGTTCGGCGTCGCCCACATTTCGACCGGCGACATGCTGCGCGCGGCCCGCGCCAAGGGCACCGAGATGGGCAAACTGGCGGCCGAGTACATGGACGCCGGCAAGCTGGTGCCCGACGAGGTCGTCATCGGCATCGTGCGTGAGAGGATTGCCGAGCCGGATTGCGAGAGCGGGTTCCTCCTGGACGGTTTTCCGCGAACCATCGCGCAGGCTGAGGCGCTCGGGCAGATGATCGCGGACGCCGGCCACGCCACGCCACGGGTCATCAATCTCAGCGTCGAGGATGAGGAGCTGGTGCGGCGGCTGTCCGGGCGCCGGATGTGCAAGGGCTGCGGGGCAATCTACCACATCACCCGCGACAAGCTCGACACAGGTGACAAGTGCCCCGCGTGTGGCGGGGAGATTTACCAGCGCTCCGACGATCAAGCCGAAGCGATCCGCGAGCGACTCAATGTGTATAAGGCCCAGACGTCGCCGCTGATCGAGTATTACCGGGATCGGGGCCAACTCGTCCAGATCGAGGCAGCGGGCACGCCCGCCGACGTGAACACCGCGATTATGAGGGCGTTGGGCCGATAGGCGGCGAAGCTTTGATGAACCGGCGCAGGCCGCCTGAAGTGAAGCGCAAGTCTGAGGCGGAGATCGCCCTGATGCGGCAAGCGGGCCGCGTCGTCGCAGAGACCCTTGGCAAGTTGCGTGCGATGCTCGCCCCCGGCATAACCACCGCCGATCTCGACCGGGTGGCGCGCCAGGCTCTCGCGGAGGCCGGGACTGTATCGTCGTTCCTCGGATATCGCGGCTATCCGGCCGTGATCTGCGCCGAGGTCAATGACATCGTCGTACACGGGATACCATCCGATGAGGTGGTCTTGCGCGACGGCGACATCATCGGAATCGACTTGGGCGCGAGCTACAAGGGGTATCACGGAGACGCGGCTTTCACAGCGGCGGTTGGGGAGGTTCCGGCTGCCGTGATCGAGCTTATGGCGGCAACGGAGGAGGCCTTGCGGGAGGGGATTGCGGCCGCCCAGGCGGGGAACCGGCTCGGTGAAGTATGTGGCGCGATCCAGGAGTGTGTCGAGGGGCACGGGTACAGTGTGGTTCGAGACCTGGTGGGGCATGGGATCGGTCGGTCGATGCACGAGCCGCCACAGATTCCGAACTACCTTGCGCTCGGACAGTTTCCAGAGTATGATATTATGCTGCGTCCCGGGATGACGCTGGCCATCGAGCCCATGGTGAACATGGGCGGATACGAACTGCGTACGGCGGCAGATGGGTGGACGGTGCACACGGCCGACGGACTTCCCTCGGCCCATTTCGAGCACACGATCGCGATCACCAAAGACGGACCGACCATCCTGACCGCACCCTGAAGGCGGAGCAAGCAGAATATGGGCAAGGCCCGACCGAAACAAGATGACCAGGAGACGAAAGCGGTCCGCGTCATGGGGACCGTCTTGGAGAAGTTGCCGAACGCGATGTTCAACGTGGAATTGCCGAACGGGCACAAGATTCTCGCCCACGTCTCCGGCAAGATCCGCATGCGCTTCATCCGTATCATGGCGGGCGACAAGGTGACAGTCGAGCTTTCGCCGTACGATCTTACACGCGGGCGGATCACTTGGCTTCACCGGTAGCATTCGGTTCGACGGGGGACCTACCCCGT
>CAYWBK010000110.1:0-15273 GCA_964455745.1 uncultured Armatimonadia bacterium
GGGCTCTCACAACTCTAACGCTACCAAAATGCGATATAGTTTCCTATAGTAGTACTAATGTTAGCGTAGATCTACGGCCAAATCGCTCTCTGGATAGTGCTTCTACCGGCTTGGAATTCAACATTTCACCGGGGGTCTGCGTGGGCATCTGGGAAAGTGTGAAGATCGCTCTGCGGGCGTTGCGCATCAACAAGATGCGCACCAGTCTCACGATGCTCGGCGTCGTCATCGGCGTCGGGGCGGTCATCGCGATGGTTGCCATCGGTGAGGGGGCGGCACGCAGTATCAGGGCGCAGATCGAGTCGTTCGGGACGAACCTGCTGGTCGTGAATGCCGGGAACTCTCGATTGCGGTTCGACGGATCGGGAACTACCGGCCGGGTCACGTCCCTCATGCCCAGTGACGCGAAGGCCATTGAGCAGCGCTGCCGCGATAGCGTCGCGCTGACCGCTTCCGTCTGCAGGGGCAATGCCGATGCGAAGCAGGGGGACAAGTCCTCGCCCGGCCTGCAGATCGTCGGAGCCACGCCCGCCTATGATGTCGTGGCCAAGTGGTCGGTGGAAGAGGGCCGGTTCCTGAACGAGCAGGACGAGAACGGCCGCGCTCGGGTCGCGGTCATCGGCCGGACCACGATCGAGACCCTCACCGGCGACCGCCACACGGACATCGTTGGACAGAGCATTCTCATCAACCGGGTCGCGTTCAGGGTCATCGGCGTCCTGAAGGAGAAAGGGACAGGCGCCTTCGGATTCGACCAGGACGATCTGGCCATCATCCCGTGCAGCACCGCCCTGCACCGGGTGTTCAACCGAAAATACCTGTCCGAAATCGACGTGTCGGCAGCGACGGAAGCGGACGTGAGCCTCGCGACCGAGCAGATCGCCAGCCTCATGCGGGAACGCCACAAGCTGCGCCCGCCTTTCCCCGACGATGACGACTTCACGGTGCGAACCCTCGCGCAATTCATGGAAGCCATGGGCGCAGTGTCAGGGGTGATGACGACGCTGCTGGGCGGAATCGCCTCGGTGTCGCTCATCGTTGGAGGCATCGGCATTATGAACATCATGCTGGTGTCGGTGACGGAGCGCACGCGCGAAATCGGCCTGCGCAAGTCTGTCGGCGCTACGAGCAAGAACATCCTGACGCAGTTTCTGATCGAGGCCGTGGTCATTTCGGTGCTCGGAGGGGCCGTGGGGGTGCTGTTCGGAGGCGGCGCGTCAGTGCTGATCGGCAAGGCCCTTTCCTGGAAGGTCGCCATCTCGCCTCAAACGGTGGGATTAGCGTTCGGGGTAGCATCGGGGGTCGGGCTGTTCTTCGGCATCTACCCGGCGAAACGCGCGGCCGATCTGAATCCGATTGATGCGTTGCGGTTCGAGTAGCAAAGCGAGACGGCGCGCGCGGGACGGACGCTGTCCTTGCGGAGACGGCCGTTACGAGTGAACAAGCCAGGCCGAGGGTGAGTCCCTGACACCACGGCCGCGGCCGAGGCGGCAGTTGTCGGGGTTGACGCGTCGGTAAGGCTACATTGCTGAGGAAAGCTGCCTGATGAACATCTGGGAAAGCGTGAAGATCGCACTGCGGGCGTTGCGCAGTAACAAGATGCGTACCATCCTGACGATGCTCGGGATCATCATCGGTGTCGGCGCGGTCATCGCAATGGTATCGATCGGCCAGGGGGCCGCTGCCAAGATCAAGCAGCAGTTCGAGTCGATGGGCACCAACCTGTTGACCTTGCGCACGGGCAACGCGAAGATACGCATGGGCGGGAACGGCAGTTCGCAGGTGACGTCGCTGGTCATCGAAGACTCCAAAGTGATCGCCCAAAGGTTCAAGGACACCATATCAATGGTCTCTCCGGTGTCCCGTGGCAGCGCCGATGTGAAACTGGGCGATAAACCGGCGCCGGGAACCTCGGTCATCGGGGGAACGCCTGAGTACGAGACCGTGGCCAAATACCCGGTCGAGGAAGGGCGCTTTTTCAGCCAGCAGGAAGAGGACGGCCGGGCGCGCGTCGCAGTCATCGGGCGCAGCACGATCGAGAACCTGACCGGCGACCGAGAGACAAACCTCATCAACCAGGACATCTTGATTAACCGAACCAGCTTCAAGGTCGTCGGCATCTTCAAGGAGAAGGGGGCCGGCGCGTTCGGACAAGACCAGGATGACCTCGTCATCATCCCCTGCAGCACCGCCATGCGCCGTGTATACAACCGCACGTGGCTAAACGAGATCGATGTGTCCGCCAGGACCCCGGCGGACATGGACCTCGCGACCGAGCAGATCGTCAACCTCATGCGCGACCGCCACAAGCTGCGCCCTCCGTTCCCCGACAACGATGATTTCAACGTTCGCAGCCAGGCACAGATCGTACAGGCCAGCGCCGAAAGCTCGCAGACCATGACCTCGCTGCTCGGCGGAATCGCGCTCGTGTCGCTGATGGTCGGCGGAATCGGCATCATGAACATTATGCTGGTGTCGGTGACGGAGCGGACGAGAGAGATCGGTATCCGCAAGGCGGTTGGAGCCACGAGCCAAAACATCCTGATCCAGTTCCTGATCGAGGCCGTCACGATCGCAACTCTCGGCGGCGGCATCGGCGTCGCTCTCGGGGTCGGAGGCTCGGAGGTTCTAGGGAAGCTGCTGCACTGGAACGTCCTGATCCAGCCGCCCGTGGTACTGCTGTCAGTTGCTGTGTCAGCGGCAGTGGGTATCTTCTTCGGGATCTACCCGGCCCGCAAAGCGGCACAGCTCAACCCGATAGACGCATTGAGATTCGAGTAGTCCGGCAACCGGAAACGATGTGCGCACGCGCGGTCGCGGGGGCGCGGCCCACAGTACCGGCAACAAGCAAGGGAGATAGACGAATGCGTAAAGCTATGCTCTGGCTGGCAATCTGTCTGGCAGTCGCTGCCCTGTTGGCGCAGGGCTGCGGCAGGCACAAGGCGCAGGACGCATCCGCCACCGGTCCGATGGCTGCCGCACCGGGCACACCGGCGGCCCCCGGCACAACCCCCGGGCAGACACCCGACGCTACGGCGCCCGCAGCGAAGGGCGGAGACATGAGGAAGGCCTTCGAGGATTTCCAAAAGCAGTATCCGGGCACGGCCGCACTCACCCGGGAAGTCCGAGGGCTGCAGACAATCGAATCCGACCCGAAAGGCGCCACTCTCACAGGCGGACAGGCCAAGATCATCGCTCCCGTCATCAAGGATATCCTGTCGAAGCCGAAGCTTACTCAGGATGATGCGAACAAAGCGGTCAGCACGATTGAAGGCTGTCTGACGACTGACCAAAAGGGCATGGTGGACGCAGCCCGCAGAGCTCGGCTGGGCGGCAAAGGCGGACCTGGCGGCGGCAAGGGTGGACCTCCGGGCGCAGGCGGCCCCGGTGGCGGCGCTCCTGGCGGCATGGGCGGCGGCAAAGGCGGCGCAATGGGCGGTGGCAAGGGTGGCGGCGGCGGTCGCATGGACTGGATCAGCACCATGACACCGGACAAGAACCCCTTCCTCGAAGGGCGTCTGAACAGCACCACCTCCGAGCTGCTCAAGACTATCGAGGCCAAGGCCAAGTAGAGCGGCGGGGGCAGGGCTCGGCGGCGCCGACAACGAATGCTTCACCCGTGAGGAGGCGGTCCGGATGACAGCAGACGAGACCCTTGCCGAACCGGATGGCGCCCAGCCTCGCGCCCGTGTCGGCGCGACCGTCATGCGCCGGCGGGGCGGCGAGATCGACGCGCCGACCGTTGCCTCGATTCTTGTGAAGCGCCTGGGGATTCCAAAGCTCGACGCGCTGGAAGCGTGCACGCGCGGCGGCGGCATCCTGGCGGACAATGTGGATCCCGCCGCGGCCGAAGGCCTCGCCGCGGATCTGAAGGCCCTTGGCGAAGACTGCATCGTGGTGCCTGCCGGGGAGATCGTCACTCTCTCCGGCAGGCGCGCGGTTCACGCGGCGCACCTGACGCATACCGAGGCCGCTTTCGTCGACGCCGACGGGCACGCGACCGAGGCTCCCTGGAGTCAAGGCGTTGCCCTCGTAGCCGGGGCCGTCGGGGTGATGGAGACGGAGCTTGAGGAGCACCCGGTTTCCGTGTGGCGGGAGCGGATCAACCTCGTCGGGCTCCCGGTCCCCCGTTCCGAGGCGTGGGAGGTTACCAAGACTGAGACCGAGGAACTCGTGGATGTCGTCTTCACCGCCCCGTTGAGATGGTATCGCATCAACGCACGGCAGTTCGACTTCAGCATCCTCGGACAGCAGGAACAGCCCGGGAGCGACGCCAATATCCACACTCTCGCGCGCTGGCTCGTGTATGCCATGCCCCACGTGCGCACGAACTTCGACAACGAGCAACTCCTCAAGACCGGGCAGTTGCCGTTGGAGACCTACCCCGAGCATCATTTCCGCAACGTGCTCAGTTGGCTTACGAACCTTGCGCTCCACGACCAGCCGGAGAAAGCCTGACCGTCACCGCAAAATGGGGGTACTGACATGACGGACGACGCGGTACGCGATCCCTCCGAACCACTCGATCCGGAGGAACTTATCCCGGATAGGCCGCGCACAGGCGCAACGGTCATCCGCCGGCGCGCCGGGCGGCTGAGCCTCGAGACCTTCGCCCCTCTCATCGCCCAGACCCTCGGCATCTACAAGGGCGACGCCACCAAGCTGTGCGCGCAGGAAAGCCCCATCATTCTCGACAACGCCGAGACCGAGAAGGCCAACGCTCTCGCCGAGGCCCTCCATGCGAACGGCGAAGACTGCTTCGTCATCCCCGCCGCCGACGTCGTCCCACTGCCGCGCAAGCACCCCGTTCATTCGGCCCGTCTGACCCAGGAGCAGGTCACGTTTCTCGACTCCACCAAGCAGGCGCACGACTGCCCGTGGAACAAGGCCATTATACTGGCGATGGGCCACGTGGCCGTGCAGGCGACCACCAAGAAGGCCACGTACAACAGCCCGTTCACGAAGAAGCTCTCCGGCGGCGCGATGCTGTTCGGGACGACAGGGGCGATCGCCGACATCGCTCTGAGCGGGGCGGACAACGTCAAGACGGTCACGAGTTCATCCATGCACACGATGGTGGACATCGTATTCCTGGGCCCGCTACGGCGCTTCGGAATCGACGCACGCGAATTCGACTACAGCATCCTCGGGGATCAGCAGCAGCAGGGGAGCGACGCGAACATCAGGCTGCTTGTAAGGTGGCTCTTGTACCAGATGCCCGGCATCAGGTCGAATTTCGACACGGCTCACTTGCTGAAAACGGGGGAAGCGCAGTTGCCGCGCTACTCGCCACACGGCTTCAATGAGACAGTCCACTGGCTCATCAACCTGGTGAAACACGACCGCCCCGCAGCGCCGTAGGGGCTGCACCCAACCGTTCACCCATTGGTCCAACCGCCCCAGCCACCACGGGTCATCGAGAGCCTGCGAGATCGCCCTCATCCCCTCCAGGTGGTCGCCGCCCGCATTGCCAAGACCCCGGTTCGCGGGTAGCGTCAGCTTAGTCGCGGGCGACAGCGTGAACTCCGGCGTGCAGTTGTACGCGAAGATGCCCGCGAGAGCAGGGGGCCGGAATGCCGAGGGGTGGGACGCCCCCGAAGCCTGCGCCGCGGGGGCGTTTGGGAGCAGGTCGCAGGTTAGTATTGCGGTTAGGCTATCGACGGGCAGTCCGAACGCGTGCACGCAACGGGAACACGACGCGGGCCCCGCCTGCCCAGGCTGCAGCGAGACAAACACCCAGAAGCAGCGCACACCCAGCTATTCCCACAGCACCTTGGCGTAATAGTTCATGATGAATAGCTGCTCATCGCGGGGCAAGGTAACGAGCACTTGCCAGGCCCGGTCGCGGAGGATTGAGGGCGGGCCGTTCCAGAAGGGCCGAAGTGGCCCGAGGAAGGAACGCTGCGTCCCCCGAAGCAAGGCTGTTGCGTATTGCGGCGACCAGCCAAACGCTCTCTGCAGTCTCTCTTTCATCTTTGGTCTCCAGTACCAGGTGTAGGGGCGCGGGTCTTGGGCTTCTCAGCCCGTGATGTGTGACTGGCCGGCAGAAAGTAGTTGCGCAGACTCGGATCGCCATACATGATCCTCTCCAGCACCAAGCGGAAGAGCCGTTGACGGCATCGGTGCAGTATCGAGCGACCAGTGCTCCGGTTGTGCCCGAGGCTGTCCGCGACTTCGGAGACATGCTCCCCGTTGAAGAGCGTGCGTCGTACGTACACCTGGCCGACGCGGGGGAGTTCGAGAAGACACTCGTGGACCAAGGACAAGAGCCGCGCGCTCATCGACATCTCTTCCTGGGCGAGAAGCACCTCCAGAGGGGCCACTACAGTGCGACCCCGTTCGGTACCGTCGTCGGTCGCGAGCACGATGTCTTCAAGAGACATGGTCGTACAGCGGACGGCCTCGCGAGCTAGGTCAACTCTTCGATTCCGCACTGCGCACCACAGGTACGCCGCCGGATGATCTGGCTCTTCCGTCCGCGCCAAGATGCGCACCGCGACGTCGCTTGCTGCGTCCTCCAGATCGGGCTCACCGACCGCGCGGCGCTGGATCCCGGCCAACGTCTCAAGAACAACTGTGCTGTGCATGGCGTGCACCTCCGGTATTGATGGGTACTATGGACACAAAAAAGCCCACGGCAGTAACGCGACCACCGTGGGCGGCTGTGAGCGGAGTGTTGCTGGGGCAGCAACACTCCTGCCTAAAGACGAACTCTCTCATAGTGGCACACCACCGCCTAAGGTATGGATCGACGTTGTGATCGCTCTCCGCGCGGCGTTCCATCGCAGTTGCACCTCCAATTTGTGGAACGAATGGCGACCGCCTTTGTTGCGTGCGTCGGTGCAAAGTACGCTCAAACTTTGGTCATGCTGGAGGCACACATGACCGCCACTGCGACCCGCATGTAGTCTGCCTGTTCGGCAATTTGCTCATCCGTCAGCGTCATCCGCCGAAGGACCTCCGCCAGCCGCGCGGCCGCGGAATCCGCGAGCATTGGAGGGGCTCCAGCCTTTCTCTCATCTGGACGCAGTTGGCTCCGTACCTCATCTAGTACGCGATCGAAGGCCTCGATCGCTCCGTCCGGCACCTCGTCTTCGGCCAAGAAACGCACACCACCTTCCGATAATACCCGGCTGCCGTCTGGGGCAGCTCGGGAAATGACGAAACGTGCAGTCTGTTGGCCCGCACGCTGATCATCGACGTGCCACCCCGCGCCACGCGCGCGACGCGACCTGAGAACGAGTGAGTCGAGACGCGATGTAGCAGGGGGTAGTACTAGAGACGAGTGGACGCAGGATCCGTTGCACTAGGCCGAGACCTGATGGGATGCGGCCACCGGCCCTCCCGCTGCGATCACGGGGCGCAGTGTCCGCGACGGCACTCACGTCCCGTTGCTGAGCCGCAGTCGAACGCGGTGGCCCACGGCGACTGACTACTCCCCGTCTTCCGTCTTCTTCGGCTTGTTGCGGCTGCGCGTCAAAATGTCGGCAACGCCGTCGGCGAGGTTCGCGAACGGCTGCACCATCCGGTCGAGGATCGTCGGCTCGGCTGGCACATGCAGCGCATACGCCAGCCCGGTGACGAGCTGCTGGGCCGCCGTGACCTGCTCAGGCTCCGCTGCGAAGACCCAGAAGCCCCCCGCCGGCTTCACCTCTTCCTTCACCCACCGGAACGCCCCCCAGCGGTTGCCGACCGGATCGACGACCACGGCGATCTGCCCCGGCGCGGTGAAGAAGTTGCGCTGGATGAACAGGTCCTGGTTCGACAGGAAGATGCCGAAGCCCGGGTGCGAGTGATACCACCCGACGATCTTCGCGTCATCGCCCTGCTCGTCGAGGCGGCGGTAGATGTCGTTCCAGGTATCGTGGGAGAAGGTGACATGCGCGAGGCCGGCTTCGGTGTTCTCGGCGGCGAGGGAGCCGGTGATCTGGGTGCAAAGCCCCTGCTTCGAGCGGAAGCTGCGCCCGACGAGCACGCCGCCGATCTCGCGGGTAGTATCCGACCGAGCATGGGCCAGCATCTGCTTCACCGCCGCATAAGACACGAACGCCCGTGGCAACCCAACAGGATTGCCGCAAACGACAAGCCGCTCCGGCGCATCGGCGCAAGGCTCCTCCCCGCGCTCGATCTCGTCCTCCTCGGTCTCGACGATAGCGATGTCGAGGTCGGGCTCGGGCGGGGGCGTCTCGGCAGCCTGAGCGGCAGGCTCAGACGGTGGTTCCGGGACCGGCTGCTCTTCAGTTGGGGTGTCGTTCTCAGGCATGGTTGCCAATCTCGCTTTCGATTCTCGCGAGGTTCCGCCGAGTGCGAGCTATGTCATCGGCCAAGGCGTCCGCACGCTGCTTCGGCACAAACTGGTATACGTTGAGGGCCTCCCTGAATGCTGCGCGCGCGCCCATACGGTCTCCAGAACCGGCGAGTGTAGCCCCAAGGTTGTTGAGCGTCGTCGCCAAGCCTGCACCGGCCTCTCCGAGTTCTGCGGCAGCAAGATCCTGATAGATGCGTAGCGCGTCTTCCAGCGCCGCCCTCGCCCCCGCGTGATCCCCCGTACTGGCTAGGGCGCCCCCCAGGCTGTTCAGCGTCGTCGCCAGACCGGTCCCGGCGGCCATCGGCTCCGTAGTCGCCCACTCCCGGTAGATACTCAAAGCCTCTCCAAGCGCCCTCCTGGCACCCGCGCGGTCTCCTAACTTTTGCAGCACATGCCCGAGGTTGCTAAGCGTTCCGGCCATGTGGTTGCGGGATGCCGTCTGGTCCGTGGCAGCCAACTCCCGGTGGATGCCGAGCGCCTCCTCATACACCTTCCGTGCGCCCGCGCAGTCCCCCAGCTCGGCAAGCACAGCGCCCTGGTTGTTCAGGGTCATTGCCAAGTAGGGGCGGAATACGGTCGGTTCAGTCGTCGCCAACTCTCGATAGATCCCCAGCGCCCTCTCATAGGCATCTTGTGCGCCCGTGCGATCCCCAAGCGCTTGTCGCATCGAACCCGCCCACACGCCAAACTCCGCCTCCCACCGCCGGGCTGGCGCTCCCCGAGCAAGCTCCAGCATGTCCCCGGCCAGCTTTAGGGCTTCGCGATACTCCATGCAGTCGTAGAGCAGCCCTACGTATCTTCGGGCGACTCGGAACAACATCTCGCGATTCTGGGGCGTCGGGGGCGCGTTCCGCAGGTCGGTCAGCAGGTCACGCAGGCCTTCCAGGCGCTTGCGGGCTTCCGGACGGGGCACGCGGTGCGCACCGGGCATTGCGTCTAGGACCCGGCCGGCCTCCATCGCCCGCGCGTTCACAGATGGCTGATACTCGAACAGATACAGCCCACTGCGCCAGTCGAAAAAGTCAGGGGCTTTGAGCGCCATCTCAGCGACCATCGTCCGCTCCATCCAAAAGATCATCGGGCAACTGAGTGTGTCGCGGTACAACTCGCGCTGGATGTTCATCGCCGCAAGGACGCGCGGCAGAGGGTACTCCTCATCCCCGGCCTTCGCCAGGTTGAAGGCTGCGAGGACCGTCGAACCCTCGCCGCAGGCGCGGCGGAACGCGTCCAGCACGTTGCGTTCGCCGGTGAGGTCCACTTCGACCACACTAGTGTCTCGCGCCTGCAGTATAATGCGCAGTCGCTCGGTCAACTCGTGGCTAAAGTCGGGCGACTCGCACTCGGCAATGTAGATGGCCGCTCCGCCGACACGCTCCAAGGCTCGCACCAGCGCCTGGAAATTGCGCTCTGACGCGACCTCTTCGATGACCTCGCGACCATCAGGCACCGCATCAGCCGCAGCCACCCGGAGCCTCCTCGTTGCGCTGTTGCCGTGCAGTCGCCAGACGCTCTTCGAATCGACTCAGGCGCTGAATGGCGGGATGCACCCCATACCACCTCTTGTCATTCCGATAGGATAGAAGAGCAAGGTTGAACAGCAGGCTCAATGCAGGTTGGTCGGTGGCGGGCAATCCAGGATCGAGTTCATACTGGGCCAACAGGTCGTAATCGCTGTCCTTCAGCCAATCGCCGAATCCCATCGACATAGCGGAAATAGCTCTGCGTGCAGCTTTGCTGGTAACGATCTTCATGTCCGTACGGGCAATGGCCTCTCGAACCAGGTGCACGAGATGACGAACGTCGCCTCCCGACGAACGGCATAGTTCATCTAGTGCATCTTCCTCGAAGAGCTTCTCCGAGCACCGCTTGAGTACAATCCTTCTCGCCGCTTGCAGCCCATTGGGGGTCTGCACTTTGATGGATGGCAGCGTGTCAATGAGACCGAACGCCTCCTGAAGCTGTGTCGCATGGGGACTACAGACCATCGAGATGGGGGCGGTGAGGACGGCGTGAACGAGAAGGTTGGCGAACAACTCGCGGTACTCAACGAATATCTCGGTTTGGTGCTCAACCGACTCGACGCGGTCGAGCCCGTCCAGGATCAGGACGAGGTCGCACCTGCTGGCCTTCTGCAGTTCCAGCCGCGCGGATGCCAGTAGCTCGTTAAGGTGCGCGGCCAGATCTGATAGGTAGCGCATGTACTCAACCTTGAAGGTGAGGCGCTGCTGGGTGCCGCGCTTGATATAGCCCTTGAAGTCAGCAAGCAGCTTGAGCAGGGCGGAGGCCCCCACGCCGACCTCGGCTCCCACCCGGACCTCCGCATCCTCGACCTGCGCCCGCTCGACAAGAGTTTGGCCAAACCACTCGGCGATTGCGGTGAGTTGGTTCTCTTTCAACTGTACGCCGAGGTCGTCCAGTTGCTCCACGCACTGGCGCATCGTGACCATGATTGCGGCCTCTGCATCCAGTTCGCGCGTCACCTCCGGGCTTGCGTTCACGTACAGGACGCAGTAGCCATCGTTCTCAAGGAGCTGCTTGAGGCGCAGCAGTTCAGTAGACTTCCCCGACCCGCGGTGGCCGGACACGAGTGCATGGGCGAATGGGCGTCCAGCCTGCTCCGCTCCCCCGCCCGCAAACTTGATCTCACGGGCGATGTCCGCGATGAACCCTTCCACGCCACGCTCGGCGAAGCAGTCCACATACCAGTGCTCCAGGGCTTCGCCTTGCAGCGGCGTCCACGGGTCACAGCGCCGATACGCGGCTCCCAGGTCGTCGGTCGGCGCAAAATCTGCGGCACTCATGATCTCAGGCTCCCTTGCGGCTTCTGCATCACGCCGTCTCCCCCAACGCCGCGTCCCGGTCCTTCGCCAGCACCCAGTGCTTCATCGTAAGGCCCTCGCGGCCGGTGATGATGTCGTAGGGCGGGAGGCCCAACTCCGCGAGCGTCTTGTCGAGGTAAAGCTCGTCGCCGTAGAGCGCGTGCGTGAGTTGCGGGTCGCGCATCTCGCCGCATTTCGGGCAACGGCCGAGGGCTTCGCTGACCTTGCCCAGCGACGTGAACAGCGGCTCAGTCTCATTGCACCTGGCGCAGGTCAGGCCGGTGCAGATCTCGCGGTCGAACTCCACGCAGGCCTCGGGGCCGACCTCGCGGCGGGCGATTTCGAGCGCCTCACGCCCGGTGAGACCGGCGACGCCTTGGTCGAGTTCCAGGACGCCCTCGAACGTGTCGTGTGCCGGGCAGTCCTCGCGCCGTTGGTATTCGACGATGTACGAATCGTGCGTCATGCCGTTGAACACGAAGCCCTTGCCGGCGAGGATCGGCAGGTTGCGGTCGCGGTGCAGGTACTTGATCGCCTCCTGCACCTGGATGCCGGCGATGACTGAGGCCGTCGTCGGCGTCGTGGGCACCTTGCCCTCGAGGATGTCCTCGCGCTTGAGCAGCGCGCACGAGCGCCGGACGCTGAGCAGCTTGTAATCCAGCTCCGACATCGTGCACTCGTAGCATGGGCCGTCCGGCGGGACGAACACCCGCGCGAAGCCCTGCATGACCTCGATGGCTCCGTCGATCCACGGCTTGTTCAGCTTCCAGCAGGCGGCGTTAATCGCCACCCGGGCCTCGCGGTTGTCGAGCGCGCCGAAGACGACATCCATGTCGCGGTAGACGCCGAGGCCGAGGTCATACACCACGTTGCCGACGAAAGACTGGGCCTGCACATCGGGGTTCAGGTCGCGCACGGCATCGGCGGCGACCTCCGCCTTGTAGCGCCCCTGGTCCTTGTGCCGGAACAGCACCGAGCGGGAGAGGTTGGAGTCCTCGATGCGGTCGAGATCGGCGATGAAGATGCGCCCGACGCCGAGGAGGGTGAGCGACTTGATGATCTCGTTGCCGATGGCCCCGGCCCCGACGACCATCACGCGCGCGCCGCGCAGGCGTTCCTGGTCCCACCAGGGGATCAGGCGCAGGCGGTGATAGCGATCCTCCTCGAGGTCAACATCCACCGGCCCGGCAGGGGCCTGGGGCATCGACACGCGGGCGCGCTCGGGGGCCTCTCCCCCGCCGTCGTCTTCGAGGGTGATGTCGAGCGGATCGTCGCTCATGGTGTCAGCCCGCCGTGATCTCCGGCTGGAGTCGCAACACGTCGCCGTCCTTCACCTGGGCGTCGGCGAGGGTCTGCTCGTCCGAAAGCTGCTTGCCGGAGGCCTTGTGGTGGAACTTGTAGCTCATCGGCTGCCCGTCCGGCCCGGTCGTCGGGAGCGACATCATCTCGACGAGCTTGGCGATGATCCGGCGAACCGGCGCATCGTCCGGCAAACTGGCCTTCTGTTCCTTATTGCCGGTTGTGTCCATGACAACCACATTGACCTTCCCCATGCGGGTCCGACCTCCTTGGAGGAAACGCTGAACGCGGAATGCTGAACGCGGAAACAACGGCAAATGGCTTAACGGCGATATCGCCTATGCAGGTGCGGGGTGCTCGCCAAAGGCGGGTGGGGACCCCGCGCACCCCGCTGGCATCGTGGGAACCTCGTCTTTACCCGCTGAGCGCAAGCTCTTCGCCGCCGAAGCTCAACTTCCAGTCCATTTCGCCACATGGCCTCCTGAACCCTATCTGCAGCGCGTAGTTCGCGCACCTGTCACCACTGTCTGGCGTTCGATCCAGTCGCAGCGGTTGTGGCTCAGTAGTGCGCCATGAACTCCTCTTCGGTGACCCCCACCCGTGCCAGGGCCTTCACGAGCGTATTGCGGGCTAGTCTCGCGTGTCGCGGGAGGGGCAGGGTTTCTGAGCCACGCGCGTATACCGCGTGCTTGCCCTCGCGGGCGAGCCGGAACCCCAGGCGCTGCAGCGCATTGCGGACCCGTTCGTTGGGTAGGTCAGACGGCAGGCGATGCTGCGGCATTGTCAGGAATCTCCCCCCGAACGATCAGGACACTCTCTATCGCATCTGCCACCATCTCACGCAGTTCCGTTAGGGTCCGGCCCTGCGACCAACACCCCGGCAACTCGGCCACCTGCGCACCCCACCAGTGCCTGTCACGCTCCACCGTGTAGGTGAACTCGCGCCCGGCAACGACGACCTTCTCTGTCCGAGGCCTCGGTGTCCGCTCTCTCTTCGCGCCGACAGCCATACCGCTCTCGATCATCCGCCGGATGAACTCCGATCTGCTGTACCCGGCCTGCTCGGCCTCCGCGTCAATGCGATCGAGAAGCGCCATATCCACGGTGATGTGCACCGGAATCTTGCGCGCCCCGGATTCGTGCAGTCTGCTCATGCGCTCGCCTCCTCAACGGCATGTATGGACATACATACATTATGCCCCGTGAATACCGCGTCGTCAACCGCAGCCGGTGGCTTCTATGTCCAATCCAACGGGTACTTCCCGTACTGCCGGAAAGCCCTATACATGGCCTCGATGTTCGCGAACGGAACGTCCTGGCCGACTTCGCCATGTAGAATGACGCCGCCGTTCTCGCTGCCGAAGGCCCGGATCGCGTGCTTCACATGCTCGACCACCTGCTCCGGCGTTCCGCGCGGGATGATGTACTGGCGGTCGAGGTCGGTGCGAATGCAGCAGCGCCCGCGAACCTTGTTGGCAACGCGGTCCATGCCCATCAGTTCGTGCTGAGGGTTGAGCACATCGACGCCGATCTCGATCAGATCGTCGATGATTTCCCAAATCCAACCATCGGTGTGGAACCATACATGCGCCCCGGCGTCTTTCGCCACGTCGAACATGCGCTTGTAGCGGGGCTTGAAGAACCGCCGCCACATGTCCGGGTGGATGAGCACCGAGTTCTGCGAGCCCCAGTCGTCGCCGAAGAACACGCCATCGGGTTTGGCCGCGAGATAACCCTTCATATCGCGGATGTTGTACTCGACCATCCGGTCGGCCAGTTCGTGGACTTCGCGGCAATCCTCGGCGAGGTCCATGAAGTAGTTCGCGGGACCGCGCATGTGCTGCATGTGCTGGAAGAACCCGCCCCCGCCGCAGAACACGTACCACTCCTTCTGCGCTTCTTCCGTGAAGCGTGCGAAGGCGTCGAAGCTCTCCTGTGAGGCGTTGGGCGGGAATTCGTAATCGCCCCAGTGGTCCCAGTTCGGGATCGCCGGCTCCACCACCTCACCCGCGGTGTAGCCGCGCATCCGGTGCCACTTCGTGCCCCAGGCGTCGGTCCACTCGACGATGTCAGTGGCGGTCTCATCGGCGCTCAGATCGCCGGGAACGAGGTTGCTGTTGAAGTCATCCGGGCACTCGTTGACGAGATCGATGAGCTTTTGCCCGTGCTCCCAGAAGGCTCCGGGAAAGATGTAGTGATGCACCGGGCACATGTCCGGCCCGTCGAACTCGATTGCGCGTCGTACTCGTTCGCGATGGGTCATCTGGATTCGTCTCCGCTTGACTGATTTTGGTTGCCGATGCTGGTTCGGAAATGGAGTGGTCGCGACAATCCTGTCGCGCGTGGGGCGGGCGTTTTGCTCCCAATGCCATCGTCGTTAGCCTTCCCCCGCCCGGGGTAGGGCCGTCCCGGTGGGCGAACGGCACCCCACCCCGGCCCTCTCCGCAAGCGGAGGGAGTTACCGCTGGCGGCTCGTTTCCGCCGTTTCAGGGTGCCGAAACCCGGCATGATAACTACTGCGCTGGCATCGGGGTGTCGGACCGTCCGGTCCACCAATTGCATCCCGCCCTCAGACGGTCAATTCCGAGCCCGTCTCGTGGTTTCCTGCTTGCGCGTCCGCCACTGGGTCCGCCCGCCAATTGTAGGTAAGACTGCCGCAAGCGTGGCGGCGGGGAACGGCGAGGGGAACAGGATTGATAGGACTTGAGGGATTGCGACATGGCGGATAGCACCGTAGCAGCATAGCCCCGACGGTCTGTCGTTTGGCCGCTGAATACGGCCCGATGCCCGCTGATTACCTACCATCACATTACTACGCCGCTTCGACAACCGGCAGACGAAGCGTTC
>CAYWBK010000111.1:0-15217 GCA_964455745.1 uncultured Armatimonadia bacterium
CAAATCTGAGAAGACATAGCAGTTACACGCCTACGGTAAGTAACAAGACGCCCGCGCCACGCGGCCCGCGCCGTATGCCGTGCGCCGTTCTCCCAACTCCTAACTCCTGACTCCTAACTCCTGCCTCACTTCATCACGGCCCCCGTGTTCGCGCTCGTCACGTTCTTGGCGTACCGCGACAGCCACCCGGTCCTGATCTTCGGCTCAGGCGCGACCCAGACGGCCCTGCGGCGGGTGATCTCCTCGTCGCTGACCATCAGGTTGAGCTGCCGCGCATCGAGGTCGAGGTCGATCTCGTCGCCGTCCTGGATGAGGCCGATCACGCCGCCCTCGGCGGCTTCCGGTGAGCAGTGCCCGATGCACGGCCCGCGTGTGCCGCCGCTGAACCGGCCGTCGGTGAGTAGCGCCACCGAGTTCTCCTTGCCCATGCCGGTCAGCGCCGCCGTCGGATTGAGCATCTCGCGCATCCCGGGGCCGCCCTTGGGGCCCTCGTAGCGCACGATGCACCACGAGCCGTCCGGGATCTGGTTGTCCATGATCGCGTCCATCGCGTCTTCCTCGGACTCGAAGCAGATGGCTTTCCCACGGAACTTGCGCATCTGCTGGCTCACGGCCGACTGCTTCACGACCGCGCCGTCCGGGCACAGGTTCCCGCGCAGCACCGCGATACCGCCCTCGGGCTTGTAAGCATTGTCGATTGACCGGATGACGTTGCTGTCCTCCACCTTCGCCGCGGCGGCGATGTGCTTGATGGTCGTGCCGTTGACGGTCATCGCGTCATCAAGGTTGTCGTGCAGGACGTTGAGCACGGCCGGGATTCCGCCCGCGAACTCGAGGTCCTCCATGAAATGCTCACCGCCGGGGAGGATCGAGGTGATCTGCGGGGTCACCTTGGACAGTTCGTCGAAGGTCTCCAGCGCGATATCCAGGCCCGCCTCGTGGGCGATCGCCGGGATGTGCAGGCAGGTGTTGGTCGAGCCGCCGAGGGCCATGTCGATGCGGATGCCGTTGCGGATGGCGCCCTCGGTCATGATCGTGCGCGCCGTGATGTTATTGTGCACCAGATGCACGATGCGCTCGCCGCTCTTATAGGCGATCTGCCGCTTCTTCGACAGCCCTGCGAGCGCCGTACCGCAACCGGTCAGCGACATCCCCATCGCCTCGGCGACGCACGCCATCGTGTTGGCGGTGTACAGGCCCTGGCATGAGCCCGGCCCGGGGCAGGCGCACTGCTCTAGTTCGTGCAGTTCATCAAGGGTGATCTCGCCTGCCTGGTATCGGCCCACAGCCTGGAAGGTGTCGGCGACAAGCGACAGCCGGCGTCCCTGCGCGTGGCCCGAGACCATCGGTCCGGCGGTAACGACAATCGCGGGGATGTCGAGCCGCCCGACGGCCATCAACATGCCGGGGGTGATCTTGTCGCAGGCGGTCAGCAACACGAGGCCGTCGAGGCCGTGCGCCATCGCCATGCTCTCGATGCTGTCGGCGATGAGTTCGCGGCTGGGCAGGGAGTAGAACATGCCCTCATGCCCCATCGCCACGCCGTCGCAGATCGCCGGGATGCCGAAGTTGAAGGCGACGCCTCCGGCGGCCGCGACGCCGATCTCGACCGCGCGGGCCAGGTCCTGCAGCCCGACGTGTCCGGGCACCAGGTCGGTGTAGCTGTTGGCGATGCCGATGAACGGCTTGCCGAACTGCTCCGCTGTGACGCCGCAAGCGTGCATAAGTGCGCGCGCCGGGGCTCTGGTAACTCCTTCAAAGACCTTCGTGCTGCGCATATCAGGATACCTCGCTTTCGCGTTGTGCCGTAGCCGTTGGCCGTGGCCGTTTGTCGTAGCCGTTCCCCCCTTTCCACCCCGTGGAGAGGGGCCAGGGGTGAGGTGCCGTAGCCGTCCGCCGTTGGCCGTTACCCCCCTCCCTACGAGGGAGGGGGGCAAGGGGGGTAGGAAGCCGTAGCCGTTCCCCCCTCTCCACCCCATAGAGAGGGCCAGGGGTGAGGTGCCGTAGCCGTCCGCCGTTGGCCGTTACCCCCCTCCCTACGAGGGAGGGGGGCAAGGGGGGTAGGAAGCCGTAGCCGTTCCCCTCTCCACCCCGTGGAGAGGGGCCGGGGGTGAGGCGCCGTAGCCGTCCGCCGTTGGCCGTTACCTCCCTCCCTACGAGGGAGGGAGGCAAGGGGGGTAGGAAGCCGTCCCCCCAACCCCGAATCAAAAAGGCTTCCCGTCCACTATGGGACGAGAAGCCTAAGTCTTCCCGCGTTACCACCCAGGTTCCGAAGGCCGACCCCGCCGCATGGCGGAGACCTTCGACTCTCTGGTGACCGTCGCCCGATCCGGGCAAGACAGCCACGATGCTATAACGGGCATTCCCGGCGGCGCTTACTATGGCGCGATACGGGCCACGTTCAGCGCTGCAGCTCCGGGGCGACTTTCGGCGGGCGCACGGTGCCGACACTTTCACCTAACCGTCGGCTCTCTCGAACCGGCGCGTGCCGCCTACTCCTCCCCATCATTGCGTATGTATTCGATTGTGCCCCATGCGCAAACGTACATGAGACTGTTCAGAGTATAAGCCAAGCGCGCCGCGCTCGTCAATGGTTTCTTCGCGGGTCCTAACCCGGATTAAGCTCCCATTGGGTGATAGGTTCCGACGATACGAGCCGTGATCCTGAGGCCTGAGTCGTGTCGATCTGCCTGCCCAGCCATTTAACATGTCCGTCAACATACGTGACGTTGATACCACCGTTATGCGTTGGCTCGCCCCGGCAATCCGCATTGCCCGGCCAGCCGTTAGACGAATGGCATGCGACGACACACATCGATTCTGCGAAGAGGATGCAGCTTGCGGGTGATGAGACCAACGATTCCTTCTGGCCGGCCGGCCCTCCCGTCGGGGCGACGCCCCTGTTGATGCCGTACCCTCCCACGAAGCGCCCGCGCGGCGGATTGTCGCAGGTCGAGGTGCCTCCCGCGGTGTCGCCGCAGAAGCCTGCGCCGGTCCATGTTCCGACGCCATTGTAACTGCACTTGTACGAGGGGCAGAGCAAAACCTGCCAGTTCTTGATGTACGGCTCGATGATGACCATCCACCAGTAGCCATTGCCGGCCACTCCCGCTACAGGCACGGAGCCGGGAACGATGATCCCGTCGTAGTCGGTGGAGTACATGGCGGCAGCGAGGCCAAGCTGTTTCATGTTCGAGAGGCAGTTCGTCTGCCTTGCCTTCTCGCGAGCCCTGGCGAAGACGGGAAACAGAATCGCCGCCAGGATCGCGATGATCGCGATCACAACAAGAAGCTCAATCAGCGTGAAACCACGTCGTTCCATTGTATTCACCCTCTCTTGGTGGATACCATTGTGATCTGAACGGCTGGTCTGCATCGGCTCATCTGCTTCTTACTTGTCTCTGCCCTGATATCCCTCCTTTTTTCCAAGCGCTCTACCTCGGCGCGCCAAGAATCCTGATCTGCGTCGAAAGGCTGAACTGCCGCCCTTCCTGCTCAAAAGTAACCTCACCGAACACTGCCGCAAAACCCGTCTTCGGCTTCGGTGTCTCACCCACGAACTCCGCGCCCGATTGCGTCATCGGGACGGACACCCACGTGCCTTTACGGAAATCCTGCGTGGCGGATTGCACCACCCACAGCCGGGCCTCCTTCGCTCCGGGACCCGCGCGAATCTGCAGGCGCGCGTTCGTGCCGTCGTCCGAATGTTTCCAGTTCATCTTCGGCAGCGGCTCGCGGCTTGCAATGCAGCGCGTGAAGGCTGCCGCGGCGCCGAGCGCCCGCGTGACGTCCTGCAGTCCGTGGCCGCAGTTCGGGTCGTACAGCACGCACTTGTCGCCCTTGAGATCGTTCCAGTAGATATTCAGCGCGTCCTGAGCCCAGTACGGGTCGTTGGTGCCGTTGATGATGAGCTTGGGCATCGTGACCCGGTCGCGATAGGTGTATGGGTCAACCATCATCGCGAGCTTCCTGCCCTTTTCGGTGGCGAACTGCTGCTGCAGGCCCCGGCGGGTGTAATCGGCGATCTGCTCGCTATACTGCCCCCAGACCTCGAGCTGGTGCGGCATCTGCCTCCCGAGGTCCAGGTTATCGTAGACCATCGGCATGATCGCCGCGACCCGCGCCGGGTCGGCGATGGCGGTCAGCCACGTCGTCCACCCGCGCTTCGACGCGCCGGTGACTACAAACCGAGTGATCCCCTGCTGCTGGTCTTGCATCGCGAAGGCCTGCACGGCATCCATCGCCCGAACCGCGCTCTTGGTCATCGGGAACAGCAGCGGCCAACTCTCGTCGCCGGTCTGCAGATATTGCGCGAAGGTGTAGGCGATGAGGGCGTCTTCGGTCTTTCCGCCGTAGAGGGGTTGATTGGGGATGTTGAACAGAATCGCCATCACGCACCCAGTTTGGGTGGCGATGGCCGTGGCGATCTGGTCCTCCGTCGGGCCGCCGTTGCCGCCGGTGATGAGCAGCGCCGCGGTGTCGGGGTGGGCCAGCGCCTTGGGGCGGTAGACCGCCAGCCGGTGCTCCCAGGTGATGCCCTGCCAGACCTGCGAGACCATGTGCAGGTTGGTAAGCGTAACCTGTCCGAGGTCGCGCTCGGAGACCTTGTCCCACTTGTACGCCGCGTCCGGCTTGGCGACGTACTCCAACAGGTCGGCTTGAGCCGCCGTGAACCCGGCGCCCACGACCAGCGCCACGATCGCGGCCGAGCGAAGCAGGCATCTCATGGCTTGTCCCTTTCCGCTGCGCGTGGGCGAAGTCGGCATCGGAGTCCGCCCGGATTGTATGGGAGGAACTGCGGCGCACCGCGCCGAAACGCTCGTCCAGTCTTACCAATCACGGCGCGAGGTGCATGATGCGAAAACTTCCCGCTTTCATACTCGTATTGTTCGTTGTAGGGGCAGGCGGGACCTGCTGCCTTGCGGACGGTCGGGCAATCTCTGTCTCGATGATCGAGAGGCCCCCTGCCCCTCCTGCAGCCGCCACCCATCTTGCCTGGCCCGGGGCCCCGTTCCAGGGCGCATTCACGCTTCTGGGCAAAGACGCGCCGGCGACGCAGCAGACCAACGTGGCAGTTCTGTGCGACGGCAAGACGCTCTATGTGGGCTTCATCTGCGCCGAGGACAACATGGCGAATCTCGTGACCAAGGTCACAGCCCACGACGGTCCTGTCTACACCGACGATTGCGTGGAGTTGTTCATCGCCCCATCTGCCGCAAAGCCCCAGATATACTATCATTTCGTCGTGAACGCAGCAGGCACCTTCCGCGACGAGATCGGGCAGGACCCGCGCTGGGAAAGCGACGCCAAGGTTGCTACGAGCCGCGACGCGAAGGGCTGGACCGCCCAGATCGCCATCCCGCTCGCCCTGCTGGGCATCGACGCCTCGGTCGGCGAGACCTGGCGCATCAACTTCGGACGCGAGGAGCAGCCGCACGGCGAGGTGTCGTCATGGTCGCCATGCAAGAGCGGCTTCCACGAGCCGGAGAACTTCGGAACGCTGACCGGCATGAAGCTCGACTACGTGCCGTTGATCGCGAAAGCCCTGCGCGACCTGACCGGCAGCGGGCTGAAGAGCGCCGAGGCGCTGCTTGCCGCAGCGGAGCCGTACCGGCAGACGGACTCTGCCCGGCGCTTCCAGGCGAGCGTGCAGGCGCAGTCCAGTGCTCTGGGCAAGCTCCGCGAGCGACTGGCGAGTGCCCGCCTGAACCCGGAGGACCTCCGCGACATCAGCGCCCGTCTCGACCGAGCGGAGGGTGAGCTGCAGCGACTCTCGGACCAGACCGGCCGATTGCGTCTCGAGGCCGCCGCGGCCGACCGGGGCTACGTGGTGTGCCCTGAGACGCCCATGAACAAGGTGCGTTACGACCAGCCCTACAACGGCGCCCCCGGCAGTCGCGCCGACATCACCCTCGCGAAGAACAGCTATGAAGCGACGCAGATCGTGGTCGTGCCGGTGGCCGACGACCTGAGTGCAGTGACCTGCGCCGTCTCCGACCTGGGCGGGCCGAAGGGCGCGCGCATCGCTGCCGCAGACCTTACGGTGAACCTCGTCGGATACGCCAACATCGAAAAGCCCTCGGGCGGCGCAAAGCTGCCCAAGGGCATGATCCCCGATCCCTTGCTGCCGAACTCGGCGGTCGACATCCCACGCAACCAACTGCGCTCGTTCTGGGTCACCGTCCACGCCGCCCCCGACCAGCCTGCGGGCATCTACCGGGGCAAGATCACGATTACGCCACGGAACGCCAAGCCGACGCAGATCGATCTGAGCGCGCGAGTCTGGAACTTCGCGCTGCCGTTGGCGTCTCGCCTGAAGAGCGACTGGCAGATCATCTGGAGCCTCGTCTGGCCGCGCCATGACCTGGTCGCCGCGCCCGGCGTGCCGAAGGACTGGATCGGCGGGGCCTGGGTCGGCGATGACGTCACCGGGAAGAAGAACTATTTCGGCACGGCGGACTTCGTCGCCGCCTTCGACACCCAGGTCAAGCACAAAGGCAGCCGGTCGTTGCGCGTCACCTCGACGAAGATCGAACCCGGCACGGTCGAGGCTCCGCGCTTCTGTTGGTACACCGAGCCGCTCAAACTGACGCCGAACACCGACTACGAGCTGACTTTCTGGTACCGCACCCAGGGAATGATGGACACCGGCGTGGGGGCCCTTGACGGGCAATCGCAGGGAGCGGATTTCCCGCCGTCCGAGGGCGAGTGGAAACAGGCGCGCTGGGCGCTGAACTCCAAGGACGGCGAGAGGCGCATCTACATCCGCGTGAACAAGACCGGAACGGTGTGGGTGGATGACGCCCGTCTCGCACCGGTCGGCGCAGCGGCCGATGTAAACGTGCTTCCGAACCCCGACTTCGAGGAGGGCAAGGACACCGACCGGGAGCAGCTCGCCCGAGCCTATCGGCTCAACTCGCTGCAACATCGCTGCAGCGACCAGAACATCGCCACGCCGGACATCAAGACCGACGACAGCGGCAAGGTCACGATCGACTGGACGAAGTTCGACCGCGACGTCGAGTTCTACCTCGCCCACGGCCAGAACGCCTTCAACATCTCCTGGGCGCAATTGCCCGGTGGCTGGGGCACGGTCGAGGCGGTCGAGGATCAGCAGCGCATCGCCCGCTGCAAGGAGATACTCCGCCAGACCCAGGCCCATCTGGAGGAGAAGGGCTGGCTCGACTACGCGTACATCTACACCATCGACGAGCCGGGCAAGGCCGCCTTCCCACAGGTCAAGCAAGCCTTCGGCCTCGTGCATGAAGTCGCCCCGAAGCTCAAGTGCCTGCTGACTTACGGCTACGGCGCCAGCCGTCCCATCGAGCCAGGCAACCCGGTCTACAAAGACCTCGCCGGCTTCGTGAACATCCATGTGCCCCACAGCGACTGCTTCGAACCCGTCTTCCTGAAAGAGCGTCAGAAGCTAGGCGATGAGATCTGGGCCTATGTGTGCATCTCGGCCCAGAACCCGTACCTGAACTGCTGGGGCATCGACTACCCGGGCATCGAGCAGCGGATGCTGTACTGGCAGCTCTTCTCCCACGACATCACGGGCTTTCTGTACTGGGCGACGACATATTGGCCAAAGGACCCCTGGAAGGAGCCGCTGACTTACCCCGGCGGCAACTCCGACGGCTCGATGATCTACCCCGGCGCCGACGGCCCGGTGAACTCGGTGCGCTGGGAGTTGACCCGCGACGGCATCGAGGACTACGACATGATGGTCATGCTGGCGGAGAAAGCCTGCGGGCTGGCGAAGGCCGGGGACACGAAGCTGGCCGAGCAGTGCCGCCAGGCGCTCGATCTGCGCGCCGTGACCGCCGGCTGGACCAAGTACACGGAGGACCCGGCAGTCCTGATGGCCCGCAGGCAAGCGATCGGCGGCACGCTCGAGCGCGTGCTGAACGGCCCCGGCGCGAAGGTCGAGGGCGTGAAGGCCTGGTATAACGACCCCTGGTGGACGGCGAAAGCCAGCCAATGAAAGATGCGAGACAATCGTCATGCCGGTTTACGGCGTTCTAAGACGCAGGGGATCGCCACATCCCCCGCCTCCGATCATGCCATCCTCCAGCACCGTGTGGCCGCGCCATTCATGGCGCGGCACGCGCGGTGAACCGCGCGTTCACAGACCTGACGAGAACGAAAGACGGCCGGCGAGTCAGCGGACGACAGGCCGCCGGCATCGCGGATGGGCTCTCGTGGCCGTGGCGGGGGCGTGCCTCTTGGCCTGCGCCCCCCTTCACGCCCAGGTTGCGCCTGCGCAGGCCCCGGACGCCTACGGCCAGGCCGTCTCCGATGCGCGCAGCCTGCGCCTACAAGGCGACACGACACAAGCCGCCCTGGCCTATGAGCGCGCCTACAATGCCGCCGCCAACGACCAGGCGCGCGCCGCCGTGCTCAATGACCTCGCCGCAATGTACCAGGCTGCCAACGACACCAAGCGCGCCATCGCCGCCTACGAGCGTCTCCTGAAACTGCCTCCGAAGGCGGCGGACCCTGTCCGCGTCTATCGGCAGATCGTGGCTCTCCAGGAGCGCACCGGGGATATCGACGGGGCGGTAGCGACTTGCCAGGCGGGGATCAAGGCCGTGCCGCAGGGCCAGCGGGCGCCATCGGACTTTTACTTCACCCTTTCGCGCCTCTACCGCCGCCTCGGCGACAGCGCCAAGGCCGCCGACTGCCTGAAGCGGTATATTGACCTGCTGCCCGCCGGAATCGTCGACTCCCAGGCCGGCATCATGCTGACGCAGTACCTGCTGGACGCGGGCGACTACGCCGGCGCGGAAGCCAGCGCCCGCAAAGCCGCAGCAGCCGCCCCCGAGGGGACCGACATCCTCATGCGCCTCGCGATCGGCCTTCGCGACAAGGGGCAGTTCGAGCGGGCCATCGGCGTCTGCCGCGACGTGCTGAAGGCCAAGCCCACCGACCCCGGCGTCTTAACCGTGCTGTTCGACACCTGCAAGGACCAGGGCACAGTTGACAAGCTGCTCGCCGAGGCCCGCAAGGCCGCCGCCGGCGGCGACCTGCCCGCCCTGCGCCGCCTGGCGCTCTTCGCCTCACGGGCCGGCGACGCGGAAGAGGCCCTGCAGGCTCAGGAGCGTATCCTCGCTACTGACCCCAACGATGTCGCAACCCTCCGCACCGCGGCGGACACGGCTCTTCAGGCCGCGAAGTTCGACCGCGCCGCCGAGTTCTATCGGCGTCTCGTCAAGTTGCAGCCGGACGATCAGTTTGTCGGGATCGCGCTCGGCGACGCCCTCGCCAAAGGCGGCCACAGTGATGAGGCGATGGCGACCTGGAAGGCGGCGACACACTATAAGGCTGCGGATGCCCGCAGTGTCTATCAGTACGGGCGTATCCTGACAGAGCATTCACTATATAGAGAAGCGATCTCCATATATACAGAAGCAAGAGCGACCACAAACCTCGACACGATGTTTGCAGGGGCCCTCGCCGAAGCTTATGAGGGCGCACTGCAGTTCGACAAGGCAACCGAGGAGTACCTGGTTGCGATGAGCGCCCCCAACGAGGGGCCTTACGCATCCGGGCGACTGACGGCCCTCGCCAGGGATGAGGTCGCGGCGAAAGATGTGTGCCGCGTCCTGTTGCGGCACGCCGCCGAGGGGAAACTGCCTGATCTCGCCGCCCCGGCGCTGGCAAGGGCACAACTGGCCGGGGGCGCGAAGGCTTCCGAAGCCCTGAAGGCCTTCGATTCCATCGCCAACGCCCAGACGCGGGGCTTTCTCTTGCTGCAACTCGCTCAGGAGTTGGAGCAGGACGGCTCGCCGGCGGCGGTGGACGCGCTGGAACGCGTCCTGACCGAGAAGATCGACCCGATGCAGGAGGCCGCCGTGGCTCAGCGCGTCGCGCGGGCACATGTCCTGGCCGGCAACACTCGCGCGGCCATCGATGTGCTGCGCGCCCACCGCAAGCCCGGCCTGCCGTCGGCCATCGCCGACCGGGGCGACCTCATGCTGGCCGACCTGCTCCTACATGAGGTCCATCGCGTCGAGGAGGCGCGCACCATCTATGCCGAGGTGATCCAGCGTCGCGGCGGCGATGCCTCGATCCAGGCCGCCTGGGGGCTGGCCGACTGCGCCTTTGCAGCGGGCGACTACCCCGCCGCCACCGATGCGTACACGAAGCTGGCCCATCTGCCTGCTGCGGGAGAGGGCGAGATGCCCCCGCCGCCGCCGGGCCAACTGAACCTGGCGCCCGGTCCCCTGATGGCAGGCGACATGACCCTCTTGCCGGGGTCCATGCCATTGCCCGTCAGTGGCCGATGCGGCCCGGCCTATGTGGCCTACCAGCTTGCGGAGATGAGTTTCCGCGACGGTAAACTGGAGGAGTCCAAGGCCGCGTTCCGCAAGCTGGCCGGCGAGTTCGCAGATTCGGAATGGGCGGCGCGCGCCCTGGAGCGCGTGGTGCTCATCACGGGCCTGGGCTCAACGAAGGCAGATGCCGACAGCGGCATCGACAAGTGGCTGCTCGCCCTAAAGCTGCGAGACCGGGGGGATTTGGGGCGCGCGCTGGCTCTGGTGACGGCGGTTCCCGCCGAATCGCCCGTCAGTGACGAGGCATGGTTGCTGAAAGCACAAATTCTTTCCGAAAACGGGGAACTTACGGCCGCTGTGACGAATTATACTTCATTGGCACACGATCGGCCCGAAAGCTCCCTTGCCCCGCGGGCGTTGCTGGAGGCTGCTCAGGCTCTGCGGCAATCCGGTGCCAGAGCCCAGGCGGGGAAGCTGCTCGAACAGCTTGTCGCTCAGTACCCGGATTCGCCGATTGCGGCGACCGGAAGGGCGGCCCTGGAGGAGTGGCGTCGCGCTCAATGACGCGCGGGTCGTGACCCGAAGGAGGGTATCGGAATGGCACGCATCTACATCCCATTCTACAGTCGATACGGCAATGTCGAGACGATGGCCGGCGCAGTGGCGGAGGGGGTCGAAGCCGCCGGGGGCGAACCGATAGTCGCGTATGTCGGGGACCCAATCACCCCCGAGGAAGTGATCGCGAAGGACGAGCGCTGGCTCGCCACCCACACCCGCTGCAGCACGAAGTACCCCTTGGCGACGGTCGAGGCCCTGCGCGAGGTCGACGGGATCGCCTTCGGCGCGCCGACGCGGTTCGGCAACTTCGTCGCCCAGATGCGCCTGTACTTCGACCGCATGGCCCCACTGTGGATGGACGGATCGCTCATCGGCAAGCCGGGCGCAGTGTTCACCTCCAGCGCCTCGCTGCACGGCGGCCAGGAATCGACGATCATCGCCTCCTGGTTCCCGATGATCCACCTGGGAATGCTGATCGTCGGGGTCCCATACTCCGAGCAGCTTCTGCTAACCACGAAAACAGGCGGTTCCCCCTACGGCCCCGGCCACATAGCCGGCGCAATGGGCGACATCCCGCCAGACGAAACCGAACTGGCAATCTGCCGAACCCTCGGCAAGCGTATCGCAGAGATCGCAGAGAAGCTGAGGCAGTGAGATGTTGCTGAGGCCAGAGAACAGGTACCGTTGGTCCCGATAGCAGCGCAGCGGCGCTCGGTGTCGCTCTTCACGTGCAGGACGGCGCGTTAGAGGTGTGGGCCGCGCGGCGCGGCCGCTTCCAGGGGGAAGAACGACCAGGTCTCACCGCGGCCAACCGTGCGTCTGCACGCAGACACAAGCGCCCGAAGCGGCATCAAGGTACAC
This sequence comes from uncultured Armatimonadia bacterium, assembly GCA_964455745.1. Taxonomy (GTDB): domain Bacteria; phylum Armatimonadota; class Zipacnadia; order Zipacnadales; family CAYWBK01; genus CAYWBK01. The sequence continues at coordinate 11,697 of CAYWBK010000111.1, forward strand.
TGAGATGCCTTGGGGACCCGTGAAGCCGTCGCCGTCTGGCTCCAGGCGCACGAGATACTGGTCAGGGGCCTCCGGCCGTGTCTCGGTGGCGTAGAAGTGCAGGGGCCCGGGCGCGCCTGCCCGCCAGAACTGGTTCGCTAGCCCGAGGGCGATCCCTGCGGCACGCTGCTTCGTTAGCGGCTGCGCCCCCTGACCCGTGTCGGGCGGCGGAATCCATCCAGCCGACGTCCTGGCGGAGAAGCTCACCAACCCAGAGGGACATGTCTGCAAGAGGGCGGTCCAGTCACCGGGGCCTTCAGCAGGCATTACCATCCAGTCCCGGTTAGGCCACGGCCCCCTCATACTGTTGCAACTGATGAGCGCCACCTGCGATGGCCTCACGCCCAGGCACGCTGCCAGTGCGATCTGCTCTTCTGCCGGCGGCGTAGGATACCGGTTGCGGTAGGCGCGCAGACCTACCTCTGCGCCGATGGCCAGCAGTGCGATTGCGACCAGTGAGGCAACCCAACAGCGCATGTGTTCCTCCGTCTACGGCAGTATGCAGCGTATCTCTTGGCCAGTCATCGCATCAATGACGACCATCACCGGCGGGACCGACGGGGCCGCGGCCTTACTGTAGATCATCTCCCACGCTGGCCCCTGGCCGGGGACCAGCGGGCTGCTGAGTACAAGCGCAGACGACTGCAATTCGAACTTCGCGCCAAGCGGCGCGTGCTTTGCCGTCAACCGGGCCCCTATTGCCTCCGCAGTAGGCCGCTGTACCTTCACCGCGGCCGGGTCCACGCCGCACAATGCTCGACGTTCAGAGTAACTGCTAATCCGCCCGTCAGCCGTGACGATCACGGTAGCTACGTCGCCTGTCAAGACGCCGGGGCTGACTTCTCTGGTCCACACGAAGAGATGCAGCCCGTCCATGATCGGCGCATCCTTCACCAAGCGCAGGCCGCCAGCGGCAAGCCCCCAGCACTTCTTCACGAGGCCGGTTGCCACCTGCAGTTGCTCCTCGGACGGGATGGCCACCCCTATAGCTCCTCTCGTCCGGTTGGTCCGGAGCACCACGACCGTGCTCGTCTGCTGCTGCACGAACACTGAGAAGCGCTCGCTACCTACGCCATACACTGACTTCGCGGTGCCCATGGCGTCCCGCCCCCCGCCCTGTACGAGTCTGACGCAAGAGACAGGAGCGTTCGCGATCCAGGCGACGAGGGTTCCCAGGTCCGCCAGTGCCGGGCCATCGCCCGCACGGGCCAGCCCTGGGTTCATGAGCAAAGCGGTGACCGCAATGACCGCCCAGAGCATAACGAGGCGTCGGAACCCGTAATCCCGCTGTGCGACATCAGCCGCCGGGTCTCTCAGCATTCGCTCATTCACCCCATCGGGCCGACTTCAGCGTCAGGCGGTAGTTTGTGCACCGAAAGCCTTCAGCGTTGCCGCTGATGCCCCAGATGGTCAACGTATCATCGAGGGCGTGCTCGGCAGCCGTGCCAACGTCGTCGTCGTCGTGCATCATGTACTGGAACAAGCGGGCATCGAAGAACATGCGCATCGGCAGTTGTGTGATCCCCACGTAACCGGCGGCTGCGTGTCCCCCCTTAGCCAAGCTCGCACTGATAAGACCGCCATCTGCAGGGAAGCCGGTCGGAGCGTCTGGAAGGTTCCAGGTGTTGCACCCTGCAAAGTAGATGAGTTGGGCTCGATTCAGTTGGAATGGGAGCTTCTGTATGTGATAGAGGTCGATGGTCGGGTCGTCGTTGCCCTGCTGGGATGACAGGTCTGGGCCGCCCTCTGACTGAGGCCCTATATCCCATGGCGCGCCGTGCCCCGCCAGGAAGATAATCGAGGAAGACTTCATGGCCTCCGTGGTTCCCTGCATGGTGTGGACATCATCGCCGCCTGCTTGGTAGTGGGTACCAGTCAGGCTGTCGAGCATACCCATGGAGTCGATGACACTAGCGACGTCGTCTACCCCCCAACCAGTCACGAATGCCTGCGGCCATATCTGGAGAGCATTTCCCTTTTGGAGAATAGGCTTTGCCTTTCCGTCGCGATTGGCCGCCCCTACTGCTGGGGTCTGCATCGCAGAAAGCACCGCGGTGAACGTGCCGACCTCGGTAGGGGCGATCCCGAAGGAGAGGTCGTTATACCCAGTAGTGGGATTGCTCGCAATATCTCCTAGATTGGCGGTCGCCTTCGGTGCATCGAGGCGCGGCCCGTACACAGTGATGGTGCAACCCGATGCTGCCCCATCCACTTCCCAAGGGGTGAGCATGTCGACGGTGAGCGATGGTACGTCCAGGTTATATGTGAACGGCTGATCTTGGCGAGAGGCGATGGTCATTGTCGGCGCCATTGACTTGTCCATGTCCCCGCACGAGTTCGCGCCTGATCCGTGGCCCGCCGCTACCGTGTACGCGTAGACGCCTGCGGGCACCTGCCCCCCGAAGTTGTCGGTGCCATCCCATGTCACACTGCCGCTGCCGGGACCGGACTGTGCAGGGGGATTGAGCGTCTTGACCGTCCCGCCTGACATGTCGTAGATCGTGACCGTCACATTGAACGTCAGGCCGGGCACGTCCATGTGCACGATGTTCCAGTTGATCTGGTGCTGGTTGTTGCCAGCATGATGGAGGATGACGTCGGTCCCGGATGTGACCACGGTATTGCAGGGTGTCCAGGTGACCTCCCTGGAGCCGATGATAGGCGGGCGCGTGGCCGGCGGAAGCAGTGACTCGCTATCGACGCGGTAATCGATCCTCCAGTCGATGCTCTCATTGTGTTCGGCGGCCGTCTGCCAAACGTACGAACCGGCCCAGTACGTTTTCCCATTATCATCCATCTCCCATGCCGTCGGGCTCCACTCATCATTCACTCCGCCTTGTTGAACCCAGACGCCGTTCACTTTTTTGTAGAACCTCGCTCCCGTGAAATTGCGCGAGTTGTCGGCCAGCGTCTGGCATGGAATGCGCACTTTGACGGTGACCGTGTCACATACGGTGCCTGGTGCCGGTAGTATCTCCAGGTCCGCCTCTATCCCCGCCGGCGACGCCGCGGCACTGATGCTGGCCTGTGCCTGCAAGCCATTGTAGGTGGCAGTGACTGTCACTGTGAAATTGCCATCGTCCGCGTATGTATGCGCCGTGGGATTGTCGGTTGAGGGATCGCTGCCGTCGCCGAAATCCCAGTTCCACGTCACCGTGCCATCGTCAAGCTCGACGCCGTCGACGCACGCGACCGCCTCAAACGGCTGCGCGACGCCGACCGCAACGGTGAATGGGTCGTCATCAGGCTGGACGATCTGGACGGTAAGTGTCTGCGCCCACAGGGGGCAAGTTGAGACTGTCAGAGCGAAGGCGATGCCGATGGTGAGGGAGACGACGAGGGCGATGCGACCACTTGTTGCTTGCATAGCGAAGACCCTCCCGGAGCCCATAGGGAATATGAACCGTCTTTCGCGCGAGGCGTTTCCACACGCTATAGCGCGAGGGACACACTGTCAATAGCCATTCGGAGAGGTTACGCAG
>CAYWBK010000112.1:0-13923 GCA_964455745.1 uncultured Armatimonadia bacterium
GCCCGTGATTCGCACGCAAGATGTGGGTAAAGCATAGCCACGAGTGGAGAGGGGCGTGGCCGCCATAGGCGGCCGAGGGGGTGAGGTTGGCCGTCGATGTGGCGGGCGATCTCGCCAGCCGAAGACGACAAAACGGCAGGCGTCGCCTCCTGCCGTTCTTGTGCATCGCGGGAATTCGTGTCGCGCTCTAACGTCGCTTCCGTCGCCGCAAGGCCACGCCGGCAACCGGGAGCATCGACAGGCCCATCAGGCCAAAGGGGCCCAATTCAGGCGTGGACCACGTCTGGTAGTCGTACGTGATCGTCCAATTCGCCCCTGCGTTCGTACTCACCCTCGAACTCATGTTTCCCGGCCCTACGACCTTCGACGTCGACGCCGACATGATCGGCAGGTTCACGGAACCCGTTCCGATAAACGCAGCGAACGAGCTGGCGTCCAGCGTGCTCGAGCTCTCCAGCAAAGACTCCAACGAACTGTCGCCAGGGGTCCACGTAACGGTGGCTCCGGCCCCCGATGCGGCAACAGACTTGGACTCGGACGCGGATGGCGCGGAAACGATCGTGGTCCCATTGGGCATAGTAAGGTTCAGGGTAGCCGACAGTGTTGCCGTCACGATGCCCGCCTTGCCGGACTTGTTGGTCGCCGTGACGTCATCTCCAACGAAGCCCGTCAAGTCGAAGGTGATCCCCTCCAGCGTGCCCAGAGTCGGGTTGAACGCGGGGACGGCCACCGTGGCTGACCAACCTGCCATGTCATAATAGAACGTCTGGCCCTGGAGGGATACCGTCGTACCGGGGGTCAGGACGACCGATGTCGATTGCCCATTCGGGGCCACCGAAGTGTAGGTGAAGCTGGTGACGCTGCCTGAGTACGAGACGCTGGTGTACGCACCTGCCCGCGCGAGAGGAATGAGCAGCCCCAAAGCCATCGCGGCCATGACGGCAACTCCCCTTCTCATCAGCGAACGCCTCCTTTCCGCAAGACCTGCCGATGCCCAACCTCACCGGGAAATGCCGACGACGAATGCAGGACGTGCCGACGTACCTTCAGAATCTCCTGCGCCGCCTGCGGACCAGACCAGCCGCCGGGAGGACCGAGAGCCCCACCAAGGCGGCCGAGCAGAACTCCGGCGTCGGAGCCGCATCGTACTCGTAGGTTACTGTGACGTCGGCCCCCGCGAGCGTCGCGAACTGCGACTGCATATTGCCGGGTCCCGAAGCGGTCGATTGTCCGGAAGACGCAACCGGCAGGTCGATGCTGCCCGTGCCGGTGAACAGATTGAGATCGCCCAGCGAACTCAGCGTCGCCGACTCAACGTCCTCAGCCGACAGGCCGAATGCCGAGCCGCTGTCCGTGCCAACATAGTTGTAGGTAGGATCGTCCCAGGCGTAGGTATAGAACACCTGCTCATTGAGCGGGATCGTCTCTACGATCAGCGTGCCATTCGGCCGGCTCAAGTCGATCGTTGCAGTCAAGTCTGCGGTAATGTAGGCGCCGATAGGCCCGAGGTTCTCGACCTGCTCCCAGCCTTGCACCGTGCCCGTCATCTCGAATACGATCGCGGTCAACGTGCCGTAGGACGGGTTGAACTCAGGGAAGGAGAGGCTGCCTGTCCAGCCGGCCTTGTCGGGTCCATACGAGTCGCTGTAGGTAATGGAGTCGCAGGAGGCGACGTGGACGGAAAGGACCCCGGCCAACAAGGCTGCAACAGCAGCTACCATGAGGATACGCACTCGGTCACTCCCGCGCCATTCGGCTCTCACCCCCATTAGCTTACGGATTATTGCACAATCGTGAACATACCGCAAGTTTGATGGGGTCAATTCTTGCGCAAATTCGTCCAAAGAGAGCATGAAGTGCATAACTGATTGCGGAGGCGGGCACGATAAGTACCTATCTAGCGCGTATCCTGTCCGGGTATGTGGCGGCGCGATGATGCTCTTTGCCAATCTGAATCGGTAATCGTGCCCCTCAAAGATCAAAGTTGCCGCGCGATTTATCACGCCCAGCCCGTTCGTAGCTGCACGAATCCCGGACACGACAACCGAATCGGGCGCGATAAGTCGCGCCCCCACATGGTTGGTCAGAGGGCATCCTTCACTTGGTCTAAGGATAACCCGCTATACTGAAGCTCGCGGGAATCGGCAGTTCTCCACCTGGGACTCAGTGGGGACGAAGTGCGGGGGAAACGCTGGAGGCAGTGGGGTGTGCAGGATTGCGCTGAATGCAGCCGCGTGGTCAGCGGCGAGGAAGGCGCAGCATAGGCCAGAACACACGAAAACGGCAGGAGTCGCCTCCTGCCGTTTCTGTGCATCGTATGAACTCGTCGTCGCGCCTAGCTGCGCTTGCGCCGTCGAATGGCCACGCCGACAATCGGGAGCATCGACAGGCCCATCAGACCGAAGGTGCCGACCTCGGGGGTGGAGGGGGTCTCCTCGTAATAGTACGTGATCGAGCCGGTGGCGCCGGCCGCGCCGGTCTCTGAGTTTGACTGGCTACCGGTAGCACCTGCTCCGGTAAGGTAGGTGCCTGTAGCATCCAACACGATTGTTCCCGGCCCGCTGAAGTCGGCAACCACCGCGTCGCTCGAGTTATAGCTATCTGCCGTGACGGAGCCTGTCATATAGCTCGAGTCGATCGCGTTGTACCAGACCGCGCTCGTGGTATCTGAGGCGGTGACATTAGTGGCCGTGAACGTTTTGCCCGAGCCGGTTGCGGTCAGCTTAGGTTCCGTGCCACCGTATGCCGGATAGAGGGAACTTGAATAGTCACTGGTTGGGAGCGTTGTCACAACATCCGTGCTGGCGGTGGGGTCTGTGAGGGTCAGGGCTCCGGCGCTGCTCATGTACCAGTTTATACTGCCCTCACTGGTGTTCGTCATTGTCATGTTCGACGTTAGGGTTCCGTCGAGGGAAATCGAGAACCCGATGAGCGTGGCACCTGCAACATTGAACTTGTCGAAAGTCATTGTGTTGCCGGCCCCCCACGACAGGTTCTGCGAGATGATGGACGTAGTCGCGGCTAACGACCCCGTGTTGAGCACTGAACTCGCCCCCGCCGCCACCATCGAGATGGCGATCGCCAACACTAGTACTCCCGCCAAGATGAGCGTTCGTCGTCTCATTTGTGATCTCCTTTGACTGATGCCCGTATTCTGACTGCGTTATTTTGGCACAAACGTGACCAAAAAGCAAGACCCCAAAGCTAAATAATCGCGCAAATTCGTAGAAGCCTTCCTTTCGAATTGCGGCCCGTGGTCTACGCCACGAGAACGTCGATCAGCCGCGCCATCACGAAGTCCTTGCCCGTCAGCCCGCCTGCGCTGTGCGTCGTCAACGCGAGCCGCACCCGGTTGTACGAGATGGCGATGTCGGGGTGATGTTTGGCGGCTTCCGCGATCTCAGCCATTGTGTTGACGAAGGCCAGCGCCTCGCGGAAGTTCTTGAACTTGAATTCGCGTTCGAGTGTCTCTCCGGTCAGCGTCCATGCCGGCAACTCCGCCGCCATCTGTTGCGTCTGCTGCGCGTCCAGCGGCCCCGCCGGTTCAGCGGAGCCGGTCTCCTGTGGCTGTGACCCGCCCATGTGACGCCCTCCTCTCTGACTATGCTTTACCCACATTTTGTGTGCGGACCACAGGCCGTTGCCTCAAAAGGCCCAAAGGGCCGAAAGAGTTTAGCCCTGCTGGCACAAGCGCCAGCCCGTCGCAGGAGCCTGGAACACGGCCCCTTACTGGATAGGAACAGCCCCCGAAGGGGGCGGCACAAATGGCGCAATGTTGTCGGTTTCGTGTCGCCCCTTCGGGGCTGATTTGCGGAGGAGGCACGCTTTCCAGGGGCTTGCGCCCCTGGCTAGAAGCTGACGACCCCTCCGGGGTCTGACGGCAACGGCATGGACCAGATCATCACACCGTACGCGCCCCAAATGACGCGCAACCGACACGTTCGACGGCAAGATCGCTCTCTGGAGAGCGCTCCTACAGACTTCTGCAATCGCTTCCGACCAATCCGCTACGCAAGGGCCGCTCGCAGATCGTCATCCGACATAATAGCGTCCGATTGGATGAGCTCCCTCGCCGCCTTCAACTTCTTCCACACGTTGCACATCATCGCCCCGCGGACCTTGCGATCCCGCAAATAATAGACGATCCCCGTCCTGTTCTCATCCTGCCAGACCGGGAACGTCTCCAAGGAAGAATCCACATCCCCCACTGCCTCGTACCCGAGATCGAACAGGTCGGAGAAGAAGTACGGGATGTAGGTGTAGGCCTCTTCCCCGCCGGCCATGTTCTTCCCGGCGAGCTTGCCTTGCTTGCGGGCATTGTCCCAGTGCTCGACGCGCGTCTGCTTGCCCAGCGCCGCGAAGGGGAAGTTTGCATTGTCGCCGGCGGCGTAGATGCCCGGATGCGAGGTCTGCAGGCGTTCGTTGACCACGATGCCGTTGTCCACCCGCAAGCCGGCCTCCGCCGCCAGCTCCACATCCGGCAGGATGCCGACGCCCACGATCACGATGTCCGCCTCGACCCTCGCGCCGCCCTTCGTGACCGTCGCGTATTTGTCGCCGTCACGCTCGAAGGCGGCAGGAGTGTCAGTAACGATCCTGATGCCCTTCTCCGCGAACATCGCCGCCACGGCGAGGCTCAACGATTCGGGGAACACGCGGCGACACAGCCCTTGGCCGGGGAAGATCATCGTCACATCGACGCCGTTTTGGTTCAGCGCCGCGGCGATCTCGGAGCCGATGAACCCGCCGCCGATCACCGTCGCCGACTTGCCCGACCCGGTCATCGCCTTGACCTGGTTGTAGTCGTCGAGGGTGCGGTAGTAGCAGATGGCCTCGAAATCGCCGCCGGGGATGTCGAGCGTTCGCGGACTGCCGCCGGTCGCCAGGAGCAGCTTGCCGAAGTTAAAGGTCTCTTTTTCCTCGTCAATCACGAGGCTCACGCCGGGGTCGATCTCTTCGGCCCTCGCCCCAAGTCGGAAATCCACGCGGTTGTCGGTGTAGAACTGCTCGTCGTGGGCGAAGATGCCGTCAACCTGCTCCTTGCCGAGCCACAGGTCCTTGCTCAGCGGCGGGCGGTTGTACGGCAAGTGGGCTTCGTCGCCCATCAGCAGGATGGAGCCGTTCGGATCGACCTCGCGGATGCCCTCGATCGCAGACGCTCCGGCGAGACCGGCGCCAACGATGATGTAATCATAGGATTGTGGCATGGCTGTTCCGCCTCCACAACAATTGAGGAAGTCTGTAGGAGCGCTCCTACAGACGACGCAGCGACTTCTGCAACGGCCTCATTTGTTGCATATTCAGCCGCGAATGTCAAGTTCTTGCATCATCTTGGCGGTGGCAGTATAGGCTTCGGTGACCCACTCCACGATGCGCTCCGGGTCGGGCGAGTACTCAAGCTCGATGCTCACGACTCCGTCGAAGCCCACGTCACGCAGGGCCGCCAGGTACGGCTTGAGGTCCACAACGCCGCGTCCCGGCGGAAGGTCGCCATGCACTTTGCCGTCGCAGTCCGAGAAATGCACATGCGCGATGCGCCCCTTAAGGACGGCGATGTCCTCGGGCTTGTGCCCCGCCAGCGCAATATGGGAGATGTCCGCGTTCGCCCGAACCGCCGGGTGATCTACGTCATCGAGGAACCGCGCCATCTTCGGCAGGTCGTTCACGAGCGACTGATGGAACGGCTCCAGCTCGATGGCGATCTCCAGCCCGAGGTTCGCCGCATAGTCGCCAAGCTGCCGCACGTTCTCAACCGCCCACTGCCACTGCGCCTCGGGCGGGATGACCTCCTGCTGCCAGATGTATTCGCCGAGGACGAGCAGTAGATTGCGCCCTTCCAGTTCGTACACGAGATCGATGTGCGCCTTCGCCCGCTCGACGTGGAACCGCTGGACCGGCGGGGCGAAGTCCGCGATCCCAAGTGCGCAGCAGCACACCGAGATCACCGGCAGCCCGGCCTCGAGACACGAATCGCGGATGAGCTTGCGCTCTCGGATGTCGATATCGAGCGGATCGACCGAGATGTCGACGATGTCGAAACCGATGCGCTTGGTGTGTTGAATGCCTTCCCGAGTGGGCATGTTCGTCTGCGCCCAAGCGGAGTTGATGAGACCGAGTTTCATGGTGGACCTCCGTCGCCGCCGTACATATTTGCAGTTCGATTTGTGTTCGTCACGAGAGAGATGGGCGATTCAGACCACAAAGACGCAAAGACACGAAACGACAATACAGATCCCAATTGAAGTGGTTTAGCCGTTTAGTGCCCTGGTGTCTTCGTGGTCGATCTTTCTCTCGTTCCGCCTACGCCGGGTTAGGGGATGGCGGCCACCTACCCCGCGAGAACCTCCCCCACCTCCACCCGCCTCCGCTCCTCCACCGACCGGTAACACGCATCAACCAGGGCCATCGTTCCCAGGTTGTCCTTCCCGCTTACCGCCGGCTCTGTGCCGGTCGCAATCGCGTCGAACAACATCCCCATCGTGCCCGAGAACGCGTCCGGGAACCAGACCTCATCCCATCGCGGTCGGAACCACACGCCCGGCATCAGCTTCGTCGTGAAGTCAATCGTGCTCGGCGAGGCATTCGGGTACTCGGGCCAGCCGATGGTCCCCTGCGCCATGCCCTCGGTGCCCTCGACGCGCCACTTGATGTAGCAGTCCTTCGCCGCGCCCTCCCGCGCCGGCCCCGCCCAGACGTCATCCCACGACGACGCCCGGAAACCGTCCGCGTATTCCAGTATATATAGGCATATCCCGTCGCGATGGGGGAAGTCTGTGCGCGGGTCGGTGCGGACGCTGACATACACGCTTTCCGGGTCGCCAAACAGGAACCGGAAAGCGTCCAGATGGTGGATGCTCATGCCCAGCAGCGTCAAGCGGTCGTAGTCGCGCAAGAAGGGCTGCCAGTGCGGGATCGCTCGCATCTCGATCGTCCCCAGCACCGGCTCGCCGAGATACCCGCGGTCGAGAAGCGTCTTCAGCGCCCGGATCGACTGGTCGTAGCGCATGTTCTGATTCACGCCGAGAACGATCCCGGCGTCCTCGCACACCCGGACGGCCTCGCGCGCTTCGGGGTAGTTCATCGCGAGGGGCTTTTGGGCGAGGATGCCCCTGATGTGGTCGGTGTGCTTGGCGGATTCGCGCACGATCGCAAGCTGTTGGTCGGGCGGAAAAGCGATGTCGAGCACCTCGATGTCCTCGTCTTCGAGAAGCTCGCGCCAGGTATCGTAGACGCGAGGAATGCGCCTGACTTCAGCCACTTCGCGGGCGTTCGCCGGTGTCCGCGAGGCGATGGCGACCGTCTCATACCGAGCGCTGTTGTACGCGATCAGATGGATGTCGCGCATGATGAACCCGGCGCCAATGGCCCCGATACGATAGGTCTGCGTCGGCTCCGGCGCGCAGTGGTGCAGGTTCAGGTCGATGGTGCTCATCCTATGTCCTCCCGATCAAGAGATGCCGTCGCAGCCTCGCCCGGCCGGCCACGGGGCGAAGTTGACCACGAAGACACCAGAACACGAAACGGCCAGACCGCGCCTGCCGAGCCCTGCCGTTTCGTGACTTGGTGTCTTCGTGGTCCAAGTCGTTTGTCCCATCACGCAACGCGCGCTACACCTTGACCTCCGCGCCGGACTTGGAGGAGGCATAGATGCCATCAAGGATCCGCTGGGTGATGATCGCCTGCTGCGCCGGGACCGGCTCCGGCAGGTCCTTGACGACGCACTCCACGAACGCGCGAACCTCTTCCGCATGGCCGCTGGGGCCGCTGAGAATATCGGGCGTGGCCGTGGTGAGTCCGCCGAATTCCTCGCGGATGAGCTTGAGCGGCGAGCTTTGCAGGCCGCCTTTCGTGCCGCAGATCATCGTGCTGAAGACATCCTCCGGGATGTTGAGCGCCCAGCTTGCCTCGAGCACCAGCGTCGCGCCGTTCTTGAAACGCACGAAGCCGACGCCGAAGTCCTCAACCCCGTACTTCTTCGGGTCCCAGTTGCCCATGCCGGCCACCTGCGGCCCGGGGCGCGTGCCGATGGGATCGCAGACGCGGCCGGACACGGACACCGGCTCGGGGAAACCCATCAGCCAAAGGGTCAGGTCGAGGATGTGCACGCCGATGTCGAAGACCGGGCCGCCGACGGACAGCTCTTTCGAGGTGAAAGCGCCCCAGCCCGGGATTCCCCGGCGGCGCAATGCCATTGCGCGGGCGTAGTACACGTCGCCCACCTGGCCCGCATCGACAAAATCCTTCAGCGCCTTGGATTGCGGGCTGAAGCGGGCCGTCTGGCCGATCATCAGTTTCTTGCCGGCCTTCTTCGCCGCCGCCGCCATCTTTTTGGCCTCGTCCACGCTGACCGCCATCGGCTTCTCGACCAGCACGTGCTTGCCCGCCTTAAGGGCGTCCATCGTCGGCTGGAAGTGGTAGGTGTTGGGCGTGCAGACGCTGACGATGTCGATCTCGTCCATCTCCAGTAAAGGCTGCCACGTCTCGAACTGGTTGGGCACACTGAACTTCTCCGCGGCGCTTTCCCTTGCGCTCTTGCTGACATCGCATACCGCAAGCATCTCGACATTCGGCAGTGCTGCGTAGGCAGGCATGTGCGCGCCTTGTGCGATGCCGCCCGATCCGATGATACCAATCCCGAGCTTCTTCTTGGCCATAGGTGGCCCTCCTCTTGCTGCGGCCCGAAACAGGCCGCGATGGACTCTAACTTTCGTCCGAAGCGGTGGTGTGTTTTCGCCGGCAATGCGCAAACGACCTCGTGCGTACGCAGGGCATCCAGGCCCCCGCCGCGAATCTGACCACCGGGTGTCTACGCAACCCATTTTCAGTTCAGGAGTGTACGCAATCATGGTTCCCCGCCTCTGGCTTCTGACTCTGGTGGCAGTAACCCCCGCCCTCGCTCAACAGACGGCGTCACAGTGGATATGGTATCCCGAAATCCCTGCCATCGACTGCGTCAACCAAAGCCGCTGGCTGCGGAAGACCTTCGATCTGCCGACGGACGTCAAGTCGGCGACGCTGCTGCTGGGCGTTGACGATGGCGCGAAGCTGTGGGTCAACGGTCACGGGCCACTGTCGCCGCTGGATGGCAAGGGCGTGGCGCAGCGGTGGGACTTGACTGGTATCCTGCACAAGGGCCGGAACGCGCTTGCCTGCGAGGTCAGCAACGGCCCCGGAGCAGCCGGGCTGATCGTGAAGCTGACGGTCACTCTCGCCGACGGCCAGCAAGTCGTCATCAATTCCGACGCCTCATGGAAGGCGGCGAAGACGTTGCAGCCGGGGTGGACCGAGGTCGACTTCGATGACTCCGGATGGGTGGCCGCAAAGAGCGAGGGCGACGCGTACGTGGCTCCCTGGAGCGCGATCCCGATCTTCCACACCGAGGTCTTCATCACAGCCGCCGAAGCCCAGAAGCACCGAGACTGGCTGGAAAGCGTGCTGAAGACGCCTGAGGGCCTCGCCTCCGAGCAGCCCACGCGCGCGGAACTGCGGCAGACCGACAGCGGGCCGGTGCTGTTCCTCAACGGTAAGCCGCAGCCGGCGGTGATGTACCGGGGTTCGTTCGCGGTTGACCCCTTTGAGGAGCCGGGGAGGCGGCAGATCGCGAACTTCCGCGACGCCGGGATACACGTCTTTTGCGCGGCGACGACCCTGGAAGAGAACTGGGTGGGGCCTGGCAAGTACGACTTCGACGCCCTGGATAACTACATCCGCGCGTTCCTGTCGGTGGACCCCCAGGCGCACCTGATCCTGCACGTGCGCCTCGTCCCGCCGGATTGGTGGATGGAGGCGCACCCCACCGAGTGGGTGCGCTACGCCACCTCGGATCAGCTCGACAGCTCCGACGACTCCGCGCGCGCGAAACGCGCCTCTCCGGCCTCGGATGTGTGGCGGCACGATGCAGGCGAGGCCTGGCGCGCGCTGATCGCCCACCTGGAGACCCGGCCCTGGGGTAAGCGCGTGATCGGCTATCACGCCGGATATGGCATCTATACGGAGTGGCACTACTTCGGGAGTTGGACCAGCCAGTACCCCGATACCGGCGAGGCGATGACAAGGACCTTCCGGGCATGGCTGCGCGCGAAATACAGCGATGTCGGCAAGCTGCGCCAGGCCTGGCGCGATCCGCAGGTGACGTTCGACACGGTGACAGTCCCCGGAGTTGAGCCGCGCGAGAAGGCGGCGATGATCGCGTTTCGCGACCCGGCAGTCGAGCAGCGCGTGCTCGATTACTATCACTGCCATCAGGGCGTCATCGCCGATGACATCGCCTACTTCGGCAAGATCGCCAAGCAAGAGACGGGCCGGCGCGTGCTTTACGGCATTTACTACGGGTACTTCTTCGGCGTGTATCCACAGACTCAGGGCGGCCACCTGGAGCTGGAGCGGCTCCTGAAATCGCCGGACATCGACTACTTCGTCGCCCCGTATGAGTACGGCAATCGCCTGATGGGCCAGGACGGTCGGCTGAGGAGCTTTGCGACGGCGATTGCTCGCGCCGGCAAAGTGCACATCATCGAGGCCGACACGCGCACGTACTTGCATCCTGTGAACGAGTATGGGCGGGCGCAGAACCTGACGGAATCCCTGGCTTGCGTGCGCCGGGAGTTCTCGACGGCGCTCACCGAGCGGGCCGGGTTCTGGTACGTGGACTTCGGCGCCGACAACGGCCGGGGCTGGTACGATGATCCGCAGATCATGGCCTTGATTGCGGACCTGCAGAAGCTGGCGACGCGCAACCTGACTGTTCCTCGCCACCGGAACGCCGAGATCGCGTTGGTATATGATCGCGGCAGCGGCTACTACCTCGGCGACGGCGAGGGAATGGCGACCGCGTACCGCATGGTAATGGAAGTCGGCACCGAGATGTACCACCTCGGAACGCCATTCGATGGCCTGATGCTGTCGCAGTTGGAGCACGCGGACCTGTCGCAGTACAAGATGCTTGTGTTCCTCAACACGTTCGCGATGACGGACCGGCAAGCGGCGATGATCGAGCGGCTCCGCAAAGCCGGCAAGCAGGCGATGGTGTTCCTATGGGCCCCAGGTTTCGACGGGCCGGACGGCCTATCAGCGAAACGAGCCTCGCAGGTGACAGGGTTCGACCTGAGCCTCCTGCCCCAGCGCCTGCCGGGCAAGATCAGTATTACACAACCGGACGACCTGTTGGTGCGCGACCTGCCGGAGAGAGCCGAGACGGGGATTGCGCGGACCGAGGCGACGCCGGTCGCGGGCTTCGGGGACGTGCACAAATGGGTCAACCCGCGCGATGCCGAGACGATGAAACGGGATTACAAGCGGTTCGACCTCACCCCCATTGAAGGCGGCATACGCTGGAGCTTCGACACGAGCTACGGCTGGACGGACGTCCACTTCAACTCGCCGATCGGGCCTCCGCCCGACGCCACGGCAGCCCCCGCCACCACCGACGGCATCGGCCTAAGGATGCGCGTGACCGGAGCCTGGCAGCGGATGACGGTCCAGTGCGTCATCAAGGATACGAATTGGGCCGAGTTTGCGACCCCGGAGAAGGCCGTCCCGTCAGGCGGCTGGGAATCTCTGGACTTCCCGCTGACGGCGTTCACGAATGCGCCGTGGGCACAGGTGCGGCCTGAGAAGCCTGCCCTGCCACTGCAGGGGATGAAGTTCGTCTTCGGCGGCACGCAGAACGCCGGCCCATGCGCGGTGGATTTCGCCAACCTGTGCTGGCTGCGCGGCCAACTGACGCGGCGCGAGGTGCGCAGCTTCGGCGACGCCTCCGACGGATCGAGCGCGGCGTTCGGACCGGCGTTGATCCCGAGCGGAACAGGTTGCACCGTCCTCGGCCGGATCGCCGACAGGAGCCAGCTCGGCCTGGTGCGGTCGGGGCGCGGCCTCGGCCTGACCGTCTTTTGCGCCGTGCCGTTCGTGCCGCGCGAGCTGCTCGCCGCCGTCGCCCGCGAAGCGGGGGTGCACCAATATGACAGCAACCCGGCGGATGTCGTGCGAGCCGACTCACGATTCCTGGCGATCCACACGAAAGAGGGCGGGAAACGCACGATCCGCCTGCCGGAGCGCAGCGCCGTGACCGACGCTCTCTCCGGCGAGACCGTCGGCACGGGAACCGAGGTCGAACTGACGCTCCCGCCGTCGTCCACAACGATCCTGCAGGTGGAGCCCCGGAGGTAGTGTTGCTTCGGGTCCTCGCCGTCGTTGCACAGGGCGAGTCGCCGCCGTCAGCCCCCGACAGGGGGCGCTCGCCACTTGCCACCAGCGGGAGCTGGTGGATGCCGCCGAGAAAGAAGCCGCGTAAGCCCCGCAAGGGGCGACAGGCCGTGCGACCCCACGCGGCTCCTTGTAGGGCCTCACGGCAGGCCACCGGCCGGCAAGGTATTCGTGCCTCCAGCGGCGAAATACTCCAAGCCAGGCTGGTCGCTATTTCACGAGCGCGACATCACGTAGCGCCCGTCATCGCTCAAAGAGGTACATCATGTCGAATGCCCAGGACCTAGCAGTCTTGCGAGAATTGGCCGCCCGCGTCGCCGAGATCGCCGCTCTCCCCGTGCAGGAAGAGAAACGAGCGCTCTGGCGGAAAATCAATGCGCTCCACCCGGCACGCCCTATGGTGATGATCGACCAGGTCTGCTGGAACGAAATGAACATCGACGACGAACTGACCTTGCGTTGCGAGAATCCCGAGTACCGGGGCTACGAGGATCTCCTGAAGCGCACGCTTTTCCAGTGGAACCACTTCCGCGTCGACATGGTTGTGGAGCCGTACATCAGCGTGCCCAAAGCGGTCTACAACACCGGATTTGGAGTGGGCGCCCACGAGGAAGTCGCGGTAACCGACCCCACCAACTCGGTCGTCGGGCACCGGTTCATCAACCAGTTCCGAACTGAAGCGGACCTGGAAAAGGTCCAAATGCCCCGGATCACCCATGACGCAGCCGAGACGGAGCGCCGCCTCGCGGTGGCCCATGACATCTTCGACGGGGTGCTGGAGGTGCGGCTCTGGGGAGTGGACCCCTACATATCCCTGTGGGACCCCATCAGCACCTGGATGAGTGTGGAGGGCGCGCTGTGGGGCCTCGCCGACCAGCCGGAACTCATGCACGCGCTGGTCGGACGGGTGACGGACGGCTACTCGACCATGCTCGATCAGCTCGAGGACCAGGGTCTGCTGTGCGGGCCGCAGCCCCTGATCCACTGCACCGGCGCGTATGTGGACGAACTGCCCGCCCCGGCCTACGACCCGAATAAGCCGCGCACGAAAGACATCTGGACCTTCGGTCTGGCGCAGATGTTCTCGACCGTGTCCCCGCGGATGTTCAAGGAATTCGAGGTGGACTACGCAAGCCGCATCTGCGCTCGTTTCGGCCTGGTGTACTACGGCTGCTGCGATCCTCTCGACCGGAAAATGGCCGAGGTGCGCCTGATCCCCAACGTCCGCAAGGTCTCGATGAGCGCCTGGGTGGACCAGGAACTGGGCGCATCGGAGATCGCGGGCGACTACGTCTTCTCCCGCAAGCCCTCCCCGGCCACGCTGGCAACCGACACCTTCGACGGCGAGCACGTCCGCCAGGACCTGCAGGCCACGCGCCGCATCTGCGAGGCGCACGGCTGCCCGCTGGAGATCATCCTAAAGGACATCAGCACAGTGCGCTACGACCCGCAGCGTCTCAGCCACTGGGCTGACATAGCCATGCAAGTAGTCGAGGCATAGGGGGGACAAGGGCCGTTGCCATTCGCCGTTCCCCCTCCCTACAAGGGAGGGGGGCAGGGGGGTAGGAGGCCGTTCGCCGTCCCCCCCTTCCCTACGAGGGAGGGGGGTAGGAGGCCGTTGCCGTTCGCCGTTCCCCCTCCCTACGAGGGAGGGGGGCAGGGGGGTAGGAGGCCGTTGCCGTTCGCCGTTCCCCCTCCCTACGAGGGAGGGGGGCAGGGGGG
>CAYWBK010000112.1:14023-15146 GCA_964455745.1 uncultured Armatimonadia bacterium
TACGAGGGAGGGGGGCAGGGGGGTAGGAGGCCGTTGCCGTTCGCCGTTCCCCCTCTCCCTACGAGGGAGGGGGGGCAGGGGGGGTAGGAGACCGTCCGCCGTTCGTCCCCACGTTGGTTACACCATCGTGCCGCGCCCTCCCTCAACCCGTCCCTTCCTCCAGCCGATACAGACCCTGAACTCGTCGCCCAGTCGTCTCACATATCGGAGGTGACCAACCGGCGAAGAGCACCGGCAGGGCGCCGCTCTGCCAGACAAGCCTTACGTCAGGGATGACATGTGCGCGCTCCACGGAAAGGAGCCCTTGCATGATACACAGGGTCCTGCTTTGTCACACCGACCCGCAACTCTTCGGGACGGTCAGGGATGTCCTGCGGGGCGCCGACATCGAGACCGACGCTGCGCCGACGGTAGGGGGCCTCACCGCGCGCGATGACCTCGACGCCTTCGCAGCCGTGATCGTTGGCATGGGCCTGGCCGAGGCGCATGGATTCGATGTATGCAGGGCCGTGCGCAAGGCCTCGGACGTGCCCCTGATCGTCCTCACCCCCGTGCACGACGGCATCGAGTGTGTGGTGTGCATGGAGATCGGCGCCGACGCCTACATTAGCGTTCCCTTCAGCGTGGACGAATTCCAAGCTCGGATTGTGGCTGTACTGCGCAGGTCCGGCGAGGCCGGGTTTGAGACCGACTGTGGCGCTAAAGCCTCCTGCGGAGACCTGCAGCTCGACCTCGCGTCCTATGAGGCCACCCTCGGCGGGCGACGCCTGGACCTTACCCCCAAGGAATTCGAGCTACTGCATATCCTGGTGCGCAATGCCGGCCAGGTCGTCCGCTCGCGCGACCTCCTCATGCAAGTCTGGGGCTATAACGAGCACATTCGCACACGGACATTGGACGTGCACGTCGGTCGCCTGCGCGCCAAGATCGAGCCGGATCGCAGCGCGCCCCGCTACATCGTCACCGTCCCTGCCGTCGGCTACAAGTTAGAGCTGGCGGCGTGAGGCACTTGTGCGGCGACACCCCACGGCTTGGCCAGGGCCGCGGCAACGATGCTCCCGGCCCACTCCTCAGGAGCATCGTTTTTAGATGTGGCACTTTGAACGGTCAAGGCGCGGGGTGT
>CAYWBK010000113.1:0-15090 GCA_964455745.1 uncultured Armatimonadia bacterium
GGGACACCGTGAGCGCGGCCTTGGGGATCAGCGCCGCAGCTTCCGGCGGCAGGTAGATTTCGGCAAATCTCCCGACATACTTGCCGTTCGCATCGACCGAACCGGCCTGCATGTAGATCGAAGCCGCAAACGCGTGGGGGCGACCGTCGGCGCGATAGTCAAACAGAGTTGGGTTGTCGAGGATGCACTCCGGCACTTCACTGCCCGGGAGACCCCTCCCGTGGCAGGCGCGCAGGATACTGGTGAGTCCCAAAGGCCCGCGGCCGAAGAGGGGCCAGCCCACGAGGAGGCGGGTGTTGGGGTACAGGTCGGCGTCGGGTTCGCCCGGCTGGGGCAGGCGCTCCATGACTCCCGGGATGCGGCTCTTCCCGCCGGGCTTGTTGGCCATCGGGCCCGCCCCGGGCAGCCATTCGCCATTGCCGCCGCGCTTCATCCCGTACTGGTACTGCATGAAGATGAAGTCGTCCCGGGTACCGTCCCGTGCCGCTACGCCGAACATCGTGCCCGGCGCGTCCAGCGAGACCTCACTGAACCAGCGGTCTTTCCCCCGGTCGTAAGTCGCCCGCTCGATATTGAACACGCGGTCCTTGCCATACAACGCAGACCCCTCGCCCACATCCGGCAGCGAATGCGTGTAGTAGACCACAGGGAACCCGCCGGACCACTCGTCTTGCGAGAGCACGAGGCTGTCCTTTGCCACCTTGGGGCTGTGCGTTCCGAGGGGATGGATGCCGAGCCGGTAGATGTACCGGATCTGGCCGATACTCTCATCACCGTTCCACAGAGGGAAATAGTTGGTCTCCTCGGCCTTGAACCGACACTTGTCCGAGCTGAGCGGATTCGCCCACAGTTGCGGGTCGGCGGGCGTCCACTTCCCTGGGTAGCTGGCGAAGAAGTCGCCGTGGGGGACTGCAGCCAGGAGGGCCGCCGCGGCGCGCGTCTCTTGCCCCGCGGCGCACAGCGGGCGCGCGGCCACGAGCGCCAACGACACCAGGAGACAGGCCGCTCCTCTCATTCTCGGTTCTCCTTCGGTCGGTTGCGGACGTCAATCTTCGCGCAGCCCGCTTGGTCAGGCCAGGCGGGCCCGGCCTGTGGTTCCGCAAGGAGGGCATCATTCCTCCAGCGAGCCGAACAGCCCGCCTGTCAGCCTACATACCGAGGCAGTATAATGCCCGTGTATGGGCGCGTCAAACTATCACCAAACCAGCCACATGATGGAGGTTCCGGGACGTTGCCGTTCATTGTATCCCCGGTGTCTTTGCCCCTGAAAACTGCCGTTCGCCTCTCCTCTCCCGGTACGGGAGGGGTGAAGGCGGCATGAGGAGGACTGGTCAGCGCGTAACCGATGAACCGTCCGGTGGCGAGGGGGTTGCGTTGAGATTCCGGGCATCGAGGACGTATTTGGCGGGCATGAGGTTGTCTTCGCTGATCGTGCGTGCCAGCATCTCGGCTACCGCAATATGGCCCTGCGGGGTCGGATGGGGATCGTGGGTGAAGAACAGGGTCTGGCCACTGTGTTGCCGACGCGACAACTCCCCGAGGGTGTCAACATAAAGCAGCCTCTGCGACCGGCACACGTCCCGCATCGCTCGATAGGCGCGGGCTGAACGCACTGCGAGTTCGCTCGTCGGGTTTGGGGCCTCTTTGACGAGTTCGCGCGGGGGTATGAGAAGCACGAGGAACTTCGCGCCGATCCGGCGGCACTCGTCGCTTGTCGCCAGGAATAAGGCCCGGGTCACTTCATATCCGCTTGGCGGTTGGGCGAATCTTGGCTCGTCCAGGCAGGCCGCCGGATCCGCCGCAAGCCGGTTCGTGGACGAAGCGGCCGGGGCCCCGGTCGGGGTTGTCGGGGCACTCGCAAGCGTGGCCTTGAGTTTGCGCGCTTCCTGAATCATGTAGATCCATCGTCGGATGTGCTCGTAGGCCCGCGACCAGCGGCGGAATGAGAACGGCTCGGGGTCGGCTCCGTATTGCAGCTTGCTGGAATCGACGAAGGTCTTGAGCTCAAGCCCGTTCGGCCCCATGACGAAGTAGGGTTTGGGGTACCCCAGGCCACTGTGTCGCTGGTTGTCGTCCATATCGTTTTCCGAGTAGAAGACCAAAACCACCAGGTCGGGTTGATACCGTTTCCCCTCGTAAGTCAGGTACAGGTATTCCTGATCCGTGCCAAACCCCGTGACGCCGGTGTTGATGACATCGGTGTCTCTCAGCAGCCGGTTTTGCAGGATCTTCGAGAACGTCTGCTCAGCCTCGACGCCGACGCCGAATGTGAAGGAGTCGCCGAGGCACATAATGCGACCTCGGCCGGGAACGCGCTCGTGGGGCAACTCCTCGTTGCGTAGCCCGTCGCGGTTGATCTGCACCTTCACCCGATACTCGGGGGCGATGAGGCTTGACATCACGCCCGACCGATGCCCCCAGCCGGTGAGCAGGTTGAGCCGGTAGATCGCCGTCCCGCCGTCGGGCGCGGCCCAGGGCTCCTGAATCCAGCCCGCCCGCAGGCCCAACTCCAGACCCAGCCCCGCCAGGATGAACGGCGCGAGCATCAACGCAATTCTGGCGTACGCTTCTTTCAGGTGGGGGCGCGTTCGGGGCGATCTGCTGAGGGCCTGGTGCAGGGAGATCAGCCCGAGCAGCACGATGACCACTTGCCATATCGATCGCCAGTGGAAGAACAGGTCACTGATGGGGTCGGCCTGCTGGTGCATCGGCAGCCTGCGGTACGCCACGCCGATGATCCGCAAGCGCCACTGGTCGTCGACGATGGCACAGGCGCTAACCAGCAGGATCAGGCAGGCGCTTATAATGGCGTTTGAGACCGCGCGAGGCGGCCTTGAACGCGCATCCCCGATGGCTACCGCGAAGAGCCCCACGGTCAGGCCGAGGTGCAGCACTATCCACGCGTAGTAACTTGGTCCGGAGAGCGAGTCCCAGTAGCTCTCCGGCGGCACGAAGCGCACGACGTAGTTGGCGTAGGGGAGGGTCCACAGGGCGGCGACCAGAGTCACTACCCAGGCACGTGGCGAAGCGTACTGTTTCGGGGCATCCTGCTCGGCGGTGATCGCACTCACCTGGACTCAGAAGAGAGTGTAGATGAACGGCGCAAGCGGGGTCTGTCCCAGCACGACCAGAACGATAGCCAGAAGCAGCAAGATCAGCGTCGGCACCAGCCACCAGACTTTGCGCCGCCACACGAACCGGCCGAGATCGCGAACCAGTCGTCCGCCGTCCGAGAACGCCTGGATGATTGACTTCATTGATGCGCGCTCCCGTCTTCGATGTCCTCTTTGCGGATCCAGCAACGCCCGATGACAAGGTCATCTATCCCGGTGCCCGCAAAGCACCGGTAAGCGTGTTCCGGCGTGCACACGATCGGCTCGCCGCGGACATTGAACGAAGTGTTGATGATAACCGGCACACCTGTGATCCGCTCGAACTCGCGCATGACATCGTAGTATAGCGGGTTCGTTTCCCGTCGCACACTCTGGGGCCGGGCGGTTCCGTCAGTATGGGTGACCGCAGGGATCACGTCTCGCTTGTCGGGCTTTACGTCCCCGATGAGCAGCATGTACGGGCTTTCGATCGGGAGGTCGAAGTATTCGGTCATGTTCTCCACCGGCACCACCGGGGCGAAGGGCCGGAAATCCTCCCGGTGCTTGACGCGGTCATTGAGGATGTCCTTCATTGCAGGATTGCAGGCATTGGCAAGGATGCTGCGCGCGCCGAGGGCCCTCGGCCCCCACTCCATCCGTCCCTGGAACCACCCGACGATGCGATTCTCATGCACAAGCCTCGCCGCCAGTCTCGGCACGTCCTCCCAGGCCAACTCCTGGAACTTCACACCCTTCGCCGCGACCGTCGCGCGGATTTCCTGCTCCGAGTAGCCTGGACCCAGGTAAGCATGGTCCAGTGTGATGCGCTCGTTATGGCCCAGCACCTCGTTCCACACCCAGACCGCGGCTCCCAGCGATCCTCCGTCGTCACCCGTCGCCGGCTGGATCCACAAGTCCTCAAAGTCGGTGTCCGCCAGTATTCGGCCATTGGCCACGCAGTTGAGGGCCACGCCGCCGCCCATACACAGCCTGCTCTTGCCGGTCGTCGCGTGAGCGGCGCGCGCGAAGGCGACCACTGCCTCCTCCAGCCGTTCTTGCAGGCTGGCCGACATGTCACAATGGCGCTGGTCGATCTCGGATTCCGGCTCGCGACTGGGGCCGAGTAGCTGCTTGCCTTTGGAGCTGAGCATCGCGAGTCCGTATTGATAGGCGAAGCAACGCATGTCGAGTTCGAAACTGCCGTCGTCGTGCAGATGCAGCAACTCCCGCATCTCGTTGCGGAACCGCGCCGGGTCGCCATAGCTGGCCAGACCCATCACCTTGTACTCATCATTGTTGACCTTGAAGCCAAGGTGTGCGGTGACCGCGCTGTAGAACAGACCGAGCGAGTGTGGAAAGCGGATCTCCCGGTCCAACCTCACGTGACAGCCTTCGCCCACCCCCATCGTGGTGCTGGCCCATTCACCCACGCCGTCGAGCGTCACGACTGCGGCATCATCGAAGGGCGAAAGGAGGTAAGCGCCTGCAGCGTGGGACAGGTGATGGTCGCAATACAGGACGCTGCCGGTGTACCCGGCTTGCTGCCGAAGCTCGCGCGCGAACCACAGCTTCTGCCGCAGCCAAAGAGGCATGGCCGTGATATATGCCGCAAACGACTTGGGGGCGGTCGAGATATACGAGGCCAGAATCCGCTCGAACTTGACGAGTGGCTTCTCATAGAACACGACGTGGTCGATATCCGCAGGCTTGACGTTGCCCTGTTCCATCACCCATTCAACGGCCTGCGTGGGGAACCCGTAGTCATGCTTCTTGCGTGAGAATCGCTCCTCGGCCGCGGCGCCGACGATCTTCCCGTCGCTGAGCAGCGCCGCGGCAGAGTCATGATACCAACACGATATGCCCAGGATAACCAAGGCTGCAAGTCCTTCGACGCGGCTTGTGTGCGACTAGAACGGCTGCCGCGCGTCCTCAAGCCCCGAAGGGCGCTCCTCACGTGGCTGCCAGGTGGACTGGCCGCCGGACTTCGTCCGCATCGGCGGCTTCCCGATTAGCCGCAGGATGAACCCGGTGGGGACGCCCACGATGATGTAGATGACCATAAGGATGATGACCGTGACCACGCGACCGACGAACTCGGTCACGATTTTCCACGCGCTCACGAAGCTCCTGAGAATCCTGCCCACCATATCATCCCTTTTGCCGTTGGGAAGCCCATCGGGGGCGGCGATGTTACCCCTCCAATGTCGTCACTTCCACGAGGTGGATCGCCGCCCAGTCCCATCGCCCGGTACGAGACGATTACCGGATGGCCCAACCTGCGATCGCCCATTTGGAGCAGGGGCGACTCGTTCCCTGACTCGCCCGCACTGCCTCTTAATTCGCAATCCGGGCCGCAGATACCTGCCCATCCTGATGAAGGCTCTTCCTCAATGCGCATGGGTAGAGGCTGCCAACCGGCCCTGGCAACGATTGCTCGCGCACCCCACGTAGACTCGATGCCGTCCCAGAGGCCTCCGAAGCTCCAGCCGCGATCCACCGTATGAGCCGTGGCAGAAGGGCGGCGTGTCGACCGTGATCGGTCCCAAGAGAAGATTGCCGAACCGCACAGCGCCCGGTTGGCGCCGTCGGTGTTGCAGGAGATGGCCGGAACGAGGTGCTCCGCCGGCGGGTGACGAAAGCGCTTGCGAGAGTCATTGAATTCACCACGTGAACAGCAGCGACCTTCGGCTCGACTGCAGTGCTTGGGCCTACGAAACAGCGGGAGCGACCGACATGAGCCAGCGCCCCAATATCATCCTGTGCATGTGCGATCAACTACGGGCCTTTGAGACAGGCTGCTACGGCAATGCGGTCATCCGCACGCCGCACATCGACCGTCTGGCCGCCGAGGGCGTGCGCTTCGAGACGGCGGTGACGACCTTCCCGGTGTGCATGGCCGCCCGCTCGGTCACGCTTTCCGGGCAGCACAACCGCTGTTGCACAGGCGGTGTGGGGAACGTCGCCACACCCATGCCGGAGGGGCGCATCTACTTCCCGCAGTACCCGGAGGCCGGTAGACCGCACCTCAAGGACCCGACGCTGCCCGAGGCTTTACGTGATCTGGGTTACTACAACGCCGCCATCGGCAAGTGGCATATCCACTCCTGGCCGCACGATGTGGGCTTCGACGACTACGTCATCCCGCGCATGAACCACGCGCACCTGGCGCAGCAGTTCACCGAGAACGGTGGCCCGGAGTTCGTGCCGGAGGGCTACAGCGTCGATTACGAGTGCGACCGCGTAGAGGAGCTGATTCGTCGCCGCGCCGATGCTTCCGACCCGTTCTTCCTGTTCTACAACATCTCGCCGCCGCACTGCCCGATGAGCGAGGCTCCTGGGAAGTACCTGACGATGTACCGGCCGGAGGACATTCCGATTCGCCCGAACGTGGACCTGAGCACTCCATTGCCCGACCAGGATCACTGGTTCAAGGTCTACCGCTGGGACTACCGGTACTACAACCACCATTTGCCGTACACGGAGGAACTGCCGGCGGACTTCACGCTCCAAAGGGTCATTGCCGAGTACTACGGAATGACCACATGGGTGGACGATTCGGTCGGACGGATGCTCGCCGCGCTGGATGACAACGGCCTCGCGCGCGACACGATTGTGCTGTTCACCTCCGACCACGGGGACTACCTTGGGAGCCACGGACGCGTCCAGAAAGGCGACCTGCACGAGGAATCGATCCGCACACCAATGCTCCTGCGCTGGCCTGCCGTCCTGGATCACCGCACCGTTGCGGATCAGGCGGTGGGGCTGGTGGATGTCATGCCTACGCTGCTTGGCCTCCTGGGGGTTGAGACGCCCGAACACGTGCAAGGGCAGGACGTTTCCGCCGTCGCGCGCGGTGAGCAGGGCTGCCTGGTGGATGACAGTACCGTCGTGGAGACCGGGCACGGGGTCGGCATCCGCACGCCGACCCACCTATACGGACTTCCGTTCAGCCCGGGCACGCGTGAGCTTGCCGAAGCCCCCCACTACTTCTGGGATATCGCCAACGATCCATACGAGCTGGAGAACCTCGCCGGGACCGGCCTGCAGCCCGGCTCGGCGCAGGACCTGGACAGTCGATTGCGCAACTGGGATGCGGACACGCCCTGGATGGATGCGGGCGATGTAGAGCGGCCTTAACGCCTTGGGGATTCCATCTTCCAACTTCGTCGCGATTCTCGGGGTCAAAGGCCGTTGGGAATGCAGGGGTCTGGGGTAACACTACTGCGCCACTTTGGCACCGGCGGGCGAAGCGTTCGGAATCTTGTCAGAGGCTGACCGTATCCCAAGATGAAGGACGAACGGCATTGAACCACGGAGACACAGAGGGCACAGAGAACGGCTGGGAAACGGCCGGCCTGCCCCACGATAGGCGTTAAGGGACGTTGCCGTTCTCTGTGTCCCCTGTGTCTCTGTGGTCAATCGCCGTCCATCTCTGCGCAGGGCATCTCATTGCCGAGCAGGGCCGTACAACCGGCGTAGTAGTAATAAGATCGCATCGCGACCTTCCTGCAATCCCCCAGGACATATAGACCGTTGGTGTCTATGGCTTTCCGCGCCACTCAAGAGTTCATGGCTGACGGAGCACCAGCGCCTTCGCCATCTCGTCCATGCGCACGATGCGCACTTTGCCGGGCAGCTCCGTGTCGAATCGCTGTTGCAGCCGCAACAGCCCACTCGGCGACACGCTGATCGTCGTCGCCGCATCCACCTTCGCCTGAGACGCCGCAATGGGCAGGTAGATGCAGCAAAACCTCTGCCCCCACGGCCCTTCGCCTTTGACGATCTTCTCGAACAGGAAGTCGATCATCGCTTCCTTCGACAGTGGCGTCGGACTGGCGGGATAGTGAATGGCGCTGAACACCCGGCTGCGCTTGCCCCAGACGCTGCCATGATCCCCCCATGCGCCCCGGCTCAGCACACGGTCCTTGGCGGTGACAGCTCGGACACCGAGCGTGTCGCACATGTCGGCGAACTGCGGCCAGTCCTTTCGGCCGTCGTAGTAGCCGTCGTTGGCGTAGATGTCGATGCACGAAAGGCCCATCGCCTCCCAGCAGGGCAATGCGTCCTTCAGCACGGCTCGCCAGGCGTCCTCGGGCATGAGCGGCGGGACGGCGAACCCCATACCGGCGCAGATGTCGCCGGTGACGAAGTAGTCGTTAGGAGTGGTGGTCGAGTAGTAGTAGTCCACAATCGCGGGAGCTTGCCGGGCGAAGGCGGCGCACATCCCCCAGTTGATCGCCACCTGACCCCTCGCGGGATCGAGCCACGCGCCATGCTGCATACCGTCACCCGCCGCCTTCTGCGTGGTGCATTCCGAGGCGATGAAGGCCACGTACCGAGTGTCCAGCGCAGCCGGCGGCCGGGCAGGAGCAGCCGACTGATGCCACATCATGCGCGAGGCGGCGACGCGTGTGTGGAAGCTCCAGTTCTGGCCCATGTTCGTCATCGTGTTGACCCCGCCGTACCGCGAGAGGGCCATCACGCCGGGCCGCTCGGGGGGCTGGAGGCCGATCACCCAGAAGTAAGGACGGGACTTGTCGGCGCGGTCGCGATAGCATTGCAGAATTCGCTCGAGCACTTGCTGTTCGGTAAGCCCCTCACCGGCGTCGTCGTCCGTATACTGCAGGTTCGTGCACAAAGCGTAGTGCTGTGCCGCGTAGTCTACGCCGCTGGCGTCCAGGTTGAAGAAGAAGTCGGGCGAGCAGCACGGCAGCAGCTTCTCCACAGCCCAGAGAGCAGCTTGGGCCTTGCTCCTGAACCCGTATCGCGCGAGATCGCCGTGCACGGTTACGCCGGTGCGGCGGCCGCGATAGTCTGTCAACTCGATTTCGTCCGGCGCGGGCAGGCCCCAGCGGCGGGACAGCTCGGCTCTCGCCTTCGAGGGCACCGGCAGCATGTCGGTCAAGGCGCCGACGGAGGTCGCCAGGTACTCCTCGATGGGGAAGAATTTGCCGTCTCGCGCCATCTTCGGCCCGGGCGAATCATCGAACCCCACGAGGCCGCGCAGGCGGGGCCGGAAGCGCGCGATGAGGTCATCGAATTTCCCGATTTCCTCGTACTCGAAATCCTTCCTCTGGCGGTAGTAGTCGAGCCACGCCTGGTTGACGGGCGGGTGGTAGAAGAAGGGTTCGGCCAGATACAGCACAGGCCCGTCGCGGTTGACGATGCCCTGTAGTGTCGCGAAGGTATGGCGGTGGGCATACCAGTCAACGGGGCCACGGTAGACCACCACCTTCTGAGCCGCCTCCACATTCGGGGTGGCGCAGGCGAAAAGAATCGAGACGGTCGCGGCGACTGCGATGAATGCCCACCGGCTGTGCGGCATAGGAACCTCCATAGTCGTCCGCTCCGCCCATGTTCGTGCCTGTGGAGTGAGGCCCCCTCACCATTGCGCAGGCAGGAACTTGTCCACGTCCGCCGCGGTGATGATGTGCTTTTGCAGGTAGTACACCGGCCGCTCGATCTTCTCGCCTCGGAACCACCGCGCCGCGATCTCAATCGGCAAGGCCCCGTCCGCTTCCGCCGACTGGAACGTGATTGCGTGCAGGCTCCCGGCCTTGATGTACTCCAGGCCCGTGCGGCTCGAACCCGCCGCCACGCAGACCACGTCCGTCCGTCCCGCGTCCTTGAGCGCCTCCGCAATGCCCACCTGCGCCTTGGAGTCGTCCGCGCTGACGATGCCCTTGAGGTCCGCGCCATACTTCTTCAGCCACGCTGCGACCTGTGTTTTGGTCTCCTCGGTTTTCAGGTCGGTGGATTGCATGTCCAGGTACGTCATCTTCGGCGCGATCTTCTTCAGCTCCGACACCGCGGCCCACGTGCGCGACAGATAGCAGCTCGTCCCGGCGATGTGCCGCACCACGCAGTAGTTGCCCTCGTAGTTCATCTTCTTGGCGAACTCCCGCGCCAACATGCGGAACTGCCCCCAGTCATCCGGGCCGGTCCAGGTGATGACATACTGCATTCCCTCGTCCACCGGCAAGAGATTGCTGGCGATGCACGGGATCTTCTCGTCGTACAGCCGCTTGAGCATCGGCACGACGCCTTTGGTGTCCACCGGCGTGAGGATGACCATGTCGGGCTTCAGGCGGATGACCTGCTCCACCTGCGCCGCCTGCAGCTTGTTATCGTTGCCCGCCTCCAGGATCGTCAGGTTGACGCCGTAGGCCTCCGCTACCCGCTTCGCGCCATTGCTGTAGCCCTTCCAGTACGGGTGATCCATGTACTGCAGGCTCACAAGCTTCTTCCCGCGGATGCCCGTGCCGGGGCTCTTGGGCATCGGCAGCTTCTTCACGGTCCAGCCCGCGTATTCGCTGTCCCACCAGCGGAGGAGATCGTCGTCCGCGAGCTTCGTCGGGTCGGCCGGGCGCGGCGGCGCGTTCAGCGGCTGGTCGTCGATCCAGATCAGCGGTTGGTTGTCCGTGGACTTCATCGCCAGGACTTCCTTCGCCTTGGCCGCCTCATCGCCGCCCGCCGGGGCCGTCATCGCCGCCGGAGCGGCACTCGGCGAGGTAACCGGCATCCGGTCGTGCCGGGTCGCCAGCGCGAAGATCGCCACGATGGCCACGCAGGCCACGGAAACTACGCATACGGTCGCGAACGTCCGGTCCGAAGTCTTCATTTCTTGGCTCTCCTCTGCGTCATCCTCTAGGATCGCAGCCTCGTGTGTCTGCCGAAGTGTCTCCCATTCGCGCAGCAGCTCTCGCCGCTGCCCTCGCGCCCGCTCCCGCCGCACCGCCCGCCAGGCGTCGAGGGTGATGATCACCGCCAACACCGCCCCGTTGGCGATGAGGTTGACGGACTTGCTGGCCCCGATGTATCCCAGCCCGTTCGTCAGGGCGTTGAGGATGACGAGGGCCACGATGCTCATCAGCACACTGCCCCGCCCGCCCGACATTGCGGTGCCGCCCACGATCGTCGCGGCGACGATCAGCATGAGCGATTTGTCGCCCAGGTTCGGCATCGCGGTGTTCTGGGAGATTGCCGTGAAAGCCCCGCCCAGCGCCGCCAGCACCCCCGACAGCACGAAGGCCGCGAGCACATAGCTGCCCGTGCGCACCCCCGCGTACCAGGCGGTCTGCGGATTCCCGCCGATGAGAAACAGGTTGCGGCCCTGGCGCGTGCGGCGCAGCAACAACTCCAGCACGATGATCGGCACGAAGATCAGCAGCACTCGCGGCGACCACGGCTGCACCGACTGCAGCCACTCGACCGCGCGTCGTCCCTGAACGATGTCGTCGAGTGACTTGCTCCCGCCCTGCAGCAGCGCCCGGTTCAGCCCCTGCAGGATCGTCATCGTGCCCAGCGTGACGATGAAAGAGTTGATCCGCGCGCGAGAGACCAGCGTGCCGTTGAGCAGTCCGACCAGCAGCCCCGCCATCGCCGCCGCGAGGAACGCCCCGGTCCAGCCGAGTACCGGCTGCAGCAACATCACCACGACTCCGCCGGTGGTCATCGTCATGCCGATCGACAGGTCGAGTTGCCCGGTCAGCATCACCACCGTGAACCCGGCCGCCGCCAGCGCATCCGTGCTCGTCGCGCGCAGGATGTTCGCGAGGTTCTCCCCGGTCGGGAATTGCCCCGGAGCGAGCCAGGTCATCGCCGCGAACACGACGATGCCGAGCAGCAGCAGACGCCCCTGCCGCAGCATCAGCATGGCCGCGCGAGACACCCCGTTGCCGGCGGAGGCGCGGTCAGTCATCGCTCCTCCCGCTCCGGCGCAGGGCATACATATTCAACCCAACCGCCACCATGAAGATGATCCCGCGGATGATGAACTGCTGGTCCTGCCCGATCCCCGGTATCAGCGGGAGAATGCGCCCGAGAAGCCCGATCACCAGCACGCCGCCGATGACGCCCGGCATCGTGCCGCGCCCGCCGGCGAGCGTTACCCCGCCGATCACCACCGCCGTGATGGCCTGGAAGTCATAAGTCAGCCCGATGTCGACATCGCCGTACATGTTGAAGCTGGTCTTCAGCAGGCCGCCCAGGGCCGACGCCACGCCGGAGATCAGGAAGGCGGTCATCACCGCGCGCTGCACGTCGATGCCCGACAGCCGCGCGGCCTCGTACGCGGCCCCGGTGAACTTGAGCTGCCGCCCGAAGCCCGTCCGGCGCATCAAGAGGTCGCCCGCCACGGCCACGAGCGCGAACACGATGACCGTGACCGGCAGGAAGCCGAACAGTTGCCCCCTGTGCAGCCCGGCGAACAGCGCCCCGGCGGACGTGTCCGCGCTGGCGTAGATCCATTTGCCCCCGTAGGCCCACCGCGTTGTGCCGTCCACCACGGACATCCAGGCCAGCGTCCACAGGATCGGGTTCAGGCGCAAGTATCCCACCATCAGTCCGTTGACGAGGCCGAGCACAGCCCCCGTCGCCAGGCCGCCCAGCAGGCACGCCGCGAACCCCATCGGCAGCAGGTATACGGCCACGATCCCCGAGCACGCCATGATCGCCGGGATGGATAGGTCCACATAGCGCCCGCTGAGGGTGATGAAGGCGACCCCTACGGCCACTACGCCCAGGATCGAGACATCCTTGACGGTCTGTAGCAGGTTCTCGGCGGACCAAAACTCCGCGGAGATCATCCGCCCCAGGATCAGCAGCACGACGACGATCAGGTAGACACTGCCGGAGGTCAGCGCCCACTGCGCGGCGGGCTGCAGGCGGCTCGGCGGAGGGGCGGCCTGTTGAGAGACGAGTTCGGGCGAAGCTGCCATTAAGGTTTCGATTCCCCCTCACCGTTGGCCGCCAGCAGCACGGCTTGCTCGGTGCACTCGGCCCCGGACATCTCCCCGATCAGGCGCCCCCGGCGCATGATGACGATGCGGTCCGACAGCCCCACCAACTCGGGCAGGTCGGACGAGATCAGGATCACGCACTTGCCACGATCCGCGACCTCGGCGATGGCGCGGTGGATGATCGCCTTGGCGCCGATGTCCACGCCCCGCGTCGGCTCGTCGAGGATCAGCACCTCCGGGTCGGTGGCGAGCCACTTCGCAAGCAGCACCTTCTGCTGGTTGCCGCCGGACAGCGTCGCCACCTCGCGCTGCGGCTCGGGCGGATGGATGTGCAGCGCGCCGACGAATCGCTGGAGCACATCCGCCGGCTTCTCACATGGCTGCGGGGCCGGGGACGCCGCAGATGCCCGCTGACCGTACACCCCCATCCGGCAGAACCTCGGGACGATCGCCGCCAGGAGATTCTCCGCCACCGTCAGCCGCAGCGCCAGCCCTTGTGTCTTGCGGTCCTCGGTGAGATACGCGAGGCCCGCTCGGATCGCTTCGCCGTAGCTGCGCGGCGCGATCTCGCAGTCGTCCAACGCGATGCGTCCGGCGTCCAGCGGGTCTATCCCGCACAGGGAGCGCGCAAGTT
The DNA here is from genome assembly GCA_964455745.1 of uncultured Armatimonadia bacterium. Taxonomy (GTDB): domain Bacteria; phylum Armatimonadota; class Zipacnadia; order Zipacnadales; family CAYWBK01; genus CAYWBK01. The sequence goes on from CAYWBK010000113.1 coordinate 13,467, forward strand.
CGCTCCGTCCGGCTCCGCTGAGGCCTCCGATGCCGAGGATCTCGCCCGCGCGCACGTTGAACGAGCAGTCGTGGAAGAACCCGCGCCGCGACAGCCCCTCGGCGCGCAGCCGTGTCTCTCCGGGCGGCGAAGTCCGTTTCGCATACAGGTCCGAGGCCACGCCGCCGATCATCATCTCGACGATCTGGCGGCTGGAGACCTCGCTCGTGGCGAGAGTGTCGACCTTTCGGCCATCGCGCAGCACGGTGATGCGGTCGGCGATCTCGAATACTTCGGACAGGTGGTGGGAGATATAGAGGATGGCGAGGCCCTGGGTGCGCAGGCGGCGGATGATGTCGAACAGCCGCGCGACCTCCTCTCGGCTCAGAGCGCTGGTCGGCTCATCCATGACCAGGATGCAAGGGGCATAGCCGAGCGCCTTGGCGATCTCGACCAGTTGCGCCTCGTGTTGAGAGATGTCCTCGACCGCTGTGCCCGGATCGAGATGATCGAGGCCCACGAGCGACAGGCAGTCCCCGGCTTCCCGACGGAGTGCGGTCGTGTCGAGGAGTCCTCGGCGAGTCGGCAGCCGCCCGGCGAGGACGTTCTCGGCGACGCTGAGCGGCGCGGCGAGGCTCAGCTCCTGGTGAATCATCTCGATGCCGTGGGTTTTCGCGGCGGCGGGGGAGTGCAGCCGCACAGGCTTGCCGTTGAGGGCGATCTCGCCGGTGTAGTCGTCGAAGCACCCGGCGATGATCTTCATCAAGGTGCTCTTACCGGCCCCGTTCTCGCCCACGATGGCATGGACCTCGCCGGAGCGGATCTGCAGGCTGATGTCGCTCACCGCAAGGGTGCCGGGGTATCGCTTGGATACGCTCTTCAACTCGAGGGCGGCGCCGAGGTCTCTCATGCCCTGCCTTTTTGGGGTGTGACTGGTAAGTCGTGGTTCACCAGCCGCGCCCGCGCGACCTTCCCCAGCGATTCGGCGCCCGGCCTCTCCAGACGGCCCGCGCCGCCTGACTCAGCCCCTATGGGGGTGGGCCCCCCGGCCGCTTATCGAAACCTCAGCGAAAAGAGGTCCGCATCCCTCATCGCAAATCGCAATCGGACAGGCTTCCCCGCGAGCGCGGACACATCCGGCCCCTGCTGCCATGCCACGATGCGCTCGATCTGATCGCCGAAGATAGGCGGGCAATTCTCCAGCCCGTAGCCGGGAAGGGCATGGCCGTCAGCGTCCTGAATTTCCACCCGCAGCTCCCCGGCAGCCGAGGTGGCGTAGTTGAGCACGAGCCGCGAGCCGTCGAACTCCAGCGGCCTCGTCACCATTTCGCCGCCCGCGTAGGGTGCGTTCACCGACGCGAATCCGTCCGTGCGCAGCGTGTAGCGGGCGGCGTGGCAAGTCGGCTGGGCGTAGTGGCAGTGGGCGTAAAGCGACATCTCCGCAGGGCCTGTAGGCACGATTCCGAGGCCGGGGTAGTTCGTCCGCGAGACCCAGTTCCCCGGATCCAGGCCAGGGCGGATGACGACTGCCTCGAAAATCGCCGTTTGCCGGGCGAACGGCGACCTCACCCCCGGCCCCTCTCCGCAAGCGGAGAGGGGAGAACAGCAGCAGTTCCCTGCTGCGCGGGAATCGCCGTTTGCCTCT
>CAYWBK010000114.1:0-14965 GCA_964455745.1 uncultured Armatimonadia bacterium
TCTTGAAAGGACGGCCCACCGTGACCAGCCCCTAGAGAATGCCAGCGACCTACGAGTTCCGCCCGGTGGATCACCTGTACCGCCGCGAGTTCTACATCTGGGACGAGGCTATCGCCAAGTGGCGCGAACAGGGCCTGCCCGAGGACTATGGGGCGACAAATCTGTTCAATTACGACCCCGGATACTCGGTCTCGCCCGGCGCGAACCTCGCCTGGTGCGAGCCGCCGTACCTGCCCGTCTATGAGGAGCGCGTCATCCGCGATGAGGGCGACTATGAGATCATCGAGGACTGGGCCGGACGCTGGTTGAAGGTCTTCAAGGGCCGCCGCCACGGCTTCATGCCCGACTACCTCAAGCACCCGGTCACCACCATGAAGGACTGGGAGGAGCAGGTCTCCCCGCGCCTCGACGTATCGACCCCCGCGCGCTACGATTTCCTGCCCGAGGCGTGCGCCAGGTGCCGCGAGGCCCAGGAGCGGGACGGCATGTTCGTCACTCAGGGGATGGTCGGGGGGTACATGTACCTGCGCGCGCTGATGGGGCCGGAGGACTTGCTGTATGCCTTCCACGACCAGCCCGAACTCATCCACGCGATGATGCAGCGGTGGCTGGAACTCAACGACGCGGCGATCTCGCTCATCCAGCAACACGTGGAACTCGACGAGTTCTCCATCGGGGAGGACATCTGCTATAACCACGGGCTTCTGATCTCGCCCGCGATGGTCAAGGAGTTCCTGCTGCCCTATTACCAGCAGGCGCTCTCTAGCATGAGGCATCGTCAGCAGAGGCGGATCTACTTCATTGTGGACACCGACGGCCACGCGCCGGCGGCGATCCCACTGTACCTGGAGGCGGGCATGGACATCATGTGGCCGTTCGAGGTCGCCAGCGGCTGCGATGTCGTCGAGATCGGGCGTCAGTACCCCGACCTGGTGTTGATGGGCGGCATCGACAAGCGCGTCCTCGCCGCGGGCAAGGACGCCATCGAGGCCCATCTGCAGCACGTCATCCCGGCGATGGTCGAGCGCGGCGGATATGTCCCGATGTGCGACCACGGCGTCCCCGACAATGTGACCTTCGACAGCTACATGTACTACCGCAAGCGCATCTGCGAGTTGGATCACAAGTGACGTCGGGTATATATATGGCCGCAAAGCCAAACAGGCGGAGTCATCATCGACTCCGCCTGTCGTGTCATGAGGAGAGCGGCCTGCCTACTTGTCGAGGTTAAACGTGACAGGGTCGCCAGTGGCCTGGGTCGAGTTCGGGCCGATGAAGATATTCGTTGTCGGCTGCCCCGCCAACTGCAGGTTCATGCGCAGGAAGTGCCGCACCGGCGTGGTGCCGGTAGCCGCAACGGGCGTAATGGTGAATTTGATGCCATCGACGCCCAGGTGGGTGTTGAACTTGAGGAGGAGCACGTTCGGCTTCGGCTGCGTGAAGCCATCGCCCTGCTCCAGCTTAACGCCGGTCGGATTGGTGATCGTGGCATTGGACACGACGATACGACCCGTGAACGTTTGCCCCGCGGCGCTTTGGTCCGTGGTGGCGATGCAGACGGTGTTGCCGTTGTGCCAGACAAAGAAGCCGGCGGCCTGCCCCACCGGGAGCGTTGCGGGCTTCCCCTGCGCCGCCGACCAGGCGAGCGGGTGGGGCTTTGCGGCGGGCGGCGTAGTGGTCTGAGCGGCTACGGTCATGCAGGTAGAGACGAGGGCCAGTGCGGCGAGGACGAGGGACGTCTGAACTGATCTCATCACGTGTCCTCCAGTGGAAAATCCCGCCCACGGCGGGGAAGATGTGCGGCGCCAGTCAGCGCCGGTACACAGCGCACGACGGATACCCCGTCATAAAGACGTTCCCCGGTCAGGCGTGTTCACTCTTTCCTGAGCTAACCTGCGGGGATGCTGTGATGCCGAAGTGGCCGCATTCCGGCCGTTTCAGCGCCGACCTCCCGCTCCGCCAACGCCGTTGTCTGTCTCCCCCCTCCCTACGAGGGAGGGGGGCAGGGGGGGTAGGAAGCCGTTTGCCGTTCTCCCCCCACTCGTGGAGAGGGGGTCGGGGGGTGCTATCCATTACTCACATCTTGTGAGCGAGTCGTTGGAGCCGTTAAGCCCCCGAAGGGGGCGTCGGAGGTTAGCCCTGCTGGCGTGAGCGCCAGCCCGGCGCAAGCCCACGGTACTGAGCATCCTACACGGTCAGTAAGCCCCCGATAGGGGGCGACACAAGTGACGGCGGGGCCTATCGTGTACCGCCCCTTCGGGGCTGATGGGCTATTGGAGGCCGGGAATCCGGGGGCTTACGCCCCCGGCTAACGTCCGGCACCCCTTCGGGGTGCAAAGGCGAGACGGTCAGACCGCCTCGGCTCCTCCCCGCCAAGATGTGAGTAATGGATAGCGGGGGGTGAGGTCGCCGTTAGGGGTCGGGGGGTGAGGTCCGCTCCTCACCACTCCCTCGGGTCCGGCACCACCACCGGCTCCGAGCCGTTCTCCGCCGAAATGTGCGCGCAGATGCCCGGCAGCGTCATGTCCAGGCCGAAGAACACGTCGATCGCCGGCGTTGTGTCGTCGAGGATCGCACGCACGAAATCCTCGCACATAAACCATTCCGAGCTGCCGTGCCCGCCCGCCATCGACTCCGGCGGGACATTCGTGTGGTTGTAGTCCAGCGGCAGACGGATCATGTCGTGCAGGTTGGGGATGTCCGTGAGATACGCCTTCGGGCCGTCCCAGCCACAGCGCCCGGTCTCCAGCACGCCCTTCGTGCCGTAGATCGAGAAATAGTGGAACGCCGGCTCGCGCACCATCGAGAAGCCGCAGAGGACCTTGACCACCTTGCCCGAGGTGGTGTGGAACAGCCCGACTTCCATGTCGATGGAGCCATGCTCGGGGTGGCAGTTCGCGCCGGGGTGCATCCCGACCGCGAGAGTGCAGCGCTCCTGCATCATCGCCAGCACCGGCCCGAGGCTGTGGGTGCAGTAGTGGATCGGGGGCAGCGTGGCGCGCCAGGTCGGGCCGGTCGCCGAGCCCTCGGTGACGCCGTCGAAGCGCCCGGCCATGAGAGAAACGCAGTCGTGGATGTATTCCGCCTCGGCGTAGATGATCGTGCCAAGCCGCCCGTCGCGCACCATCTTCTCGTAGGTCTGGCAGATGGCCATATAGTTCATGTTCTCGGCGAACATGTACTTACAGGTCGGGGCCGCGCGGACCGCCTGCACCAGCGCCTTCCCGTCCTCGATGGACCAGCACGCCGGCACCTCGCTGAGCACATGCTTGCCCGCCTGGAGGGCCTCGATGCTGACTTTGGCGTGCAGTTGCGGCGGCGTGGCCACGCACACCGCGTCGATGTCCGAGGCCAGCATCTTCTGGTAGTCGGTGAACCATTGGGGGATGCCGTTGCGCTCGGCGAACCCGCGCGCCACATCCTCTTGAAGGTCGCAGACGGCGGCGATCTCCACGTCCGAGCGATGCTGCATGACATTGTGTGCGAAGGTGCCTCTCCCGAGCCCGATGATGCCCATGCGGATTGTCATAACGCGATACCTCTCCAGTGAGGTTGGGATGGCCTGGTGCATCTACCTCGGGAATCGCCGTTGGCCGGGCAAACGGCGACCTCACCCCCGGCCCCTCTCCACGCGTGGAGAGGGGAGAACGGCAGTCCCCGTTGCGGCGGATGAGCGGCGGCTCCTCTTGCCTTCCCTGTGGACGCGCGGTTCACCGCGCGTGTCGCGCCATGAATGGCGCGACCACATGGGGTCAGGAGGCGGTGGAATCGTCTCGGACCGCCGGAGCCCAGCGTGATAGCTGCTCCCACGGGATCAGCGGATCTTCGCCATCGGCCAGTCGTGCTTGCGACACCTCGATGTCGTCCGTGTCCTCCAACATGCGCTCAATGGCTTCGCGGATGAAGGCCGAACGGCTCACGCCGACCGCATCGGCGGCGCTATCGACTTGCGCAGAAGGTCGGTGGCAAGGCTGATATGAACGCCCGTGCGCCTGTCGCCAGCGTGCGTGACATTTGCCATAGCCATCCCGCCTTCGTATGCTACAAGAGCATTGTAGCCCGACTGTCGCCAGAACTCAACATAGGCACAGTCCTGCCCGGCTCCTCATTCATCCTATCTTTCTCCCCGCAATCTGTTACCTGCTCGACAACTCCCCCAGAAACGCCGCCACGTCGGCCAGCTTGCCGCAGTCGATGAGGTTCGCGGCGGCGGGGCGAGTGGCCTCCAAGACGCCGTTCCCGCGGATCAGGTTCCAGTGGAACTCGTGGATCAGCGTGTCGATCAGGAGCATCTTCTGCGGGTAGGTTTGTGCGTTGGGGAATCGGGCCACGAAGTCCTTGAACGCCTGCAGCGCCGCGCCGCCGAAGAGCTGCTTCTGGCGGTAGCTCTTCTTGTATGCGGCCCAGGTGATCTCCCAGCCGCACTTCTCGCAGTGCAGCACCTCATCCCGGTGCGCGCCGTGGAGGATGATGTGCCCGCAGGCGTGGCATTTCGCCCGGCCCCGCGCCGCCTCGGTGACTTCGAGGATGCTCACGCATCGGACGTACAGCGCGTACCCGACATCGTCGACCAACTCGTCGTCGCGGAGGCCCCTCGCGTCCGTCTCGTAGAGCCGGGCGATCTTCTCTTTGCGCACCTTGTCGGCCCAGGTGATGCCTGACTTGCCTGTCGCCATGTCTGGTGAACCCCTCAGCGGGTAGGCCTGATTCGGGGGCGCAGTATATGGTCGCCGCTACAACACTTTCCGCCTTCGGGCTTGCGCTGTCAATCCCCCCGGGGGGCATCTCGCCGCCCGCGCCCGCCGCTTACGAAAAGACCCCGCCCTTGCGAGCGAGGTCTCCCGTACATTAGCCGGACACTGGCTTGGGCAATCCCCATAGTTTGGCGTAGCCGGAACGGAAGAGGGGATTGACCACTAAGACACAAAAGCACTAAAACGGCCAGACCACTTCCTTGAACCTGCACTGCCGTCTTGTGTCTTCGAGTCTTTGTGGTCGAAGCCGTTGGTCCGCCCCAAAGGCGTGTGCGTACTGAACGCAGACCGAATTCCCAGATGCTATCCCGCTGGCTCCTTCACGTCGATCCGCGTGATGATCTTGCTGCGGATGGTGAAGACCAGGCCATGCGTGGAGTACTTCCACTTGTCCCAGCCGTCGCCGTGGTCTTTCCCGGTTGGCTCGCCGTAGCGGTCGGCCAGGACCGACGATTTATCGCCCACGCGCACGCCGTCAACCGCGCCGGCGCTGGGGAGCGTCAGGATGATCGAGATGAGCTTGCCGTTCTGAACGGTGAAGGCCAGACCGCGCTGCCCGTACTTCAGAGTCTCGCCCTTGATCGGGTCGCCCATGCGCTCTGACGGGTCGCCGTAGAGCGCGAGAACGGCGCTGTCCACTCCGCCGATCCTCACGGCCGGCTCCAGCACCACTTCCGGAGCCGCCGAGTGACCGGGCTGCGGCTGGAGGGCCACGTCTATGGGCAATCGCAGCTTGTTGCAGACCTTCGAGTAGTTCGCCCAGGCGTTCTGCTGCTGCTCGTTCGAGCCGGTGGGATGGCGCAGGTAAGCCTCATAAGTCTGGCGCGCCTCCTCCAGGTCCTCGGGCTTGGTGCTGGACAGCAGGTTCGCCGTTGTGGCGAGTTCCATGTCCCAGAAAGAGACCTGCTTCTCGGGCGCGCCTCCACTCGCGGGCGGCGGGGGTGCTCCGCCTCCGCTGGACGGGGGCGGTGGGGGCGGCGTGGAGCCGCCACCGGAGTGACGCCGACCCGAACGACCGCCGCCGGACGGCACGCCCGGCAAGGGTCCCATCGAACCCATCGGCGGAGGTGGAGGCGGCTTGAGCCCCTCGTCCACCGGCGGGAGCGGGGGTAGGATGGTCGGAGGCGACGGCGGGCTGCCCGGGCCACTGCCGGGCATGCCGGGCGCGGACGGCGGCGCGCCGGGCTGCATGTCAGGACTGCCGGGCATCCCCGGGTTTCCGGGCGATTCGGGATTCTCCGGGTTCTCGGGGTTCGTCATCGACGGGTTGGCGCCGGGAAGCTCGCTGGCCGACTCCCGAACGTTCACGGGCAGCGAATGCCCGGTCTTCGGCAAGACGACGGCGACCACCAGCAGCGTGGCGAGGGCCCCCAGGATCGCGTAGACCGGGGCGCTCCAGATCGGGGCCGGCACGAACGCGGCTCGCACGCCCGACCAAAACTTCTGCATCCGCTCCGCCCGCGCCGCGGCCGAGGTCTCGGGCGTAATGGCCACCCCGGCTTCAATCGCGGTCTCGTTCAGGTACGCCACGGTACGCCGACAGTCGGCGCACGCGGCGAGGTGGCGCTCCACCCGGCCCCGGAATCCCGGTCCGCCGCGCCCCTCGGCGTACTCGGCGAGATCCTCCGCCGCAAGGCAGGTGCCCTCCTCGGCGGCAGGCATGGCGGTATCCGCATACGCGGAAGCGGAGGTGACCTGTGCAAACCAGGCGGCTTCGGAAGCGCACGAGTCGCATTCGGCGAGATGCGCTTCGATGCTGCTGGCCTCGTCCGGCGTCGCCGCGCCGTCTACGAATGCGGACAATTGCTCTCTAGTCGGACAACCCACAAGAATCCACCTTCAATCCATGCGCCGTATGGCGACTCATCATCGGTAAGTGAACGCTCTACGCCGGCTTCGGCTGCTCGGTCTCGGTTCCGCCGACGCTTTCGTCGGAGATCGCCTGGCTCGCCGGCGGCGCAGGCGGCAATTCGCCCGTCACGCCCGCGGCTTCGGCTGGTTCGGCTGACTCGGCCATCGCTGGAATCGCCATCGTTTCTTCAGCACTGGTCAGGGCATTATCGGACGCTTCCGCGCCGTCAGCGATCTCGGCCGGCGGTTCCGGCTCGGCGCCCGGCTCCTCAACCGGCGGTTCGGCGGTCGGGCGCGGCGGCGGCAAGATGCCCAATGCCTGCGAGAACTCCAGCTTGGCGCTGTACAAGGCCCCCGTGACCTCGCCGATGCTGCCGCGAAGCAGGCGGGCGATCTCGGTATATGTCAAGCCGTCGGCGGCGCTGAGCTGCAGGATCAGCCTGTGCCGGTCGGTCAGCCCGGCGAATGCCGCCGGGGTCCTCGCGGCCAACTCCATGTCGAGGTCCAGCGGGACGCCGAGATCGCGCTTCGGAGGGATGGCTTCCTTGCGCGGGATGAGCGCATGGAGCCAGGTGGACAGCGAGCAGCGCCAGCCGAACCGACGCAGTGGCGCGGCGTCATCGGCCAGGAGGCCGACGAAGAGATGCTGAACGCTCTCTTCGGCCTCATACTGCGACATGCCGAGATGCTTCTGGGCGGATTCGACGAGAGAGGCGCGATAGCGCTCCTCCAACTCCGGCACCGCCGCGGTATCGCCTGAAAGGATGCGTGCCACGAGCTGTTGATCGGATGCCATGGGGACGAACATGCTCCTTAGACTTCTAGACGGCAACAAACTCCGCCGTGGTGGATGAGACCACGCCGAACAACGGGTACGTTCAAAGCGCGAGAGAGTATACCACAACGGCTTCGTGGTGGGAAGCGTGTAAGGGAAACGCAGAACGTTGAACGCTGAATCAACGGCAATCAACGGCAATAAACGGCGAACGGCGAAGACGGCGAAGACGGCGAACGACAAGAACGGCGAACGACTCAGGACAGCTATGCCGACCGGCGCGCTGACGCGTACCGGAGATGGCAATTCAGAGTTCCGGCTCTATGTACCGGTGATAGCACTCCGGGCAGACGCCGTGGGAGAACGCTGCATTGGTGCGGCCTTCTATGTATGTCTCCATTTTCTGCCAGCCGCCGTCGTTGTCGCGAATACGCTTGCAGTACGCGCAGATTGGCAGGAGGCCCTCCAGAGTTTGCACCCGGTCGAGGGCGCTTTGAAGCTCGTTCACCTTCGCCATCAAGGCGGTTTCCAGGCCAAGTATGCGAATCCCCGCCTTCACCCTCAGCAGGAGTTCCTTGATGTTGTACGGTTTGGTCATGTAGTCGTCAGCGCCTGCGGTGAGGCCGGTGACTACGTCGTCTTGTTGGTCGTTTCCGGTGACCATGATGATGTAGGTGTAGGTCGGCGACGGGGCCGAGCGGATCAGATTGCACAGCTTCTCCCCGTCAAGTCCCGGCATGACCCAATCGGTGATGACAAAGGGGATATGCTCGTCCTGCCAGACCTGGGCAGCCTCGGTTCCTGTGCTGGCAACGGTCACCTCATACCCGCTCGTTGTGAGCAGGTTCTCCAGCACCTCGCGGATAGCCGGGTCGTCATCGGCAACCAGGATCCTCATGGGGCCTCCCTCTTGCTGTCGGTCCCCCGGCACTGGTCTGCAGCCCCGAGCGCATCAATCACACCACCGGCCACACACAGGCGCTCGGCAGCAGCAATGCGATCATCTCATGGTGCCGCATGGAGGGCACTGTGTCAACCCCCGGAAATGTATTAATTGTATTATTCTTTAGCTAAAAATGACAGTTCTATTTAGCTTCGCCTTCCCATATCTCGATGTTATCCAATTCAACCTTCGATGCCTCATGCAGACACACGTAGATATAGAGGTCCTTACATTCGGGCATCAACGGTCGCTTTATCAGGCGGCGGAAAGTGACCTGCAAGGGAATCCCTGCCGCCCGTCGAAACACCCCTCCCACACCCCGACCACAACGAGCCTATGTGCTCGCCATTGAAAGGACCTACGCTCATGTCGAAACTCGGAATCGGCTTCATCGGCTGCGGCGGCATTCACAACGCTCACGCCCCGCACCTCGCCAACAACGACAACGCCTATATCGCCTGCGCGATGGATGTCAGCGAAGACGCCGCCAAGGCGCATTGCGAGAAGTACGGCACCAAGGCCTGGACCACCAGCCGCGCCGAACTGCTGGCCCGCGACGACGTGGATGCCGTGGTCATCTGCATCCCCACGGGCTTCCATAAAGAGGCGGTGCTCGAGGCCGCCGCAGCGCGTAAGCACATCTTCTGCGAGAAGCCGATGGCGATGACCGTCGCCGACTGTGAAGCGATGGATCAGGCCTGCCGCGACGCCGGCGTCACCCTGCAAATCGGCTTCGTGCGCCACTTCTGCAACGAGTGGCTGAAACTGCGCGAGATCATCCAGTCGGGGCAGATCGGCCGCCCCGTCGTGTGGCGCTCGGTCAGCGGCGGCTCGGGCGCGCCGACCCCGTGGTACTTCGACAAGAACCTCGGCGGCGGCCCGTTCATCGACGGCGCGGTCCATAGCTACGATTTCGCCCGCTTCATCTTCGGCGACGCGAAGAACGTCGTCACCGACATCCGCCGCCTCAAGGCCGACACGACCGCCTGGGATACCGGCACGGTCATCGTGAACTTCGCGAGTGGCGATCAGCAGATCGTGTGCTGGTCGTGGGGCCTGCCGGGTTATGGCTACGGCGTTAAGGCCGACGGCGCGCACGATGTTCTCGGGCCGCTGGGCTCGATCATGTTCCCCGGCGGCAACCAGCTCCAGGTGAACCTCGCCGACGGCGAGCACATGGTGGAGTTCGAAGCCGACGGCGGCGATGATTGGTTCCGCCGGCAGATGGAGGACTTCATCGACTGCTGCCGCACGGGCCGGCAGCCCATCGCCGGGGCGAAGGAGGGCATCGAGGCGACCCGCATCGCCGAAGCCGCCCTCAGCATCGGCGACAAGCCGGCGATCATCGAACTGTAGGGGAAGAGAGGCGTGCGGCTTCCTTCCGTATCAGTGGCCCCGACAATCTTGTCGGGGAGGGCACAGCGCGGGGAGCATCCGCGACAGGATTGTCGCGGCCACTGGATGCGGCTTTCTTTCGTATCAGTGGCCCCGACAATCTTGTCGGGGAGGGCACAGCGCGGGGAGCATCCGCGACAGGATTGTCGCGCCCACTCGATCAGAGAGCAACGAACCCGCGAAGGAAGGTTAGCGTATGGAACCGCGTATCAGCATCATCACGCTTGGTGTATCCGACATGCCGCGTGCGATCCGTTTCTACCGCGACGGTCTGGGGCTTCCGACTTCTGCCGACGACGCGGCGGTGATTGCGTTCTTTCGTATGCAAGGCACGGTGTTGGCCCTCTATCCTCGAGATGCGCTGGCGCAGGATGCTGTTCCCGGAAGTTCGGGGCGCGGCGCGGGCTTCTGCGGCATCACCCTCGCATACAACACTCGCGCCAAAGATGAAGTGGAGGAGACGTTGCGTTTGGCCGAGAGGGCGGGGGCTGTGATCGTCAAGCCGGCGCAAGATGCCGGCTGGGGCGGCTACCACGGGTACTTCGCCGATCCGGACGGGTATTTGTGGGAGGTGGCCTGGTCGGCAAAGGGGGAATTTCATCCGGACGGCAGCCTCGTGATCGACTAGCACGGGTGCCGGATTCAGGCTGTCGCCTGCGAGCAGGCCTCGGACCAGTCGACGCAGAATCGGTATCTCATCATTCTTGCTGCTGAGGTGCTTGCGACATGAAAGCAACGGTGGCGGTTCTCGCAAGTTTTCTCGTGCTCACGGCGTCGGGCTTCACTGACACGTTCGTCAAGTTGCACGACGGCGCGCATTGGACCTGGTATGCGCCGCCGGCGCAACAACAAGAGCACGGACAGGATATCGAGGCGCTGTACGCTTACGCCGATTCCGCGTTTGAGTACCTCACGGGGGCCTGGGGACTCAAGCCGCAGAAAGCGCAGTTCGCGCTGGTCGTGTGGCCGAAGACGGGCGGGGCCTTCGCTACGGGCGACATCGCCGACATCCACGATGTTGCGCCACCAGGCCCGCAACCGGGCATCGCGGTGTCATACGACGCCTTCTATAATGTGGCGCAGGGCATAAAGGGCTGGTGGGCCTATGTGCTCATCACGCACGAGATGGTGAACCTGCTGACCGGGCAGATCGTGTCGGGTGGCTGGCCGATCGACTGGTGGGCCGACCACAAAAGCCCCTTCCCGAAGATGACCGCGGTGCAAGTGGAGTTCGCGCTGCGGCCGGACATCGCCGTCGGGCACGCGGCGCAGTTGACTGAGCCGCTGGACCGAATGTTTGTGCGCTTGAAGGATGAGTACGGGTGGGCGCTGTTCCGGAGGGCGTTCCGAGCGGCGGTGGATGACGGCATTCATTGGGATCGCCTCGGCCCGAATCCCTCGCCGCAGTTGACGAATTATGTGTGCGCGTATTTGCAGATGAGCGCGCCGGAGGACCTCGAGCCGATCCTCAAGGGCGTCGTGCCGGACTACGACCGGCAAACGGTCGCGCGCATCATGGCCGCGCGACGCAAGTGGCGAGCTCTCGCCGCCGCCGATCCCCGCCGGCCGGAAGTCACGGAGTCGTATCTCACGGGCAAGTACGAGGCGGTACTGACGGCAGTGCCGTAGCGCTGTTTTCAGTCGTGTTCACCGCCGTTGCCATGTGCCGTTGTCGTGCGCCGTTGTCGTAAGACGTTCCCCCCCTTCCCTACGAGGGAAGGGGGGTTAGGAAGCCGTTGCCGTTCCCCTGCTTGCGGAGGGCGGAGAGTGAGGTCTCACTCCGAGTACACCTCAAACTCCCACAGCGAGTACCCCCAGGTCTGCGCCCGCTTCGTGCCGTAGAAACGCACGTAACGGGCCGTAACCGGCGCGAATCGGATTTCCTCGACACTCCCGGCGCCCTTGTCGGTCGCGTATGCCGTCGTCCAGGTCTCTCCGTCCATAGAAGTCTCGATCCGGTACTCTTTGCCGAAGGCAGACTCCCACCGGAGGATAACCCGGCTGACCTTCTGCGGGCTTCCCAGGTCGACCGCGAGCCATTGCGGGTCGGCGAACTCCGATGACCAGCGCGTCCCGCGCTTTCCGTCGGTCGCGAATCGGGCCGGGCAGTTGCCTCGCTCATCGGTGATCTCGCTCGACGCCGTCGTGGGTTGTCCGAGAGCCAGGTTCGTGTCCTTGCGCGCCTCCTCGGCGGTGATCAGCCGCAGCTTCCGCCGGCTCTTCACAGGCGATCCGTGCTGCGGCGCGAGTTCGGCGGACAGCATGAAGCTCCCGCTGCCTCCAGGCATGGTCAGCGTTGCGCGGCATACGGCCTGGCCGAGAGCATCGACGGCGAACGGGACCGTCGTGCGCCCGACTTCCTTGCCCGAGGACAAGTCGATCAGGCGCAGAGCCAGTGTTCCCTTCTGCGGCTCGTACAGGTCGTTGGTGACGATCATCTGAAACTCCCTGCGCGCGCCGATGGCAAGCTGCGCCGGAGCGTCGTCGATCATCACCGCGAGCGGGGCGAAAGCGTTGCTGACGTAGTCCACGAAGTGCGGCTCCAGCTTCAAAGCCCGCAGGTCGAGGAAGTTGTCGGAGGTGACCGCGCCTGGCCGCGAGTATGTCAGGTAGCAAAACCACTGCACCGCTGCCGCGTCGCGCCTCGCGCGCCAGTATTCGCTCTCCGCTGCGCCGCTGTAGGCGAGAAGCTCCCGGCGAGCCTCCGGGGTGGCTTTCGGGCCCTGCATCGTGTTGAAGAAGCTCGCATACCCGCCGGTGAGATCGCCGTTGCGTTGCAGCCAGAAGGTGTCGTATTCGTTGATGACGACCGGCTTCGGGCGCAGCGCCGGCTGATGATCCAGCGCGCTGCCCAGACACGACGGGTCCCAGGGGGAAGCCTGCCCCAGGGTCTGGTACGGGTGGTCCTCCACCGCATCGCCGGGGCGGTTCGGCTTCGAATACCCGTCATCCCACGGGCGCTGCGACAGGTCCATATCGCGCACCGCCGAGATCGCCTGCCCGGTTCGGGGCGTCAGCGTCTCGTTGCAGGCGTCCCAGACGACGATCGACGGGTGGTTCCAGCGCTCGCCGAGCCAGTCGCGGAACTCGGACACCAATTCGTCCTGGCTCCAGGCGTCATTGAACCCCCAGATTGGGAACTCGTCCTGCAATAGCCACCCGGTCTCGTCGGCGATGTCATACCAGAACTCGGGGAAGGGCGCGATGCACACACGCGCGGAGTTCCAGTGCAATGTCCCTTTCGGCAGTTCGAGAAGCTTGCGCACCCAGGTGTGATCCCACGGCAGGCCGCCGCGGATCGGGTCCTCGAAGAAGCGGAACATGCAGAAGTCCGTGCCGCGCAGGTAATATGGGCGTCCGTTGAGCATCGCCCGCCCGGTCTTCGTGTCATAGCCGAACTCGCGCATCCCGAACCGCGCCTCCACGGCATCGGCCCCGGTGTCACAGCGCACCACGTACAGGAACGGGTCCTCCGGCGACCACAGGTGCGCGTGCGGAACGGGCACTGACACCGTGAGCGCTCCCGACTCGCCCGGCTGCACCGACAGGCGGCGGGTCATCGGGTTGCCGACCGGCGCGCCGCTGCGCCACTCGCGCACCGACAGGGTGATCGGCACTCGCAGGGTCGCGTCGCCGGCCTGGCGCACGACGGCCTGCACCGTGATGTCGCTGGTGGCAATGTGCGGCGCAACCTGCACCGAGGCGATGTACGGGGTATCGGTCAGGAACAATGATATGGAGTCGTAGATGCCCGGGATCCACCGCGACTCCTCGTAGTCGGTGTTCGTCGGCACCGTGGGCGGCAGGGCGCTGCGGTCGGCCCCGACGCGGATGACCAGGACGTTCTCGGCCCCGTAGCGCAGCGCGCCCGTGACATCGAACCAGGCCGGTGTGCAGCAGCCGAGATGCTCTCCGATTAGGGTCCCGTTGAGCCAGACCTTGATGCCGAACTGCGCCTTGTTGACCTTCAGCCGCGCCACCGCGCGCTGCGGCCCGCCGACCGCGAACGTTCGGCGATACCAGAAGGCCTGCCGCTGGGCGCTTTGGATGCCAATCTGGGTGAACCCCGGCTCCGCCAGGTCGGCCAGCCCCGGAACCGGCACGGTGTGGTCGAAGGTCGCCGGCTGCGTCTCCAGGCTCCCCTGTGCGATCTGCCACTTGCCGTCGAGCGAGATAACCACGCGGCCTGGGTGCGGGCCGCCTTGCCCGGACGCGGCGGCGAGTGATACGCAGAGAAGACAGCAGGCGAGCGCGGCAAGCAGTCTGACTGACACGGGCTTCATGGGTATTCCCCTTCTGGCCGAAAGCCTTCGGCACGCGGTCTCAACAGCCCAGCCTCTCCCGCACTCCCGCGACAATCCCCTCGACGATCTCATCCGCCAGCCGCCGCCCGAGCTCGGCGGTCGCCTGGCGCGGGTCGTCGCCACTGATCCCGAACGATTCAGGCGCGGTCCCGACGACATCCCCCTCGGTCGGCAGTTCGCCCAGATCCACTAATTCAGGCCGCAGGAACATCATCAGCGCGGTCTCATACTGGCCCGCATGATCGGGCACAGGATCGGTCTGCGTCAAACGCAGCACATACTCCGGCAGCGCCCAGACTTTCATGTCGCTGCCGCGTCCGCGCACCCGCTGCCAGTTATTCGCGGCCTGCGTCAGCGTGGCGACGTGCTCGCCGCCATAGTGGCCCATGAGGATGACGACCAGTTTGAAGCCCTCATCGGCGAGCTGGTCCAGATACGTGTTCGCCAGGCCGACGATGACCTCGATGGGCGTCTCCAGCGTGTGCCGGAACCCTCCCCAGGGCTTCATCGTGTCATAGCCGGCGTAGACCGGCGGCAACACGACCCCGCCAGTGCGCTCGGCGGCTATCATCGCCAGTCCATGCACCTTCAGGGTATCCAGGCCGATGGGGTTCTGGTAGCTGTGCCACTCCAACGCGCCCCAGGGGATGTAGGCGACGGGAGCTTCGGCGAGGATGGCATCGACCTGCCGAGGACGCAGTTTTTCATATCTGCCCCACGATGGCATGGCAGTCACCTCTCTTATCGTCCGGCGATTTGCCCAAGGGGAATAGCACGGGCGGGTTCGCCTCTCGCGCGGGAACATCCTGCTTCAGGATACAGTGCGAGGAATCGGGGGTTAGCGAGGTGAGACCGAAACATCGGAGAGCGCTGACCACGAAGACACGAACTCATTTTCCGCACATTGACAGTTGATGTTTCGTTTGAGTTGGTCCCGTCGGGT
>CAYWBK010000115.1:0-14934 GCA_964455745.1 uncultured Armatimonadia bacterium
AACTCAGGCGCGTCGGCGGTGTCGAGTTCGTTGAACCGTTGATCGGAAGATAGCAGCAGCGGGCCTCGGTATAGCGCCGCCTGGCCTCGGCGCGTCAACTCGCCCGGCCAGCAACGCAGCGACATGTCCAACACCAGATCAACGACATCCCCGTCTCGCCAGCGGCGCTTGATTGCGAGGTAGCTGCCGGGCTTCGCGCCCTCGACCGGCTTGCCAGCGGCCCGCACTGAGGTGTTGCGCGACCATGCCGGTATCCGCAGGCGCACGGTCATCTCGGTTTCATGCGGCAGGTGCAGCACAATCCGCACCGCCCCGTCTGCGGGGTAGCTCGTCTCCTGCCGCACCGTGAGCGGCGTTCCGTCCGCGAGCTTCAAGCTTGCCTCGCAAGGGCCGTAGTAATTGATGACCGGGCCCTCCGGGTGTAGCAGCAACCCCCATTCGGAGAGCATCCCCAGACCCCGGGGCGCATTCGCCGAGCAACAGTTCAACTCCGGCGTGCCGAACCGCGCCTGGAACACGATGGTGTGCGCCGAGGCCGCGCGGACGCCGTCGATAGGCGTATCGTAGGTCCACCAGCGCCCCGAGGGATGCTGCGCGCCCAACATGCCGTTCCAGGTTGAAAGCTCCAGTTCGTCGGCCACGGCGGGGTCGGCCGTCAGCCGCAGCATGTCGACGCTGAGCGCCATCCAGGCGATGGTGCAACAGGTCTCGATGGCTCCCTCGGAGTAGGGGTTGCCGATGGCTTGCTCGCCAGTGGTGAACCCGCCATCCGGGTGACGGTCGTAATTGCGGATGCTGGTCCAGTGCTGGATGAAGGCCCTCCGGTACTGGTCGTCGCCGGTGATTCGATACAACTCAACAAGCCCTTGCAGGTCGTGCAGGCTTTCCCAGCGGGGCTTGGGGGTGCGGTAGAAGTCCAGGCCCTGCAGCGCGCTGCGCAGGTAATCGCCGGCAGGCGAGCGCTGCCAGTCCTGCTCGATCTCCCGCATCATTCGCAGGTAGCGTTCGCTGTCGGTGATCCGGTACAGCCGCCCCAGTGAGTGGATGATGGCCATGTTCATCTCATGGGAATCGGTGTCCCACACCCGGTGTCCGGTATCCAGAAACGTGTTGCACACCAGGTCCGCCGCGCGGACGGCGCGATCCAGGGCCTTCCGGTCGCCGGTGTCCTCGTACCACATGATGAGCGCGAGCATCGCGTGGTAGTGGCCCCACAAGTCCCAGTGGCCCAGGAGGCGCTCTTGCTTGCGGAAAGGCCCCAGGTACCCGTCCTTGGCCTGCGTGCCGATGAACTCGGCAATCTGATCGGCCACGAAAGGCTTCAGACGCGGGTCGTCAACCATGCGGCACGCCTGGATCGCGGAGATCAGGTACTTGCCGATGAACTCCCCTGCCCACGGCACGAGATCGGGCGCCGGCTGTCGGTCGCGCACGCGAAACATCTCGATCATGCCCGGATTTGCGAGCGGAGCCTGGAGGAGCCAGTTGTCGACGTTCGCACTGATGCGCTGTCCCATCGGGCCGGAGAAGCGGAAATGGGCGGCGTGCGGGATCTCGAGCAGCATGGACTTGCGCTCCTTTACGGGTGCGGCGAGCACTATCGTACCAGTGGCATTGGCGATCAAGACTATAGCAACAAGGAGGCGGACAACATTGACTGCCGGAGACCGGCCCTGTCCGGGCGACATGCAGGTTCCTCCCGGCGTCTAATGCCGTCTCATGTCACACTACCGTTGCGGCGCGTCCAGGATGTGCCGGATCGACCTCGCACCCGCGTGATTCGCTGTCAAACTCATCGACACCTTGGCGTTCTCCCAAGCCGGTTCGTGTGGTCGCGGCTCAGAGGAGGGATGCGGGGGCGCGTGGAAAGGCCGACTGTCCTCAGCCGCTGTCAGACGGAATCGATGCCTCGAAGGGGCGATGTCACATGGTGCTTCTGGTTATACTCATTCTGACGACCGCCTTCTGCTCCGCCGGCGCGCAGGCGCAGGAACCGCAGTGGCTCGGCTCAGTTGCCGCCCCGCCGCCGGGCGCCCCCGTAACGTTCAGAGGAACGCTCAGCCTGCCAGCCGGGCCGGATAAGACGCTGCTACGCGTGGCGGCGTACGACCAGTACCGGCTGGCTGTCAACGGGAAGGACGTCAGCATCGGAGACACGCCGTGGGACGCGGAAACCTATGATGTCACTCGCCTGATGACGCCCGGAGCGAATGAGGTCGCCTTGACAGCGGCTTCGAGCACTACAGCCCCCCCCAATTGCTGGATCTGGCTGCGCCGCAGCCTCCCTGTGCCGGGCCGCTTTGACCGAATAACGTTCCATACACGAGGCGCCCGCGCGAACGAGTGGCTGTACATCGAGGTCATCGACGCGAGCGGGAACACGTCGGGCTTCTACTGCGCCGAGAAAGGGCACGGGGACTTCATCCTCGGCACATCCGGCGCTGAGGCGCAGCACGAGATCGACCTGACAACCCAGCCGACGCTGGAATACCGCCCGGCAGTCGGCGACCGCCCGAAGTGCGACTTCAACCATATCGCCGCCATCGGCATCCGCATGGATCAGAAGGAAGCCCTCGACCACCCCGGCGGCGAGGTCGACTTCTCGCAGATCAGGCTACAGGGTGCTACCGACATCGACATCACTGACCCCGCTGCCTGGCGGCTGGAGGTGGGAACGGGCGAGTGGCGGCGCAGTACGCTCGAAGGCGGACCTGGCGGGTCGCTCAAACTCCGGTATGACTTTCGGCCCGCCGCCGACCCCAAGATCGCGGTGGACCTGCGGGCGTGGCGCGACGGGAAGGAGATCGGCCGCCTGGTGACTGGCCCCGGCTGGCGCGCAGAGGGGACGCCGGTGCGAGTGGTTTCTTCGCCGATGGACATCGTTTCCTGGACGCGCGTCTCGGTCTCCGGGCCGCAAGAAGCCATCACTACGCCGAGGGCCGCCGGGGTGATGCTCGACTTTGGCGGGGCCGACCGGTGCGTCGTGGGCCAGGGCCTTCCCGCCGAGATCAGCGTGTGGGCCTTGCATGCGATGCCGGGGGCACATGTCAGCGTCAGGGCAGAGAATTGGTCGGGCACGGAGGTCTTCCGCGCCGACCTGCCCGTCGAGTGGACGGACCGTGCCGGGCGCGCCCGCTTCCAAACGCCGCGGCTGCCGCGCGGTCTGTACCGTTTCACCACCACTCTCGCCGGAGTGCCCGGTCCCGAGCGGCACGCGGCGTTGGCGGTCCTGGCTCCGGGGGAGAAGCGCGTCAGCAGTATCTTCGACACCCTGACGCCGATAGGGCGAGGCAGCACCCTCCACGGGATTGACCTGAACTGGGGCGACAATCCGGCCATGCTGATGGGAATCCGCGATCAGGGCGTGAATTTCATTGACTTCCATCTCGACCCGCAGCAGCTCGACAACGGCGAATACGCGGAGCTGCTCGCCTTCTGTCGCGCAACGAAGCTGCGGTTCTCGCTCAACAACGAGGCGTCCAACTGGATCGCCGCCTCGCCCGACCCGGCCGGCCGCGACCGTTTCTCCGCGCCCAACGGCTGCCACCGCTGGGACATCGAGCCGGCGGCCCTCGATGCGGCGGCCCGGACCGGGCTGTTCGAGGGGGTAGTGTATGACGAGGGCGAGCACATGCAACTCTCGCGCAACTTCTACGCGAACCTGCCCGACCATGAGCACCGGAAACCCTACATCGTCGAGACGACCGGGATGACGCTGCCACAGGCCTACGCGGCGTTCGAGGACGCGGCCCACGGCGTTCGCGAGTACAACCAGGCCCACGGCTCCCGGATGCTCGTCGAGAGCGTCTTCCCCGCCCTTTGGCATCCGCTGGCCCGCGCCGGGGTGACGCTATGCCCCAAGCTTCTCAAGGAGGACATTCACCCGGTGGTGCTGGCGATGGCGCTTGGAGCGGCCAAGGAGTACGGGGCGGAGCTTTGGTTCAGCCCTGACCTGTGGTACCTCGACCACTTCCCCGGGCACTCGGTGCAGGAATATGCCGCGGCATTGCGCATGACCCATGCCGCGGGCGTCGACAACGTCTATACCGAGGCGACGGTAGCCCTCTGTCGGCTGCGTGGAGTTACCTACGAGCTGACGCCCTATGGCGAGGCGTTGCGCGACTTCATCACCCGGTACGTCCCCGCCCATCCGCGCGACTACACGTATCGCGACTACGAGCCGGAGATCGCCATCATCCGCTTCCCCGACAGCGACTGGGGCCAGGCGGACTGCTACTACTGGAAGACGCTGTACGGGGCCGAGAACCTGCCTCCGACGCCGGAAACGGGCGAGTGGCTGCGGGTTTGGCGCCTGTTGACAGGCGGCGCGACCGACCCGCGCGCGGTCAACGCGAACAGCGAGGTCTATCCGCGCGACACGCTGCGGTTCAGCTACCCGTCGCCGCCGGTTGCAGTATACGACCACCTCGTCGGCGCAGAGCTTCTCCAGACGGTGCGCACCATCTTCCTGTGCGGCATCACAGTGTCTGACGCGACGATGCAAGCCGTCAGGCAGAAGGTGAACGCGGGGGCCGTCTGCTTTGCGCCACAGAGGCTCTGCCCGGCGGACATCCAGCAGCGCGCGACAACACTTCCGGCGCGGGTCGCGGAGGGCAGGGGGGCGTGGATCGTAGTCGGCGGGTTCGAGCCGAAGGACCTTGGGGAGTACCTGTCACTGGTGCCGAAGGCTGCGGGCGGAATGCACCTTCGGTTCAAGGGGCGAGACGTGACGGTGGAGGAGTAGTCTATTGCCCTATTGACCGTAACCCTTTGACAGAATGACAAAACGGCAAGATCGCTCAACGGCCTTAACACCTTGGGGGATTGTATCCCCCAAACCCCCACGATCTCGCACGTCAAAGGCCTTTGGGAACGCGGGGGGCTGGGGGATGCAATCCCCCAGGACGTATAGGCCGTCAATGTACAGCCCGCTAATGAGGGTCGCCAGGCAGCCCCGCGAGGGGCCGCCTGGCGACCTGTGCACTCTGTCATCTACACTTCGGCAATGCTCGGGTCGTCCAGCTTGACCCGGCGGCCTTCCCGTGAGGAGACATACGTCGCCAGCACCATCCGAAGCGAGGTGCGTCCCTCCTCCGCGGTGCAGATCGGCGGGCGCTTCCCGTGCAGGAACTCCGCCAGCGGCTCGGACAATCCCGCGATGCGGAAGCCGTGGTTCGGCGGAGAGGCGATCTCGCTGCAGGTCCAGTCCTGCTTCTCGGTGGTGAACCACTTCAGCCCGCACGCGCCCTCAGGTCGCGGAACGCCGGCGCTCGGCCCGTCCCCGTAGTTTTGCACCACGACGCCTTTGTCCCCCACAATCTCGGTGGTATTCTCGCCGGCAGCGCAGGTGAACGAGCACACGACCTCCACCAGCGGCCCGCCCGGATAGCGGAAGATGGCGATCCCGTTGTCGTTCGGCACGCGAGGATTAAGAATCGTCTCCACTTCAGCAGTCACGGTCTCCGGCACGCCGACGAGCCACTGGATCATGTCAATCGGGTGCGAGGAGTCGTCCGCCCAGATGTCGCGGTTGTGCTGCGGGCTATTGTGCCATGAATCCTCGAATCCAGGCCATAGATGGGTGCCGAGCGTATGCCGCCGGCGCACCATCAGGATCTTGCCCAGCGTGCCATTCTGCATCAGTTCTTTCATCTGGATGTTCTGCGGATCGGTGCGCATCTGCCAGGCCAGGGTGAACCGGACGCCGGTCTTCTCCACGGCGGCGACGATCCGGTCGGCGTCGGCTATCGTCAAGCCGATTGGTTTTTGCACGATGATGGTCTTGCCGGCTGCGGCAACCTGCTCGACCAGGTCCGCGTGCATGTCTGTTTCCGAGGAGATGACCACGGCATCGACCTCGGCCAGCAGCTCCGAGACCTCGGCGAATGGCTTGAACCCGAACGCATCCGCGTTCTGCTGCAGGCGCTCGGCATTGTGGTCCCAGCCCGCGACGACCGAGACGCCCAGTTCGGGCCGGTCGCGCCACTGGGTGCAGTAAGCGTTCACGTGCCCATGTGCAAATCCGACAATTCCCACTTTGACTGACATGTTGAGCAGGCTCCTATCTATGGCCGCAAGGCGGCTGTTTTCCGGGCAGGCCCGGAAGTTGGGTTGGCGCTACTGTAGGCGGCGGCGCATCGCAGGGAGATCGGACGATGCACCACCGGCATATTCACCGTGGCCGACACCGGATTCCTCCGCCGACGCTACCGATGAAACTACCAAACGAACGGGATGAGCCTGTGCCGCACCTTCCGCGTGTAGGCCTCATAGCCGTCCAGTTCCCGCTTCAGGAGCCGCTCTTCGACGAAAATCCTCATGACCAGGACCGCCGACGGCGCGACCGCCGCCAGTGTCGCGGCCCACGACTCCAGCCAGAGGGGCATGCCGACCATGAGCAGTATTCCCGCCGCGTACATCGGGTGGCGCACCACGGCATAGGGCCCCGTGTCGATGACCTTCTGGCGCCGCTCCTCCTGGTGCTTCACCACCGGAGCGGCGAAGGTGTTCTCCTTCAGGCACAGGCTGAAGATGCACCAGCCTGCCACGAACAGCAGTAACCCCAGGGATGAGGCTATCGCCGCCGGCTTGCCCAGCAGGTGGAACCGGAATACGTCCAGCGGAGTGAAAACGATCAGGCCGCAGTAGGTGACGAGCAGCAAGATCGTGAGGATCTTGTCCGCGAGTGGCTGCCCTCGCTGGATGGGAGCCCCCCAGCGTTCCTGTAGTAGCTCCTCATCTCCACGAAGGGCCCAGGCCATCGTCGCCACCGCGCCAACCAGGACGACGCCGAGGAACACCCACGCCCGCCACCAATGTATCGTGGCCGCCGGCAAGAACAGCAGACCGCCGTAGATGAGCAAGTCGGCGATGACGCCCAATGCCGCTTTCCGGACGAACATGGCACCCTTCCCACGGGACGTCAGTAAAGCAGCATGGCGTCGGCCCAGTCCGCATGATCGCCGCCGATGCCGTTGCCCCCGTCGCCCACGAGCAACTCCAGTCGCTGCGCCCCGCGAACATCGACATCCACGCGGCCGGCAGGGCTGTCCCTGGTCAACAAACCCGAGCGCCAGACCGAGCGCCCATCGACCCTCACTTCCATCGTGATGGTCGGGTACGTCGCCTGGTCCGCGCCCGCCCAGGTCTGGAAACGCCGGTACTTACCGCCGAGGTCATACACGATCCGCGCGGTAGCGTGCGTGCCGAGGCCGCGCAGGTAGCGCTTTCCGGCCACGGTGATCGGCTTCTCCCACACGCTCTGGTTGCGCTGCAGTTTGCCCCACCCCTGTGTGACCGAGACCGGCTCGAGCGTGTCGAGGTAGACGCCCTTGATCCGCACCATCGGCGCAGGCTCGCGAACGACGGGCAAGTCACCGGCAAGCCCGGCTGCCCTGATGGCGCGGATCGCGTACCTGTACCGCTCTTCCGGTCCGGGCAGCAGCGTGCCATCGACACGCTCCGACGGCTGCCACGGCGTCGCTTCGCGACCGACAACCCAGCCCGAGAGACGTTCCCCGGCGTCTCCAAGAGTAATCGTCGCTTCGAGGTGCAGCCTGGACGAAATGCTGTTACACTTCGGCAGAGGTACACGCAGCCAGCCCCAATGTTCGGGCGGTGGCGAGCCCGTGGCCTTCCAGCCCGCCTCCGAGTTGATGAACTCGGCCGCCGCCGGTTCGCCGCCAAGCGTGATCTCATACATCGGGGTCAAGACCGGACCGGGGCCCTCGATGAGCAGCAGTAGCTCAGCCTGCACATCCCCGGTGACTACAGGGAGCTTGATGTCCCCGCTCAGCTTCACCCGCAGGTGCTCTCCCCCACCGGGCCATAGCCGGGTGAAGTCGGCGCCGATGGCGGGGCCATCACCGGTCGCCTCGTACCGAGTTGTCTGTACCGACAGGTTCAGTCGCGGTCGAGCTACGCCGACGGGCCTGGGCGTATCAGGCGTGTTGACATCAGGCCCAATCTCGATGACCGCCGTCTCGTATGGATCAAGATGCACTCGCAACGGCTCGGTGGCATCTACATGCGCTGCGATGACACGGCGCTCGGGGTAGATCGTCGTCGCGCGTAGGGCGACTGAATCGGCGGGCAGACCAACGTCCGTCGAGGGCACAATCGAGACGGTAGCCGGGTCGATCCACGGATTGCGCAGACACACAAGCCCCCGGTTGCCCTTCCAGTGAGCATACCCGTACGGCTCTCGCGGGGCCTGGGTCTCCTGCCAGATCGGCGGGCCGCCGCCGGCGCGCCGCCAGCTCTCGGGCAGGATCGGCCGCGTGTTCGCGAGGATGTCCTGGTTATTCCGCGCCCATTTCATCAGCGCCGCCACGAATTCCCACCGCCGCGGCGTCATATACGCCGGGTTGATGTATAGCGGGAGAAACTGGTGCCCGCGCAGCACGGTCACCACCGCGTCGTTTTGGAGAGGCTCGGCGGTCTGGTGGACGACCCCGAGGACCTCTTGTGCGGCGATGGGGAGCAGTATGTCTCTGGCGCCCTTGAGGTTGTAGTAATCTCGCCCGGTGGTGTAGCTCTCGCGGTACGTCGGGCAGGGCACTCGTCCATTCGGCGCATCGTCCCCGAAGGTTCCGATGAGACTGTGGCAGTACATCAGCCACCAGGGACTGGGCTCGTAGCCGAAGCACGTAGGTTCGATCCAGAGTTCCGGCGCGGCCTCGTGGACCGCCTTGAAGATGTCGATGATCCCGTCGGCGATCGGTTCAGCAGACAACGGGCCTGGCTCGTGGCCGTGGTCCTTCGCGTCACAGGTGGGCACATACCCGTCGAACTTCACGTGCCGCAGCTTGTACCGAGTGATGATGTCGAGCAGCGACCGTTTGAACGCGGCCTGGTACTTCGGCCCGCCGAGGCACGCCTTGCTGTCCGCCTCATAGCCCGCCCCCTTCGCCCAGGCGAGGTCCAGCGCCTGGGGATAACAGCCGCTCGGCGAGATCCACAGGCCGAGATTGGAGCGGATGCCCTCACACGCCCTGTCCAACCGCGTGAACCCGTTCGGGAACAGGGTCGGGTCGATCTGCCAGAGGGTGGTGTTCTTCGCCCAGCCCATGTCGATGCAGAAGGAATCGGGTGAGACCCCGTAGGGCTTCTGGAGGTGATCGCCGAACGTCTTGACGAGCCGGAGAATGTCCGCTTCGGTGTATGGGACGGGGGAAGTCCACCAGCTATTGTAGTTGAAGTGCACTCCGCGCGGGGTCGGCCGCATGGCCGCGATGTAGGCCTCGAAGGCCGCCCGCGCCTGCCCGGCGGAAGCGACCCCGTAGACGGCAAGGCGGCTGGTGAAGGGCTCTTCCGGCTTGACCCACCGCCCGGGGGCATGGCTGAGGATCGCCCGCTGCCCCTCAACCCGCGTGGTGGCGACGGGGAACTCAATGCCGAAGAAGAACGATTTGCCGAGGACAGGTTGGCTCTGCCAGTCGCCATGATGCGAGAGTGCCTGCGCGGGTGCGTCGATCTGGTCGAGCACAACCGACCGCAGGAGCGCTGGCTCTCCGCCATGCAGCGTAATCGTAGCCTGCTTGCGCAGTACAGTGGTCCCCGCGTTGATAGTCAGCATGACAAGAACGTCGGCGGGGCGAGCCCCTCCGAGCGACCATCTGCCGCGCCACCTCGTCCCCCCATAGTCGATGTGCTCCCATTGCCCGCGTCCGGCGCCCGGGCCGCCTATCTGGAAGTCGCCGAAGTCGAAGGCGGGCGCTGTTGCCTGAAGGGCGACGCGGTCGCCGGTGAGCAGATTCGTCAGCATCCACGTCTCATCGGACCGCCGGAGGTCCAGAGCCGGCGAGGCAGACGCCGCACCGGCGG
Source organism: uncultured Armatimonadia bacterium (assembly GCA_964455745.1). GTDB lineage: Bacteria > Armatimonadota > Zipacnadia > Zipacnadales > CAYWBK01 > CAYWBK01. Next base: position 9,826 of record CAYWBK010000115.1, read on the forward strand.
TCGCCAATGCCAGCGCCATGCTTACCCCGCTCATCAAACAGCTTCGGCGCAGCTTATCCACGCGCTCGCCTCCTGCATCTGGTGTCTGAGCCGACGCGTTCGGCAGTCGAAGCTACAATTCCTGCGCCGTCACCTCTTTGCTACTCCGGTGACGCCCCCTATTGCCTCAAGCCGCTTCGCCTCTTCACTCAGTGTGGGGCAGATCCACCCGCCCTCCGCGAACTCATCCCATGCGTAGACGAGGACCGTATCGGCCTGGCAGATCGACGGATTCTCTCGCGTCCAGCGAATCGCGGCCCTGAGGTGTTCGGCAAGCTGTGCCGGCGTTGCGGCCTGGTACCAGTCGCCGTTGGCGGGCCTGTCGGGGAACTCCGGCGTCATCATCGGGCGAAAGTCCCACCCGGAGTTGATCGTTGCGACAAAGGGCTTGCCGGTCTTCTTACACTCATTCCAAAACCAGCGGTTCAAGCCCATCAGGTCCGTGTACGGAAGCTCTCTTCCCTTCGCATCGCCCGGGTTGCAGTAAGCGCCCATAGCATCGAACCCCACCTGGTCGATGGCCTGTGCGCCCTTCTCCGGCCAGAACGACAGCGCCACCACATACGGTGGTCCGAGGCCGGCCTCGACGCACCGGGTACGCAACAGATCGAGCGCCCGGCGCGCTTCCGCTGCCGAACCGAAGTGCGGCGCGGCGTCTTGTGCCGAGAAGTAGTAGAACAGGGGTCGATTGCCGAGGACCTTCTGATAATTCGGCTCTCGAAACATCTCCACGAACAGCGCAACCGTCTCCGGCCAGTGTCGCGTCGCTCAGTATCCGGGGCCGATCAGGCAATCGTTGACGTCCATCCGGTGCTTCGAAGCCCCGTAGATGTCCAGGCAGCGGTTCATGTGGTGCTTGGTGGCGTCCTCGGTTGTCGGATCGTACCAACACTACGCCCAGTAGTCGATCCCCGCCCCTTTTGCATAGCCGATTTCGCGATCCATGACCTCGGCATTATCGCCCCGCACCTGCACCTGGCTGTCGGAGACAATCTTGGCATAGAAGGGCAACCGGTAATGCCACTGCCTGGGCGCAAGAGCGCCCGAGTACAGCCCCCAGTCCGTCCAAGCATCCCAGCGAATGGCCCCCACAAGCGGGCGATCTCCGCCGCGACCGTCCGCATAGCCGTGTGCCACGCTCAGCAGCGCGCAGATAGCCACAGCCAAGATGCACGCAGACCGCCTGGCAATTCTGTCATATCCTGACCGAGTCGGGGACATCACACGTTCTCCGTCCGACACTCGTGCCACGGCCCTCCCCCACAGCCTCTGACTACGGGACGGCCGCCGGAGGCTCCGGCGCTGCGGCCGTGCCGCTCCGCGCGAACTTCCCCCAGCCTGTCGCCGTGCCCGACAACGCACGGGCCAGCGACTTGATGATGACGTAGTACATGAGCTGCCGGTACAAGAATCTCTGCAGGAACAGCCAGGGCAGGATGCGCGGATTCTCGCCATCAAGGCCGAAGGCGAAAGCCGCCGAGATCAGTTCAGCTACGAAGAATAGCGCATAGTAGAAGGCGACGGTCGTGAAGTTGTAATGGAACATCGCCCATACCAGCGAGAAATCCGCCATCGGCGAGACCGCCTGGAAAATCACCGAATACAGCCACAGGCTCGGAAGCGCAACCCAGCCGAACGCACCGTAACGGGGATTGAACAGCGCCCCGCGGTGCTTCCACAGGCATTGCAGCGTGCCGAAGCTCCAGCGGAACCGCTGTTGGCCCAGTGTGCGCAAGGTCTCGGGGGCTTCAGTGTACGCGAGGGCGGCGTTATCGGTGACGATCCGATACCCCAGTCTGCGCACCGAGAATGTCATGTCGGTGTCTTCGGCCAACGTCTGAGGCGAGTACAGCCCGGCCTCCTCGATAGCTTTCCTGCGCCACGCCCCCACCGCCCCCGGCACCACGGGCACGCAGTTGAGCAGATCGTAGGCCCTGCGGTCGAAGTTCTGAGAGGTGACGTACTCCAGCTTCTGCCAGCGAGTGAGGACGTTCCGCGCATTGCCCACTTTGACGTTCCCCGAGACCGCGCCGACCCGCTCATCGGCAAAGTGTGCGATCAGGGTCGGGATCGTCGTGGGCAGGAAGAGCGTATCTGCGTCCAGCGAGATGATGAAATCGTGCTTTGCGACCCTTACCCCGGCGTTGATGGCGGTCGCTTTCCCGCCATTGGGCTTGCGCAGGACCCTGACACGCGGCTCATTGGCGAACTGGCTGTGGATGGCATGCGCCGTGGCATCTGTGGAACCGTCATCGACCACAATAACCTCGAGGTCATCATAGCGGCTCGCGAGGATCGACTGGACCGTCCGCGCGATGGTCGACTCCTCGTTGTAGGCAGGGATCACGACCGTCACCGGCGGGCGGAATCCCGCGCGGCCCTTGTGAGGGAACCGCGCCTGGATTCCTGCGAGAAGGCCGGTGAACACCACGCGGCTGATACCCAGCACGATTGCGGCCACAAACAAACACCCGACCGCACGGGTAAGTCCAAAGGATAGGGTGAACAAGTAGCGGTCGGCCCCGACGATGAGGTCCTCCTGGTCCGAGACGGGAGGCATCACGGCGTCCCTGGTCTTGCCGATCAGGCTGGAGACGGACACAAACCTGAACCCGGCCGCCCGCAGTCGAGCGATGATGATAGGAAGGGCCTCTAAAGTGTCGCTGCGATCCCCGCCGCCGTCGTGCAGGAGGATGACGCTCGCGGCGTTCGCGCCCTGCATCACGGTCTTTTCGATCTCCTCGACTCCAGGGCGGGCCCAGTCCTGAGGGTCGATGGATTCGCCGACGGTGACGTACCCTAGCTGCTGTGCGCGCACGATCGGCAGCAGCTCCTCGGGGCTTGTCGGCTCAGCATCGGCATTGTAGGGGGGGCGGAAAAGCAGCGTCGAGCGCCCGACGGCGGCCTCGATAACCCGCTGAGTCGCGTTGAGCTCCAGCTTGACGCGGCGCCGCGAGACTTCGGCGATGTTTGGGTGCGTGAAAGTATGGTTGCCGATCTCGTGGCCCTCGGCGTAGATGCGGCGGACCAGATCGGGCGCATTTTCCGCGTTGGTCCCGATCAGGAAGAAAGTGGCAGGCACATTCTCCCGCTTCAGGATGTCCAGGATGCCCGGGGTCCAGCGCTCATCGGGGCCATCATCGAAAGTGATGGCGACTTCTTTCCTGTGCCCGCCGAACCGATGTACCACCCACGGGCTGGGGTATGCTGTGTACTTCTCCGCAACGATCAGGCCGGTCTTCGGATCCGAACGGATCTCCCTTTGACCTTCCGAAGGTCCCGATACGATCTGTAAGACCTCGCCTTGCCCGTCGAAATCGACCTCGTACCCGTACCGGCATTCTTTGAGTGTCTGAACGTCGAAGGGGGCGTACAGAGTCTTGGGGTCGAGGAAGCTCCAGACGCTGGGGTCCTCGGAGCCGATACGCCACACCGCGACCCCGAGCACGCCGTGCTGCTCGGCTAACCGCAAGTGGTTGTAAGCGGTGCACGCGTCCAGCAGCCACACCTGATGTACGGTTCTGGCATCGTCCCAATACGCGAAATGAGCGTTCCCGCTATCCCCGTCAAGCAGTATCTGCGTGCCCGCATCTTGCGCGGACCGGGTCGCCTCTGCGAAAGTCTGCGGCTCCGCCCCGACGCCACCGGCCTTCCAGTCATACGCGTAAGCTCCCAACGCAGCAACGATCTTGGAAGCTGGCACGCTCTGGCACAGGGTCGCCAACTGCTGCTCGAGCCACGGGTTTGAAGCGATCGGACCCGCTGTGCCCGACTGGTCGTGCTCGTCGTACAGCATCGGCATGAGCCAGTCGGCGTACCGGGCGAGTGACGGCGCATCGTAGGCCGGGTCTCCGACGGGCAGGTCGATCGTGAGCAGAAGCCTGCGCTGATGCAGGGCTATCCCCAGCCGACGCACGAAGTCCACGTAGTGCCTGCGGTCGCGCACATCCAGTTGCTCGAGGTCGAGGTTGATCCCGGCGAATCTGTGGCTGAGCAAGAAGCTCCTCAGGCTCGCGATCAGCCTGTCCTGCTTGCGTCTATCCCGCAAGAGCTGGTGGAGCGACTCGGGCTGCCAGTCATCGTGGTAGTTGCTGATGAGTGGAACCACCGCGACCCCGTTGCGCGTCGCCGTCTCAGTCACATCGTCGTCCAACTCGGTGTCGAACTCGTACCCATCGGGTTTGAGCTTGAGCCATTCAGGGATCACGTGCGTCAAGTGTTGGATGTTACGCTTCAGCGAGGTCTTGCTGGTGTCGTCCCAGTTGACGTAGAAAGCGGCGACAACTGAACCGCTCGGGGGCTGAGGTTGGACGGTGGTACTCTTCCCGGCCTGTTTCTCCCGGTTGATGTTCGCGATCAGCCTGCGCCGGGCGCGCTCGTACAGGAAAGCGCGCTGGTACTCGGCGCGACTGGGGGCCGCGGGCGCCATCCCGCCGCTGGGGATACCGACTTTGCGCCCTGCCGCGGTCAAAGGCGGGAGGATTGGGGCGAGCAGCAGACCTGCGCTGGCCAGCACGCCCAGCACAGAAACGACGAACATCCCGGCGACGGCCACGCGCACAAACAACCTCCGACGCCGCTGTCTGGGGTCGAAGAAGACAGGAAGCTGCGGACGTGCGCCGTCCTGCGCCTCCGGCACATCGATTGGGGGGTTCTCTTCAGGCAATGCTTCACACCGAGTGAGTTGATGGCCTCACACTACCACGCGTGACTGCCGCGGGCAAGTGGCAGGTCGGATCGGCCGGCACGCCTGCCATCCATTCAACGCCCCTCCGGCCAGAGGTGCCTCCTCTGAGGGGCTTTTCCTCGATGCGTGTGGGTAGGTTGCGGCGTGCCGCGACCGCTGCGAAGTGAGGGCATTGCGCCCGCCGGCCTCTGGCCGCTAATCGTTCCCCTCCCGGTACGGGAGGGGTGTCCCGCCGCAGGCGGGATGGGGTGGGGCCGTTCCGGCGGGCGAACGACATCCCACTCCACCCCGGCTCTCCCCGCAAGCGGCTATGTTTTGCACACATTTCCGCACCTGGGGGCGGCGAATTGGTCTCAGGCCGTTGCCGTCAAGCCCCCGAAGGG
>CAYWBK010000116.1:0-14890 GCA_964455745.1 uncultured Armatimonadia bacterium
GCCCCAGGGGCTCACGCACAACTTGCCAACCCGCGATGAATAATCCGGGCTAGACGGAAGGTGACAGAACCTCCTTGCTCCCAAAAAACACCCACCACTTTGCGCGGTCACACCCGGAAGAGCTGCCCGTCTTGACGCCCGCCTGCGCGTTTTGCTATGATTCAACCTACCACAACGTCGTCTATGGATATCACGTAACCGAGTTCTTCGTCCCGGCGGGTGATATGAGCCCGTTCTTACGGGGCGATGTCGTTTTTCTGCCCTAGCGTTCCAATCACATCTGGCATGTGCCGACCCATTCATCCGACCGAGGAGAACACCCCAGCATGATGGACTATGGCCTCACTGAAGAGCAGGAGATGATGCGCGACGTCGCGCGCGAGTTGGCCGAGCAAGAGATCAGGCCCGTGGCCGCGCACTACGATGAGACCAGCGAGTTCCCCTGGCCGATCGTCGAGAAGATCGCCGCCGCCGACCTGTTCGGCGTCATGATCCCCGAAGAGTACGGCGGGATGGACTTCGGCACTCCCGTCCTGAACATGTGCATCGTGACCGAGGAGCTTTCCCGCGCGTGCGGCGGCATCTCGCTTTGCTTCGCGGCCACGGGCCTGGGCACCATGCCAATCCTCATCGCCGCCAGCGACGAGCAGAAGAAGAGATGGCTGCCCGATATCGCCGCCGGCAAGAAGCTCGCGGCTTTCGGCCTCACCGAATCCAACGCCGGCTCCGATGCCGCCGGAATCCAGACCCGCGCGGTCCGGGACGGCGACTCGTACATCCTCAACGGCACCAAGCAGTGGATCTCCAATGGCGGCGAGGCTGAGATCTACACCGTCTTCGCCCTGACGAATCCGAGCAAGGGCGCCCGCGGAGCCTCCTGTATCGTCGTCGAGAAGGACACCCCCGGCTTCACCTTCGGCAAGAAGGAAGACAAGATGGGCATCCGCGGCTCGGCGACCCGCGAGTTGGTCTTCCAGGACTGCCGCGTCCCGGCGGAGAACCTCCTCGGGCGCGAGGGCACCGGCTTCATCACCGCGATGAAGACCTTCGACATGTCCCGCCCCGGCGTCGGCTCGCAGGCCCTCGGCATCGCCCAGGGCGCTTTCGACCTCGCCTGCGACTACATCACCCAGCGCAAGCAGTTCGGCCAGACCATCTCCTCCTTCCAGGGGATGCGGTGGTATCTCGCGGACATGGCGATGAAGATCGAGGCCGCTCGCGCGCTGATTTATGCCACCGCTCGCTATACCGACGCCACCGAGAAGCGCCCGACGATGTACTCGGCGATGGCGAAGTGTTTCGCCTCGGACATGGCGATGGAAGTCACCACCAACTGCGTGCAGGTCTTCGGCGGCTACGGCTACATGCGCGACTACCCGATCGAGAAGTACATGCGCGACGCGAAGATCACGCAGATCTACGAGGGCACCAACCAGATCCAACGCGACGAGATCGGGCTGGCCGTGATCGGAGCTGCTCAGGGGAGAGGGAAGTAGTAAACGCTGAACGCTGAACGCTGAACGCTGAATCGAACGGCAAGAACGGCAAAAGACGGCAAAGAACGGCAAAGAACGGCAAAGAACGGCAAAGAACGGCGAACGACGGCTTAAAACGGCCAGTGACGGCAAGGGGGGACCGGGCGTGCAGGATGAGCCGCAATACGACCTGAAGGTTCGTACCAAGGCATTCGCCTTGGGCATCATTCGGCTCTATTGTGGGTTGCCCAAGACGACCGAAGCGCAGGTGCTGGGGAAGCAGGTGCTCCGAAGCGGCACTTCGGTCGGGGCTCATTATCACGAGGCTAAGCGCGCGAGGTCGGATGCTGAGTTCGTCAGCAAACTCGGCGGGGCATTGCAGGAGTTGTCCGAGACGGCGTACTGGCTGGAACTATTGACGGAGTCAGGGATTGTCGGCGAAGTACAGGTAGCGCCGCTGCTCCAGGAGGCCAGCGAGCTGACGGCCATTTTCATCACGTCTTGCCGAACAGCCCGCGGCCTCAAGTAAGCCGAACCCAGGCTCCGTAAGTCCTTCGTCGTCTGTTGCCGATGCGTGCCGTTCATCGTCGTTCCCTGTCGTTTCTTACCGCTTCTTGCCATGCCGTCGCCGTTCCTTTCTTGTGTCTCTGCCGTGCCGTTGTCGTGCCGTACCTTTGCCATGCCGTTCTTTGCCGTTTTTCGCCGTCCTTCGCCGTTTCCGGTTTCTGCGTTCAGCGTTCAGAGTTAAGCGTTTAAGAAACGGAGTTTCTGCATGAACGTAGCCGTCTGCATCAAGCAAGTTCCAGGCACCACTAACGTCAAGATCAACCCCGAGACCAATACCCTCGTCCGCGACGGGGTGGAGTCACAGATCAACCCCTTTGACGTGTACGCGCTCGAGGAGGCCGTTCGGATCAGGGAGCGCGCGGGCGAGGGCAAGGTCACGGTCATCACGATGGGCCCGCCGCAGGCTCAGAACGCTCTGCGCGAGGCCATCGAACTTGGCGCCGACGAGGGCATTTTGCTCTCCGACCGCGCGTTTGCCGGTTCCGACACCTGGGCCACGGCGTACACACTGGCTTGCGCGCTGAAAAAGCTCGAGTACGATCTCATCATCTGCGGCATGCAGGCTATCGACGGTGACACCGGCCAAGTCGGCCCCGGCATCGCCGTGCATCTGGGTATCCCGCAAGTCACCTACGTCAGCAAGATCGAGTCCCTCGACAAGCGCAAGGCCACGGTCCAGCGGCTGGTCGAGGAGGGGCATGAGGTCGTGCAGGTGGATGTCCCCGCGTTGTTCACCGTCGTCAAGGAGATCAATGAGCCGCGCACGCCGTCGCTGAGAGGCAAAATGGCGGCGAAGAAGGCGCAGATCCCGGTGTGGACGGCGGCGGACCTCGAAGCCCCGGTAGAGAAGCTGGGCCTGCTCGGCTCGCCGACGCAGGTGGTGAAGATCTTCTCCCCGGACCGCCGTGGCGGCGGCGAGAAGTGGGAAGGCGACGGCCCCGAACTCGCCACGAAGCTGATCGACAGGCTTCGCGAGATGCAGATCATCTGAGACAATTGCGGCAGTCGCTGCGTCGTCTGTAGGAGGGTCTCCAGACCGCGATGCCGTTAATGCGCTGCCATAGGCGTTATTTAACATAGTGTGTGGTCTGGTCGCACTCTGGAGAGTGCTCCTGCAATCACCTTCCGTACTCTGACTTCCACATTCCAAGGATTGCTCATGTCAATTCGCGTCATCGAAGACAAGTGTAGTGGCTGCAAGTTGTGCACCAAGGTCTGTCCTCAGGGCGGCATCAGCGTTGAAGGCAAACTCGCCACAATCGAACTCGATAGCTGCACGTACTGCGGCGCGTGCGTGAGCGCCTGCAAGTGGAACGCCATCGTCATCGACATCGAGAAGCAGCCGAAGGAGGACCTCTCCCAGTACAAGGGCGTCTGGGTCTTCGGCGAGCAGCGCGATGGCAAGATTGCCCCGGTAGTGCTGGAACTCATCGGTGAGGGCCGCAAGCTCGCCGACAAGCGCGGCTGCGAACTCGCCGTGGTGGTCCTCGGCCACCAGCTCGGCAACCTCGCTGAGTTCCTCGCCACCTACCCGGTGGACAAGGTTTACGTCTACGACTCGCCCAAGCTGGAGAAGTATCTCGGCGAGCCGTATGCCCGCGCGCTGCAAGACCTCATCAAGATCCACAAACCCGAGATCATGCTCGCCGGCGCGACCACCACGGGCCGCTCGTTCATGTCCCGCGTCGCCGTGCAACTTTACACCGGCCTCACCGCCGACTGCACGGGCCTCGATATCGGCGACGACGGCCTCCTGTACCAGACCCGCCCGGCCTTCGGCGGCAACATCATGGCCACGATCCTGTGCCCGTACACCCGCCCGCAGATGTCCACGGTGCGGCACAAGGTCATGCAGTCCGCCCAGCCGCGCACCGACGGCAAGACCGCCGAGATCATCAACCTGCCGGTGAAGGAGTCGTTCCTCCACACCAGCGCGCATATTCTCGACTTCATCGCCGATGTCGAGGAGACGGTGAACATCGTCGAGGCCGACATCATCGTGTCGGGCGGCCGCGGCCTCGGCGCGCCTGAGAACTTCAAGCTCGTCCGCGAGTTCGCCAAGGCCATCGGCGGAGCGGTCGGTTCCAGCCGCGCCGCCGTGGATGCCGGGTGGATCCCCTATGCCCACCAGGTCGGCCAGACGGGCAAGACGGTCTGCCCGCAGCTTTACGTGGCTTGCGGCATCTCCGGCGCAGTGCAGCACCTCGCGGGGATGGGCTCCTCGAAGACCATCGTGGCGATCAACAAGGACCCCAACGCCCCGATCTTCGAGGTTGCGGACATCGGCATCGTGGCGGACCTGCAAGAGGTCCTGCCGATCATGACCAAACGGGCACTGGAGCTGAGGGGCGGGGCGGCCGGCTAGGGCAAGAGACGGAACGGACGATTCTGACCACTAAGACGCCAAAGCACGAAACGGCAAAGCAACCGTCGAGAGCCGTTTAGTGTCCTTGTGACTTCGTGGTCAATCCCTCCCTCAATCCTGACTGCGCCGGAGTAGGCCTTCATACAGCTACGCCATTGCGCATACAAGGACCTCGTCGACTCCGGCGAGGTCCTTTTGTTCTGAGCAGGGAATACAGCAGCAGCCATCATGCCGGGTTCCGGCACTCCGAAACGATGAGAATGGGACCCTGGCGAGGACGCCCTCCCGGACGGCCCTACCCCGCCCCGCCTGCGGCGGGGCACCCCTCCCGTATCGGGAGGGGAGAGGCAAACGGCGATTTTCGAAGCAGCGAACTGCCAGCCGCAGCCTGAGGGGATTTTCGAAGCAGGTACGTCCGATCCCTGGAGGCCCATCAATGCCCACCATCAGCAATCCACTCGCCCCCAATACGACGCCTGCCCGCGTGCCTGTCGAACGGACGGTCATCTACCGGCCCGCCGGGGACTGGACATACTCGCACCACGCGAGCATCACGCACTTCGGCGGGCGCTACTATGCGATCTGGTCGAACGGGCACGAGCATGAGGACTGGTACGGCCAGCGCGTGCTGATCGCCAAGTCCGAGGACTTCGCCCACTGGACCGAACCCCAGCCGCTCATCGATTCGCTCCCCGGCCACAGGGGCGAGTTGGTCCTCACCGCAGCGGGATTCCACCAGCACGAGGGCACATTGGTCGCCTATGCCGGGCAGTACGAGTTCGATAAGACCGACACCCACCTGCGCGCCATCACGACGACCGACGGCGACAACTGGAGCCCCCTGCTCGACATGGGCGTGCCGGTGAACCCCAATCATCCGCCGCAGCCTACCAGCAGTGGCCGGTTCATCATCGCCGGCAACATCGCCTTCCCGTATACGGACGACCCTTCGGGTCTTACCGGCTGGACGAACACCGGCATCTACCCGCCTACGATGTCGGGGGAGGACAACCCGGAGACTTTCTGGCGCGTTCAGGAAGAGCAGGGCTGGCCGGTGGCGGTGTGCGAGGGGTCGTTCTACCAGATGGACGACGACACGCTGCGGATGCTGCTGCGGGCCACTGGGAAGAAGGAGCGCGAGGTGCTGTGGCTTACCACCAGCGCCGATGACGGCGCCACCTGGTCGACGCCGGTCGAGACGGACTTCACCAACTACGACCACAAGTTCCACTTCGGTCGCCTGCCGGACGGTCGGTTCTACTGCCTCTGCACCCCGTATCCCGGCAGCCGCTGCCCGCTGGCGGTGTGCCTGTCCGAGGACGGCGACACCTTCGACACGCACTATATCCTCGCCGACGAGCCGTGGGTGATGAGCCGCCCGGGCCGCGCCAAAGGCGGCGAGTACGGCTACCCGCATACGGCGCTGCATGATGGGTACTTGTGCATCATCGTCTCGCGCCAGAAAGAGGGGATGGAGGTTCTGCGCGCGCCGCTCAAAGCTTTGTAGCGCGGCGAAGCCTGAGCCAGGAGAGGGATTGACCACAAAGACAAGGACACCAAACGGCCAAACCATTATTGTCGAGGCCTTCTCTGTCGTTTCGTGTTCTCGCGTCTTTGTGGTCCGAGTCGTCGGCCCGTCCCACAATTGAACGCAGACCAGATTCCAAGGTAATGACCTGTAACGCGCAACCTGCCCCCCAGGAGCTTATCCATGATCCCCCACATCGACCGCCTCTTCAACCGCCACGTTCATCTCGATTTCCATACTTCCGAGCACATCGACAACATCGGCGGCGCGTTCACCATGGAGAGCTTCCAAGCCGCCCTGAAGGCCGCGCACCTCGACGCGATCACCATATTCGCCAAGTGCCACCATAGCTGGTGCTACTTCCCCAGCGCCGTTGGGATGCCGCACCCGCATCTGCAGACCGACCTGCTCGGCCGGCAGATCGAGGCCGCCCATGCCATCGGCGTGAAGGCCCCGATCTACATCACCGTCGCCTGGTCGGCGAACGACGCCGAGATGCACCCCGAGTGGCTGCAACTCCAGCGCGACGGCTCGCCGCTGACCACCGGCTACGACCTGAACGCCACGCCCGATACCCCCAAGCCGGGGTTCAACTGGAAGTTCCTGTGCCCGAGCGGCGAGTACCGCGCGCATATCGAGGCGCTGACTCGCGAGATCGCCGAGCGCTATCCGGTCGATGGCATCTTCTTCGACATCTGCGGCCAGGGGCCGTGCTTCTGCCCCAACTGCATGGCCGGGATGGCCGAGCGCGGCCTCGACCCCGACAACCCCGCCGACGCGCAGGCGTACAATGTCATCCGCTGGACCAGCTTCATGGCGGCCTGCAACGAGATACTCCATGCGGCTCACCCGCAAGCGACTGTGTTCTACAACGGCAACGCCGGCCTCGGCACGCCCCCGGCGATCTGGGAGCACCTGACCCATTTCGAGCTGGAGGATCTCCCGACCACCTGGGGCGGGTACGACAAGTTCCCGCTCCGCGCCAAATTCTTTATGAAGAAGGGCAAGCCCCGCCTCGCCATGAGCGGCAAGTTCCACACGGCGTGGGGCGAGTTCGGTGGTTTCAAGCACCCCGACGCGATCCTGTTCGAGGCGGCGGGGATGATCTCGTTCGGCGCAAGCTGCTCCTTCGGCGACCAGGTTCACCCCGACGGCCTCATGGAGATGGCGACATACGAAAACATCGGCGAGGCCTACGAGTACACCCGCAAGATCGAGGAGTACGGCCTTGGCGACGCGCACAGTTTCTCGAACCTGGGGCTGTGGTTGTGCGGCGATGAGGCGCACGACCAGGGCGTCGCGAACATGCTCCTCGAGACGCAGACGGACTTCGACGTGGTCGATGCGACGACCGATTTGTCCGCCTTCGCGACGGTCATCGTCCCCGGCGGGCGCTGCCTGGATGCCGCCGCTGCCGCGAAGCTGTCGGCCTTCGCCGCGGATGGCGGCGGGCTGCTGCTCCTCGGCGAGAGCATCCTCGATGCCACCGGCAACCAACTGCCGATCGACATCGGCGCTGCGTATGCCGGTCCCGGCGAGTATGACTGCGATTATACCGTCGCCGGCGGGGCGCTGGCGTGCGATCTCCCGGAGGCGGCGTTCCTCAACTACGAGACCGCCCTGCGCACCACAGTCGCCGACGCGGAGGTCCTCGCCACGATCCGCGAGCCGTACTTTTCCCGCACCTACGGGCACTACTGCTCACACCAGAACACCGCCAACCGCCGCGAAGTCGCCGCGCACCCGGCGGCCATCCGCAAGGGGAATGTCGTCTACCTCGCGCACCCGCTGGGAAGGCTTTACTACGCTCACGGCGCGCGGGTCCACCGCCAGCTTTTCGTCAACGCGCTGGACCTGGTGCACCAAAGCCCTGTGCTGCGGGTCGCGATGCCCAGCGCCGGACGCGTGAACCTGCTTCACCAACCCGCAAAGAACCGCTACGTCCTGCACCTGCTATACGGCCCGCCGCTGAAGCGGGGCCGGTGCGAGGTCATCGAGGACCTCGTGCCCCTGCTCGACATCCCGGTCGAGCTGCGGGTGCCGGAGGCGCTACGGCACGTCTACCTCGCCCCGCAGGGCGAAGACGTGAACGTGATCAGCGAGAGCGGAGTAACGCGGCTGTGCGTGCCATACGTGCAATGTCATCAGGCGGTCGTGTTCGAGTACTGAGGAGAGAAGCCCACACGTCACTGGCGAATCCCGTGTCATTCGCTTGCATCGGAGCCAATCGCGATGTCCCCTGACTTGCGTAGGTACCTCGAAGCCTTGGTCGCCTACTGCGAGCGCGTCACCATTCTTGGGGGTGAGCTATACCACCCTCACGCCCAGTTCCGGTTAGACTACCTGTTCGTCGAACCCGAAGCGGAGCGCGGATCTGCCCGGGCGATGCGCCGCGAGCGCATGGGCTGGGACCCGTTTCCTGCTGACGACCCCGAGAAGCGGCCCAACGATGGCCGCGAACTGCGCGATCGCATGCCACCCGAACCCGTACTGTCGGTCATCGGGAGTAAGCCGTGGCTGATGCTCATGGGCGATCCAGGCTTGGGCAAGTCCACAACCTTGCGCTATGTTGCGGCGCGGAGCGGGCGGGCATGGCTCGATGCTGCGGAAAATGGAACCGCTCCACCGCTCTTCCCCATCCTAGCCGAGTTGCGCAATTGGCAGTCGGAGGGAACCTGCGAGCAGCGACTCCGCAAAGCCTTGCCGGAGCCGGTCGCCAAGCAGACCACCGAGGAGGCCTGGGGTGAGATCACCGAACTCCTCCAGACCGGTGGTTGCTGTCTGCTGCTCGACGGCTTAGACGAGTACACTGGAAGCCCGAGCGACGTCTTCGATGCCATCACCGTCGGCTCCGACACCGCCGCCCACCGGTTGGTTCTGTCCTCTCGGCCCATCGCCAAGTCAGTCGCCCCCGGCTGGGGCGAGGTGCCCGTCTGCTACCTGCGGGAGCTTGAGCCGACCGCAATAACCGCGCTCTGCGAACGCTTCTGCCCAACAGAGCCGGCGCGTGGAAGGTTGCTGAAGTTCGCGACTGGAGTTGGTGCGGCGCTGTGCCGCATTCCTCTCCTTCTGGCCATGGCGTCACGAATCGCGGATGAACCGGCCGCGGAGATGCCCCGCACGAGGGCAAGCACGTTTGACGGCTTCTTCGCATGGATGGAACGCTGGGAGGCGAACAAGCCGGGCGGCAAACCAGAGCCATGGCCGTCCGTGAGTGCCGCAGCTATGCGCAGAGCCCTGGGACCGTTAGCTCTTGAATTGCGCCTGCGCGAACGCACGAGGCTAAGCAAAGATGACGTTCAGGGGGCGTTTTCGGGAACAGAGCGATCCCAAGTCGGGGCGATCCTCGACTACCTGCAACGGCAGAACATTCTTGCGCCCGCCGTGGACGGGATATACTGGCGGTTCTGCTACGAGGTAGTACTCGACTACTTCGCGGCCTGCGGGCTCGCGGATAGTGAGGCTCCCTCCGACCGAGTGCGGGGCAAGCTCCATTGGCCAGGCCTAGCATGGGTCATTCCCATGGCTGCTGGGATGATGAAATCTGGCGTGCTGTCGCGAGGGAAGTGCTTCTGTGACTGGGCCATACCGAAGCGACCCCGACAGCGTGAGGTGGGAGTCGAGATCGGCGTTCCGCCGTTGAAGGCTGGCGTTCGTGAAATCAGACTGCCCGAGCCGGACGCCGTCGCATGGCGCCGCACCCGGGAGTATTTCATCCACCGAGTGCTTGAGCAGCGCAGCCCCTATGAGCGCGTACTCAGGCGGGACCAAGCTATGGCGTTGCGCTGCGCTGGAGAGTGCGACCGCCTCGACGCGCGGCTGTGCAAGCGCATGCTGGGCGGACTCCGGCGTATGAAATACCACGTTCCTGAGTGGTTCTTTACTGCGCTCTGTGACGCAGCCTCGTGCCCCCCTGTCGAGGCGCTCCTCCTGAAATTGATCCACGACCCTTACTATGACGCGCGCCGGGCCGCTGCAGTGACTGGGGAGCCAGCGCGCCTCCTGCTCAGAGACCTGCTCCTGGACCTGATCCACCATACTGACATGCGCCTGGCTGCCGTAGGGGCTTTGCAGGGCGCGGCTGGGGAGCCGGCGGTGCAGGCGCTTCTCCTGGAGCTTATCCACGACCCTCATGGGGATATGAGCCAGGCCGCCGCAGGGGCTTTGCAGGGCGTGGCTGTGGATACGGCGGTACAGGCGCGCCTTCTGGAACTGAGCCACGACCCTGACTATGGCGTGCGCGGCGCTACCGCAAGGGCACTGCAGGGCGTGGCTGGGGAGCCGGCGGTGCAGGCGCGTCTCCTGGAGCTGAGCCACGACGGTCATCATACGGTGTGCTATGCTGTCGCAAAGGCTCTGCAAGGCGTGGTTGGGGAGCCGGCGGTGCGGGCACGCCTCCTGGAGCTGATCCGCGGCCCTGACTTGGGCGTGCGCCATGCTACCGCAACAGCCCTGCAGGGCGTGGCTGGGGAGCCGGCGGTGCAGGCGCGCCTCCTGGAGCTGAGCCACGACCCGGATTTGGGCGTGCGCGAGGCTGCCGCAGTGGCTCTGCAAGGCGCGGCTGGTGAGCCGGCGGTACAGGCGCGCCTCCTGGAGCTGAGCCACGACCCGGATGGGGCTGTGTGCGGGGCCGCCGCAGAGGCTCTGCGGGGCGTGGCTGGTGAGTTCGCGGTGCAGGCGCGTCTCCTGGAGATGATGCGCGGCCCTGTTCTGCGCGGGAGTTGGGCCGCCGCAGAGGCTCTGCAGGGCGTGGCTGGGGAGCCGGCGGTGCAGGCGCGTCTCCTAGAGCTGAGCCACGACCCTAAAGCGCAGGTGCGCGGGATCGCCGCAAAGGCTTTGCGGGGCGTCGCTGGTGAGCCGGCGGTGCAGGCGCGCCTCCTGGAGTTGAGCCGCGACCCGGATGGATGGGTGGTGAACCACGCCACAATGGTTTTGCGGGAGTGGGAGGAAGCGACGGGGACGGGTGATCGCCGAAAGCCGCCGGTGTTTCTCCTCCACCCCTGCCCAGAGATCCCCCTCTATCCCATTGTCCAGCGGCTTGAAGCGGCGGCACAACAGCACAACGTGACTTTGCGCGCCTATATGACCAGTCGGTCTTGACAGCCCTTCCTTCAGACTGTGGGCACGCTGGGTGCAGGCCCTTGGTGCCCAGACCATCGTGACACACTGTCACGCCCGTGCTCTGCTGAAATGGGTAGCCTGCCCACCGGTGTGATGAAGCACGAAGCCCACCTCAGTGCCGCAGATGTCGTTTCGGGAGATGATCCGATGCCCCGCCTGACCACCATCGCGTTGATGCTCTGCCTGATCTCGATCGTGGCTCTGGCTGTTGTGCCGGGTGCGACGGCTCCGGCGGTGTATTGGGCCAGCGACCCGGTGCGGCCGGGGGAGACGGTGGTCGCTTGCGGGGCTGGGTTTGGGGCCAAGCCTGCGGTCATGGTCGGACGCCTCGCCGACAAGCCTGCCGGGCAGCCGCCAGCCGGGGCACCCGGCTTTCCCGCCGACGCGCGCCTGGCCGCGCTCTATCAGCCCGGCGATGAGTCGGTGAAGTTTGGGCTGCCGACCGACTTGCGGTCCGGCGTGTTCGCCTACCGAGTGACCGGGCCCGGTGGGGCTGCCGGCGGCTTGCTCAATGCGCCGACGGTTTGGTGGGCGCAGGGCGACGGGGGCCTCACCGCCCGCCCCGGCGGGTGGGTCGGCGCTTTCGGCAAGAGCCTCGCGCTGGATACTTCGGCGGCCACGACCGGGTATCTCATCGGGCCGCGCAGCCTCGCGCTCAAGCCCACCGAGGCCGACTGCTGGGCCGCGCGGTTTGCGCTGCCGGTGAATCTGCCGCCGGGGGAGTACAAGCTCTATGTGCACAACGGGTTCGGCGGACCGGCGGCCTGGTCGCAGGGTGTGGGCGTTACGGTGGCGACGCCGGCGGTTTGGCCCCAGACGCGCTTCAGTGTGCTGGACTTCGGCGCGGAGGGCTCCGGCGACCACGACGACACCGCGGCGGTGCAGGCGGCCCTGGCGGCGGCGGAGGCCAACGGCGGCGGCGTGGTGTGGTTCCCGCGCGGGCGGTATCGGCTGAGCGAGCCGCTGACCATCCCGCGGCGCACCGTCCTGCGCGGGGAGAGCAGCACGCTGACCTGCATCTTCTGGCCGGACATGCAGAAGCCACCGAAGGCGCTTATGAGCGGCAGCAACTCCTTCGGCCTCGAAGACCTGACCTTCTACACCTCCAACTACACGAAGT
Source organism: uncultured Armatimonadia bacterium (assembly GCA_964455745.1). Lineage (GTDB taxonomy): Bacteria > Armatimonadota > Zipacnadia > Zipacnadales > CAYWBK01 > CAYWBK01. Next base: position 12,177 of record CAYWBK010000116.1, read on the forward strand.
TCCTGACCTCGGACAGCTCCGGCCCGGAGGCGGGGGATGTCTTCTGCCGCCGCCTGGTGGTGCGGGCGAACGCCTATCGCGGGCACATGGAGGCCGAGGAGTTCGACCGGCGCTGGCGCGAGGGCCTCAAGGACGGCTTCGGCGGCGGGTATTGGCTGATGGACTTCGGCGGGCGCAATCTGGAAATCACCGACTGCGACCTGCTGTCCTCCGGGGACATGATCGCGCTGCGCGAGCCGCACGGCTGCCGGATCGCCCACAACATCCTGCGCGCCGGACGCTGGGGCGGCAGCGGCATCTTCCAGGGCGACGGCGTGATCGTCGAGCACAACCAGTATCTGGGGCAGGACCTCACCACCTGGGGCGCGACCGGCGGGGCCGGCTATGGCAACCTCCAGAACGTCTACATCGGGCATAACGTGTACCGCATGGAGCACGGCGGCGACCGCGAGGCCATCACCGCCGATGCGCCGGGCGGCTACTATCAGGGCAAGCCGCAGGGGGCCGATGCCGAAAGTCTCACCGTCCCTGCCAATCCGGGCCGCGTCGGCTCCGGCATCTTCGTGCTCGACGGCAAAGGCCGGGGCCAGTATCGCCGCATCACCGCCGTAGAAGGCAACAAGATGACGGTGGATCGGCCCTGGGACGTAGTGCCCGACGCCTCCTCCAGCATCTCCGTGACCCATCTCCTGCAGCACTGGCTGATCGTGGGCAACGACCTCGCCGACGTGGGCGCGGTGCAATCCTTCGGGGTGTTCATGGAATGCGTGATGGCCGACAACGTCAGCGCGCGGCAGTCCGGCTTCCACTCGTGGGGCCTGAACTACTCCGATGCCAGCCAGCCGACGTGGTATTGCCAGATGCTGGACAACCGGATCAAGGAGGGCAACTACTACCACGGTACTTACGGCGTCTGCGCGGTCGAAGCCTCCATCGACGCCACCGGCGGTCAACCGACGAAGGAGGCCGGCGGCAGCCTGTTGCGCGGGGTCGTCATCCGCAACAACACCTGCGAGAACAACAGCGGCATCGGCGTCAGCGGCACGAGTTGCGATGTGCTGGTGGAGGGCAACTCGATCTCCCGCGCCGATAAAGGCCTCGCGGTCGCGGCCGGCGCCAGCGGCGTTTGCGTGCGCGGCAACCGTTGGCAGAGCGTCCGCGACCCGCTCGACGGAGACGGCCTGGCGACGGCGTGGGTCGAGCTGGGCCAGCGCGCCGCCGCCCTGCGCGCCCGCCTGCAGCAGCTCTACGAGGACGCCGGACTGACCGGGGACCCGCTGGCCGACAGAGCTGTCGCCGCAGCGGTGGAGCAGGCGGCCAAAGCCTCGTCCGAGGCCGCCGAGGCGGCGGCGATGACGGCAGTCCTGCCGCACCTGGCCAAGTCGCCGCACGGATTGCCGCTGGGCCGCGTGGCCGCTCCGCTGGGGATTGAACTCAACGCTCCCGTCGCGGGTTCGCCGGTCTTCCTCGCCACTCCCGACGGTCAGGCCACCGTAGAGTTCGTGCTGACCCTGCGGCGCAGCTATCCGGGGCCGTGGACGGCCTCGGTGTCCGACCTGCAACTGCCGGCCGGCTGGAACCGAGCGGGGAAGCCGGAAGTCATGAACCTGCAGCCGGGTATCGCCACTCGCCTGACGGTGGGCATCACCCTGCCGCAGGACACGCGCGGGCGCCGCAACATCCCTTTCACGCTCGCCGTCGGCCCGGCACAGGCGCCGGTGCTCCTGAGATCGGTGATGGCAGCCTATGTGACCGGCAGCGCGCCGCTGACGCACCTGGACTTCGAGCGGCAGGCCGATGGGCAGTATGCCAACGCCCTGGGAGACGGCTTCAACGCCAAGATCGAGGGCAGCGTGCCGCAGGGAAGCGAGGGCGTCAAGCGCTCGGCAGTGTTCGACGGCAAGTCGTATCTGACCATCGACGACTTCGCCGGGCTGTTCCCGGCCAGCGTGACGGTGGGCCTTTGGGTCAAGCCGGCGACGCTGAGCGGTCGCCACGGGCTGGTCGTCAAGCGCCTGAACAACGGCGGCACACCCTTCGTATTGACCCAGTGGGATAACCGGATTGCCTTCGAGGCGAGCGAGGCGGGCAACGGGAACTGGTCTTTCAACTTCCAAAGCGAGCAGGCGTTTAAGCCCGATACCTGGACCTATGTCGTCGCGGTGGCGCGGCAGGGCGTGGGCATCACTCTGTACGCCGATGGCCGCAAGGTCGGCGAGAAGTTGAATGCCGCCGCGCGGGAGACGAACTCCGAGCCGCTGGTCATTGGGCGCGAGGCGTGGGGCGGGGAGAACAACACGCCCGGCTTCTTCCAGGGGCTGATCGACGAGGTGAAGGTCTGGCCGATGGCGCTGAGTGACGAGCAGGTCAAGCGCGAATACGACAGTTCGCCGCGTCCAACGAACGGCCGGTAGGCTTGCGCGCCACGCAAAGGCGCTGCTCAATCCCGGGGTGCGGAAAGCCGACCCGCAGCCGTGGGGCACCTGACGCGGGATCGGCGGGCGCCTGATGGAAAGAGGGTGTTCCTCAATGTGTATGGGTAGAGATGCCGCAAACTGGTCCTGGCGACCATCGCCAGGTGATATCTGTACGCTGCATAGGATGAGCCGTTGCCGTCAGCCCCGAAGGGGGTTTCCGCCAATTGCCTGACTGACGTTCTTATGTGTTTAGCGACACTTCCTTCAGACCATGTGGCAGCGCGATTTATCGCGCGG
>CAYWBK010000117.1:0-14774 GCA_964455745.1 uncultured Armatimonadia bacterium
GAAACACCAATTGTCAATGTGCGGAAAATGAGACAGAGGGCACAGAGAACGACTGGGAAGCGGCCCGCCCGCCCGCGATAGGCGTTAAGGGACGTTGCCGTTCTCTGTGTCTCTGTGGTCAATCGCCGTCCCTTTCTTCGCAGGGCATCTCATTACCGAGCAGGGCCGCACAACCGGCTAGTTACTACCAAATAGAGGTTGACGTGAGGTCCGATTCATGTTACCGTGTTCATGGTAACAATCACTGCCAGTACAAGCGGTAACGAGATGCCAGGCAGAGACCAACCCCTTTACACCCTCAGAGTAGCCGCCTCCCTCGTCGGGTTGAGCCCTCGCACACTTCGGCTGTACGAAGAAGCGGGTCTCCTGGCGCCTGCTCGCTCCGGTGGGAACGACCAGCGCCTCTTCTCGAACCAAGACCTCCATTGGCTGCGCTGCATCCGGGACATGATCCACCAGGAGGGCCTGACGGTCACGGCGATCCGTCGGCTGCTCGACCTCATCCCTTGTTGGGAAATCCGGCACTGCGCGGCGGAGCAGGGCCTTGCGTGCGCGCCGCACCTCAACATCCCCAAGATGGCCCGCGCGGGACACGCTGAACCGCAAGCCGATGCGCCAGTGACCGTTGTGTCGTCGCCTGCCGGGCACCCGGTCGAAGTGAAGATCATCTACGGGGTCGAGGAGTTCGGAGCGATCTTGCCGTGTTCGCGCTGTGTCTACGCCGAGCGCATCGTCCGCAAGGTCGCCGAGAAGCATCCGGACCAGGTGTCGGTCAGCAAGATCGACGTGCTGTCCGAAGAGGCCGCCCAGTATGGCCTGCTCCTGACGCCCGCGGTGCTTGTGAACGACGAAGTGCTGGCTTCCGGGCAGGGAGTCTCGGAGAACCGGCTGGAAAAGGCCATCGCGAGCCATCTCGCCCGTCTGAACTAGGCCATCCCTTCGGCCCGCTGCAAGGCGGGCTTTTCTGTCGCTATAGGTTGGCAATAATAGTTGCCATTAATCCCATCACCGTACAGGAGGCAGCAATGGAACCCGAGTTCAAGGTGGCAGTGCTTGGCTGCAGCGGCATCGGTCGGCTCGTTTCGACCATCGTCCGCCAGGCCGCCTACATGCTCAAGCAGGATCGGCCCGACAACGTCGTGCTCGTCTCCAGCGGCTCGCTCACCGGCGATGTCCCCGAAGCCCTCGAGGCCGCTCGCAAGTACCCCCTGATTGTCATCGACGGTTGCCGCCCCAAGTGTGCCTCGGCCATCGCCAAAGGCAAAGGCCTCGAGCCGGCCGGCGTAATCTGGGTCGCGGATGTCATCGCGAAGCGCAAGCTGTCCCTCGCCGGCGAAAACCGCAAGGGCCTCGACGAGAAGGGCATGGCCGTCGCTCGCGCCGTCGCCGACGAGGCGCTGGAGAGAATCGATCTCATCATCGCTGAGGACATGGTCAGCACACTCTGAATGGAGGCGGTCTCAATGTCCAAGAAGGTTTGTCTGCAGCCGTGCCTGGGGATCAATCGGCCTGCGAGCACCGTCGGCCGTCAGGCGTGCTATCTGGCGCACGAGTTTTTGCTGACCCCCGAGAGAAGCGACCTCGGCTGCGCCCCGGCGCTGTACGCCGAAGTCGAGGAAGACATGCTGTTCATCCAGAACGACCCGGTGATCGCAGTCGAGTCGTGCGAGAAGCGCTGCGCGAACCACCTCGTCAACGAGAAAGGCGAACAGGTCGCCGTCAGCGTCATGGTCGAGGACGTGCTGCGCGCGAACGGTTTCGACCCCGACACCCTGCCCACCGAGCACCTCGACATCGAGCACCCGGCGGTGAAGGCCGTCGCCGAGGAGATCGCGCGGGTCGCTAACGAGCTCTTGGCATAGAGCGGAGGGTTACCATGAGGGACGACAAGCTCGGTCGTGAGATGATCGCAGAGATGATCGGATCGTTCATCCTGGTGTTCTTCGGCACCGGATCGGTCGCCGTGGCCGTCCTGACCGGCGAGCACAGGGGCCTCTGGCAGGTGGCGTCGGTCTGGGGTTTCGCCATCGCCCTGGCGATCTACGCCGTGGGCGCGATATCGGGCGCGCACCTCAACCCGGCGGTCACATTGTCGATGGCGGTGTACCGCAGGGACTCATTCCCGGTGCGCAAGATACTGCCCTACATCGTCGCACAGGTGGTCGGCGGGGTCCTCGCAGCGCTGGTGCTGTACGGGCTCTTCAACGCCACTTGCGTGCACTTCGAGGCCGCCAAGGGCATCGTCCGCGGCGCGCCCGGCAGCCAGCTCTCGGCGATGTGGTTCGGCGAATACTTCCCCAACCCGGCGGTCTACGGAACCACGCCCGAAGCCTTCGCACAGGTCCCGGTTCTCTGCGCGTTCATGGCCGAAGGTCTGGGCACCGCGCTCTTGTTGTTCTTCATCATGGCGCTCACGGATGCCCGCAACAAGCTCGCGCCCCAGAACTCGAACATGCACCCGTTCTTCATCGGGTTCACGGTCGCGATCATCATCAGCATCCTCGCGCCGCTGACGCAAGCCGGCCTGAACCCCATGCGCGACTTCGCGCCGAGGATCGTCGCCTACTTCGCCGGCTGGGGGAGCATCGCCATCCCCGGCCCGAGGGGCATCGACATCTGGGTGTACATCCTCGCGCCGCTGCTGGGCGGCCTCGCAGGCTCCGGCGTCTACTATGGGCTTGTTCGCCCCGGCCACATGCCTGAGGAAACAGACACCATCGGGCCGTACTGCTGCGAGGATGCCGCCGCCGGGCTGCCGTGCGACTGCCACGAGGGGGTTGTGGTATGAGAAGAGCCGCGCTCTCCGCCGTTATTGCCATAACCGCGCTGTCGTCGCCGGGCCTGCTGTTCGCCTCACCCAGCGGCCTGAACAACATCCCCACCGCGGACTTCACGCCAGACGGCGTGTTGGTGCTGCAGACGTACAGCTTCTCCCAGTCCGGCGCGAAAACGACCGGGTTCCTGGGCGCGAAGTACGGCCTCGGCGACGGCATCGAGGTCGGCGCCGACGGGCAGCTCGCCGCCTCGCCGACCGGCCCGCTGACCCTCCAGGCGAAGAAGACGTGGCCGGTCGAGGACGCTCGCATCAAGCTGTGCCTGGGAATCGCGAACATCACCGCCGACACCGGGGAGAACCCATTGTACCCCTACGGCGTTGTCGGCGCGAAGCTTTGCGGGCAATCGCGCGGCCATCTCGGCTTCGCTCCGCAGAAGGGCAACCACGAGTGGCTGCTCGGCTATGACTACACTCTGAGCGGCGGCACGATGCTGCGCACGGATGTCGTGCGCGGGATCAGCGCCGACAACAAGCACACGTTGTACAGTCTGGGCGGTCTCATGCCCACGAAGTTCGGGGCGGTGGAGGGCTGGGTCACGCGGGCCATCAACAACAGCCCTGGAGGCAGCGACGCAACGGTCTACACGCTGAAGCTCGACTACGCTTTCCAGCCCTGACCCTGGCAGACCATCGGCAACGAACGGAGGCAACCACCGTGATGTGTTACGTGTGCAATCAGCAGGGCAAGGACACGCCCGCCGTCGCGATCTGCATCGTCTGCGGGATGGGGCTTTGCCCCGAGCATCTGGTGCGTGAGGAACTCCCGGTGTGGCATGATGTCAACGTCGGCCCCGGCACCGTGCGCCACAAGCTGCCGGAGACACTACCGCGCATCCTGTGCAAGGAGTGCTACCACGCGCTGCACCAGGCGAAGCGATAGAAGCCGCCGCCGGCCACGGTGACAGCACACTGCGCCTGCCGTTCACTCCCGAGCGGCAGGCGTCGATGTCTCGTCTGCGAGGTAGAGCCACGCCCCTCGCCCCGGTTGGACGGCGTCCGCGTAGGGCATGACCACTCCCTCGCGCTGCAGATCGCGGACCACATACCCGAGAGCAATGCTTGTCAGCAAATAGGCAGTATCCGCGAATCGGCAGCGCGCGAAGCTGCATTGGGAGGCGAGAACGCGCAGTTCTTCAGCAGCGTCGGCGATGGGTTCGCAGATCGCCTCAGCAAGAGGGCGCAGTCGCTGCACATCGTCAAGTGGCGACCACGGGAGCCAGGGGAGCGCCGTCGCAAGATGCCCATCGCTTTCCACTACCCATCCACCGGCCAGCATGTGATCGAGGGCCGCTGACAACCGGGCACGCCGGATGCCCTCGTCCGCCTCCTTCAGCACCGCGTCCTTCGCGAATGACGAGCGGCACAAGCGCCCGAGAAGAGACAGCACTGCCGTATCGCCGTACTCCTCGAAGGCGCCCATGCCCGGGTACCGCATGTTCTCCTGGAACGTTATGAACCGAACATCGTCCCCACGGCTGTGTGTGCTGTAGCCGCCGGTGCCGGGGAGGTTGCGTCCCAGATGGCCATGTACGAACGCGCGTCCCAGCCCGCCCCAATCGTGTGCCGAGCCGATGAGCCCATCGCGGAGCACAGCCTGGGTGCCCTGGGCGATGAGTCGTCCGATGACGGTGATGAACCGGAGGCTGTCCAGGTCAGCCCCGCTGCAGCGGAAATCGCCCGCCAGTTGCTCCAGTTCAGGCATCCTGTCGCCGACTCGTCGAAACACGGCCTGTGACGTCCTTGCGTGCCATGCGGCAAACATCTCGTGATCCGCGTTCGTGTACAGAGGCACTTGGCCCACGAGAGTGCCATCCTCCTCGCGCACCACGCCTGCGTAGTTCCACAGCCGCAGGATGCCGTCCAATTCGGGCAGGTCTTCCCATGAACTCCAGAACGATTCGTCACTACGCCTTCTCTGCGGGTACAAGCCTCCATAAAGGTCCTTGGTGCGTTGTCCGCACCGGAACAGTGCATTGAACGCCATGTCGCCACTGTACCCGATCATAGGTCTCGCGGCCGTACCAATGCCATCCTGCATCGCTGCACTCCCCTCTCTGATGGCCTTTCGCGCCTCGTACAGCCGGCTCTTGACGGCGCTGATGCTGACACCGCAAAAGTCGGCTACCTCGCGACACGAGAGGCCGTCGAAGTAGAAGAGGTTCACCGCCAGTCGATTCGCCCTCGAGAGCCGAGCCACCGCCTCCCGGACCGTCTGCCGCACCTCATCGCGCACGAGTTCGTGAAGCGGATCGGGAGCAACGGATTCGGCCGCCCCGACACCCACTTGCGGCTCTCGTGCCGATCTCGCGCGATGATCCGCACACAGATGCACGATGATGCCGCGCAGCCACGGCGCGAACTTCGCCGGATCGCGCAGCGAGGGCAGCCCGCAGTAAGCGTCAAGAAGCGCCTGCTGCGCTACGTCCGCCGCGGCCTCCGGGTCGTGAGTGCGCCGAAGCGCCACATTGTAGGCCGCTCCGCCGTAACGAGCGACGAGTTCATCGAAGGCGACGCGCTCACCCGCTCGACAACGGAGAACCAACTCTTCGTCAGTGGCGCGATTCGAGGGCATAGGCCTTAAGTGACCTCTGCTTTGTATGTCTCCCAGAGGGGCGGAATGGTTGGATGCAGTAGAGAGGAATCTTGCGTGGGCTCAGAACAGGAAGAACCGATACCCCCTCAGCCCCGTCGCCGCTGAGATCGCGACCCATATTCCCGCCGCCAGGAACTCCCCTACCACCAGCCCAAGGAACAGCGGCTTCGCCTTCCGATAGGTGCTCCCCGAGCCGTATCGCATCAACATGCTCTTGGCGATCCAGCCGATTAGGATCGAGAACCATAGCTGGATCATCGGCCAGCTTGGGCCCATCGCATATCCCAGCGGGTGCAGCGGCCACCAGGCGAACCGCGCCCTCGCCAGCGACAGGGCCACGGTGACGATCATCCCGATGGCGATGAACACCACGCTGATCCCGCTGGCCCGTTTCGGCGTCGCGAGGTTGCCGACCAGCGTCTCGAACGGCTGGCGGGGGCTGGCGGTGCAAAACCACCCCAGAAGCGTCACCGCGCCGTTGCGGTAGCAGACGGTCATAAGGGAGTAGTACGAGGCCACGATGGCGACAACGGCGCTGATCCCGATGGCCGCGATCAGGTGCTTCTTGTTGAGCCGGCCGACCTGAGCGATCTTGTAGCTGTCCATGATGCTGGGCATCAGGAAGGTGCGCAGGTCTAGCATGAACACGCGCTGGAAGAAGGCGTGCAGCGTCTGGGCGCGCGGGGACATCCAGCCCGAGCCGCTGAGGGTCACGTACATGTCCGTGGGCCGGAACGGGGCCTGGATGAACAACAGGCCGCCCTCGGCGACCATCCGGGCGAGGACCACAGCGGTCATAAACGAGATGAAGAACGACAGCACGCCTAACCACGCCGCGGTGCCGGCGAGGCTGCACCAGGTTCCGATGACTGCGAAGCCGATGATGATGCCCCAGATGGCGAAGCTGTAGGACATCGGCTCGTCGGCATCGGAGTGCTCGTCGGCTCGCGAGGCTGCCTCGCCCGCGGAGCGTCCGCTGAACGCTTGCCGGATCATCGCCCTGATCTGTCCGCGCACCAGATAGAGCATATACAGGTACAACACCCAGAAAGCGCCCAGCATCTGCAGGGCAGCGGGAGCCTGCGTCGGGTAATTGGGGATCGGCGGCACCTCGACGCCCATCGCGCACAGGGCCACCGACTCCAGGTTGAACAGGATGAAGAAGAACCAGAGGCTGAAGCTCAATTCCGCCGACAGGAGGAAGCTGAAGCCCACGATGCTGAAGTGCAGCAGGATCGTGAGCATCCCGACGTGGTCCCACGGCTTGCCCCGGAAAAACTGGTTCAGCCCCTGCGCCAGCGGGATCGCGGGCACTGCCGGGTAGATGGCGTGCAAGCCGTTCCACGAGTGGACGAGCAGCGGGATCGAGGCCCCGATCCACATCATCTTGTTGCGCAGGAACGGCGGGATCGCCGCCCCGCCGGGATTGTCCGTCATCTCCAGCGGCAGTTGGACCAGTGGAAAGATGAGGTGCTCGTTTTCGACCCACTGTTTGCGGAAGAGCACCGTGACGCAGGCCATGACGAAAAAGAAGGCCAGCGCGAGGATCGTCCAGGCGAGGATCGGCGTCGCCCACGCCCCCCAGGGGATCGGCTGTCCCGGCTTGAGACCCTCGTAGAAGTCGCGAACGGCCTTCTCGTTGGTCGGGGTGAGCCAGTCGGGGATGTACTTGAAGAATGTGTCCTCCCACTTGTTCTCGGGGGAGGAGTAGTAGCGATAGCCTGCAAGGGTGGGGAAAAGATACTCGGTCAGGCCGAAACTGGGGATGCCGGAACCGGCGATCATCATGCAGTAGATGAAGAGCAGTTCCGGCACCGTCAGTGCCCGGCGCGCGACAAAGCGGCGCAGAAACCCGTTCACCACGCCGATCAGGATGAAGAAGACGCAGAATACCCCGATGGGAAGGTGGCAGGCGGCAATCCAGGTGCCCTGCAGCTTGAGGTCGCTGTAGGGGATCAGCAGCCCAAGGCCCGCCACGCACACGATCCCGATGATCAGCGCGCGGGGGGTGAGCGCATGGCGGAGGGGCAGGATGCCCGATGCTGGATGCCTGGCGCCGGCAATGGCCGGCCCGGCGCGGTCGTTCCCTACTTCCGGGTCCCCAATCCCTATTCCCTGCCTCTCTCGGCTATCATCGCCGCGGCGGCGGCCTCGATTGTGGGCAGCTTGTACTCCCGGCTGCGGCGGGTGATCGTCACGAAGTCGAAAACCTGCGCGCCCATGTGGGCGAAGTAGCGCTCCAATGACTGCGAGCAGATGAGCGTCCCGCCGCCGCTGCCCCCGGCTGCCGAGACGCAAAGGCCTATCTTCCCGCGCATCGTCGAGCCCTCGGCCCCGCGTTCGCACCGGCGCAGGCGGTCGAGAAAGTTCTTCATCACTTCGCTGAGATCGCCATAGTAAACCGGCGTGACGATGACGAGCGCATCGGCGGCGCCGATCTTCTCGCGTATCTTCGCGAAGTCGTCGTCTTGCACGCACCAGCCCTCCTCCGCGCACTTGCCCCAGCCGTTCCCGCACTGTCCACAGGACGACACCCCCAGCTCGCACAGTGCGACGATCTCGGTCTCCGCACCGGCCGACTGTGCCCCCGCCGCCGCGGCCTTTGCGCAAGCTGCGGTCAAACCGTCAGCGTTTGGACTGCCATGTAAAATGAGTGCCTTCATGTCACATTCACCTCGATGTTGGCGTGCCGTTCTAAGCCTCTCCCTGCCGCCTCGAAAATGGAGTGGGCGCGACAATCTTGTCGCGCGTGGGGCGGGCGTCCGCCATCGCCGTCATTCTCATCGTTTCAGAGTGCCGGAAACCGGCATGAGAGCCGCCTCGAAAGCCGCCGTTTACCTCCCCATACCTGCGTACGGCAGGTCCACGGGAGGGGTGTCCGCGCAGCGCCACCGCGCACAGCGCGGTCACGGGGTAGGACGTCGTCGCCGTTGCCGTTCGTCGTTCCCCCTCCCTCCGAGGGAGGGGGGGCAGGGGGGGTAGGAAGCCGTTCGCCGTTGTCGTTCGCCGTTCCCCCCCTCCCTCCGAGGGAGGGGGGGCAGGGGGGGTAGGAAGCCGTTCGCCGTTGCCGTTCGTCGTTCCCCCCCTCCCTCCGAGGGAAGGGGGGCAGGGGGGGGTAGGAAGCCGTTCGCCGTTGTCATTCGTCGTTCCCCCCCTCCCTCCGAGGGAGGGGGGCAGGGGGGGTAGGAAGCCGTTCGCCGTTGTCGTTCGCCGTTCCCCCCCTCCCTCCGAGGGAAGGGGGGCAGGGGGGGTAGGAAGCCGTTCGCCGTTGTCGTTCGTCGTTCCCCCCCTCCCTCCGAGGGAGGGGGGGCAGGGGGGGTAGGAAGCCGTTGCCTCACCCTTGCTGCTGCTGCTGTTGCTGTCGCCGGCTGCGCAGGCGCAGGTATTCGATGGCGACGGAGGTCGCGGGCATCTCGCAATAAGTCGCCAGTTTATCGCAAACGCGGTTCAGCTCGCGGTCGTGGATTTCCTCGCCGCCCGGGTCGGAGACGCGCACCTGGGTGTCGGTCTCGAGGGTCATCTGCAGGCCCTGGATCAGGAGTCTCGCCAGCGCTATGGGGTACCGGCGGAGGGTGCCCTGGGAAAACAGCCGCACCAGGCGCTGGTTGAGGTCCTCCCAGGCCTCGACACTGGTGTGATGGGCCTGCGCAGTGATGGACGCCGCCTGTGCCTGCTGCACACTTTGCCGGTCGCGCTCCTTGACCCGCTCCCAGGCATCGACCGTGTCGCCCTCGATCACCCGGATGTCCAGCCGCAGTCCGGTCCGCGCCTGGACGATCTCCTGGATGCGGGTCTTATTGACCATCGTATCGAGGTAGCTGCCGTGGCGCATGTTCCGGGGGGCCAGCCCGAGGATCAGGACGTTGTCCTCAACGGCCAGCGGCTTCGCGGCGGCCACCGCATCCCACAGGCTCCGGTTGATCGGACCTTCTTTGATGAGTACATTCACCTGTGCCCAGAGCTTGTCGAGCTTCTCCTGGTCGACCATGGACGATGGCCCTCCATTCACGTCAGGGAGTACACGGCGGAGCTTTTCCGCCCCGGCAGACTTCATCCGCGCTTAACGCCGCCTTAATTCGACAACGTTGACGTATTGACCTGCGTGGGCTAACATTTCGTGTGACAAGATGAGTGACTGCCATCGACGGAAGGGGGAGTTCGCATGGCTGGCTCGAGATTCGCATGGCGGATGCTGGGTATCGCCTGCGCAGCGGCGGTGCTGTTGCTTGGTGGGCTGGTGGGCGTCTTCGTGGTTAGAAACGTCAGGGACAGACTTGCATCCGCAGGTGGCGATGACCAGCATGATTCAGGGGGCTCAATCGCCCCCCTTATCACCGACGTCGATGTAGATCGCGACGGCAAGAGCCTGCTCCTCACCATTGCGACTCCACCGTCCGACCGCTTTGTGCTCATGTCGCAGAATGGCACCGTCCGGATGGAGCATTCGTACCACTTGGCCCTTTCGTGCGGCGTCCTCGCCCCTGCCGCTGATCGGGTGTTCTGGACGGCTATCGCACTCTCACAGTATCAAGTAGTCGGCCTGGATGTCTCATCCGGGGTGGACAAGGTACTGATGACCGCGGACGGGCCACTTCGCGTCATTGCCGTGCGCCCCGATGGGCATACGGTCTACGTAGAGCGCACGCAGATGCCGCGCGTTGACCCGCAGGCGGCCAAGCTCACACCGGCGGGCCTACTGCCCTGGATGCTGCTCGCACTTGACCCGGACACCGGGGTCAGCAAGCCGCTGACACCAATGCTGTCCCGCCGCGAGCAGGGGGCGGGAGGAGATGCCCCGTGGTTCATAGGGCTGTCCGGCGACTTCACGAGGGCATTCCTTGCGTGCGGCCCTGACATCGTGGCGTGGCCGCTGGGCAAGACCAGCGGCACCATAAGGGATGCGCAGCCACTATTCCGTTTCCCGTTCGGCATTCGGACTGCCGAAATGACTGGCGATGGGTCAGCGTGCGCCGCTCTCGTGTCCGAAGGGCCGACGTTGGAAGCCGACCCTACGGATTATGCGGCCGGCGAGCTTCGCTTCGCTGACGGTAAGCGAACACGGACCGTCGCCAAGGTCAGGGGGCTCTGGGCATTGAGTCTATCTACAGACAAGAGACGATTGGCGTGGGGGTGCAGGACCGGCAAAGACCAGGAAGAAGCGGAGCTTCACATCTATGACATCGTGGCGCAACATGAGAGCACTATGCTGCAGACGCCCGTGGCCGGGAAGCTCCGTGGCGTGGCTTGGCTGAGCCCGGGTGATGTGGTCGTGTGGGGCGGGACCCAATGCTACCGCTGGCACATCCCGGACCGCGAGATGAAGCTGATCTATGACGTGAACGCCGCCAAGGCGACGCCGTGAGTATTTCGTAACCATACCTGGAGGTCCCATGATACACAGCCCCACCAAGATCGTATGCACCATCGGCCCCGCTTGCAATACCGATGACATGATCGGCAAGCTCATCGATGCCGGGATGAGCGTGGCGCGGCTGAACTTCTCGCATGGAACCCATGAGGATCACCGGCAGGCGCTTGATGCGATCCGGCGGGTTTGCGAGCATAAGGGCCGGTATATCGCCGTTATCGCCGACTTGCAGGGCCCCAAAATCCGCACCGGGGCTTTGGAGAACGGCGGGCCGGTCACTCTCGAACCCGGCGCCAGGCTCACCATCACCACCGAGGAGTGCGTCGGGACCGCCGAGCGCGTTTCGACGACCTATCAGGCCCTGCCGGAGGATGTCCGCACCGGCGACCGGATACTGCTCGACGATGGCGTGCTGGACTTGCGCGTCGTGCAGCCCTCGGCGACGGATGTGCTGTGCGAGGTCGTCTGCGGAGGCCCGCTTGGGGAGCACAAGGGGATCAACCTGCCGGGCGTGAAGGTCAGCGCGCCGGCGCTCACGGCCAAGGACCGCGACGACTTGAACTTCGCGCTGCAATGCGGTGTTGACTACATTGCCCTCAGTTTCGTGCGCACCGCGCAGGATGTGCTGCAGGCCAAGTGGGAGATCGAGCGCCACGGGGCCGATACGCCGCTCATCGCGAAGCTTGAGAAGCCCGAGGCCATCAACGAGCTGGATGCCATCGTCGAGGCCGCCGATGCGATCATGGTGGCTCGCGGCGATCTCGGCGTCGAAGCGCCCACCGAGGATGTGCCGATCCTGCAGAAGCGCATCATCGAGGCGTGTTCCCTGCACCGAAAGCCGGTCATCACCGCCACGCAGATGCTCGATTCGATGCGCGAGCATCCCCGCCCGACGCGCACCGAGGCCTCGGACGTCGCGAATGCGGTGCTCGACGGCACCGACGCCGTGATGCTTTCAGGCGAGACCGCGGTGGGCAAGTACCCCGTGGAATCGGTGCAGATGCTGGACCGCATTGCCCGCGCGGCCTGGTGCGAGAGAATGCGCGGCACGCACCTTTCGACCCAGTTTGCCGACGCGGGGCACTATCTCGACTTCGCCGACGCCATCAGCCGCTCTTCCGCGCAAGTCGCCGAGGAGCTGGGCATCACGGCGATCGTCGCTTTCACGCACTCGGGCTCGACCGCGCGCCTGGCCTCGAAATGCCGGCCACGGGTGCCGATCCTCGCCGCTTCGCCGCTGGTCGAAACCGTCCGGCGCTGCAGCCTGTACTGGGGCGTTACGCCGGTCCTCGTCGATCTGGTCATGGACACCGACGAGATGGTGGGGATCATCGACGGCTATGTGCAGCAATACGAGTTCGCGAAGCCCGGCGATGTCATCGTCATCACCGCCGGCACGCCGGTCGGCCGCCGGGGCACGACGAACATGATGAAGCTGCACGTCGTCGGGAGTAAGTAGTATTGCTACGCCGGTTGTGCGGCCCTGCTCGGCAATGAGCTGCCCTGCGGAGAGATGAACGGCGATGGACCACAGAGACACATGGGACACAGAGAACGGCAACGTCCCTTAACGCCTACCAGCAGTTCCCTGCTGCGCGGGAATCGCCGTTTGCCTCTCCCCTCCCGGAACGGGAGGGGTGGCCCGCCGCAGGCGGGACGGGGTAGGGCCGTTTCCCAGCCGTTCTCTGTGCCCTCTGTATCTCCGTGGTTCAATGCCGTTCGTCCTTCATCTTGGGATGCGGTCAGCCTCTGACAACATTCCGAGCGTTTCGCCCGCCGGTTGCCAAAGCGGCGTAGTAATGGTAGTGTCGCACCAGCCAAACCACATCGAGGCATACATCGTGTACCGTCCGGTCGTCATCGCAATACTGATCGCCGCACTCGCCGTCGCACTGGCCAGCCGGGTCCTCGCAGCCGAGACCCTCGGCTCACCCGTCTCCGTGACCCTCAACGGACGCGCCCTGTCGCCGTCGCCGCCCGCGCGCGTCATCGGCACTGAAGTCGCGCTCCCGTCCGGGCTGCTGAGCGAGACGTTCGGCTTCGCGGTCACCCACGCCGCCGGAACGCCGACCTGGACGCTGACCGCCTACGAGCATACCCTCATTCTGAAACACGGCCGGCGCGAGTATACCTTCGACAAGGTGCCTCACACCGCGGCGTTCCCGGCGCTTGCCGAGGACGGTTGCCTGTACGTCCCGGTCTCGATCCTCTGCCGCGCCTTCGGCTACCAGGTGACCGCCCCGGCTTCGGACGGCGCGCCCTATGCCATCGTCGCTGCGGGCAGCCCGCTCGTCGATGTGCGCCGGGGCGAGCACCCCGACCAGGTGCGCATCGTGCTCGACCTCAACGCGCAGGCTCCATTCACCGTCACCGAGGAGGACGGGAAAGTCACGGTCGAGGTGCCTTCCGCCGCGGGCGATGACACCCCCATCGGCCAGATACGCCTGCTATCTTTCGATGGCGATGTCGCCAACCAGGTGACTTGCGTCACCACGCACGACCGCTACACGCGGATCATCGTGCCCAAGACCGAGATCGGCGCTGCGCGCGTGTCCACCCTCGGCGACCCGCCGCGCATATTGATCGACATCTCGCGCCCGAACGTCACCGCGCCGGCCATCTGCCCGCCGAGGACCGGACCGGCGACTCCCGTCGTCCCGCAGCCGATGCCCCGTGAGGAGCCGGCGATCATCCCGCCGAACTTCGACCTCGGCCCCTGGCAGGTGCGCACCTTCCAGACGGCGCACGGGCCTGTCCAGGCATACGTGATGGTGCTCGACACCCGGCATGGCGGGGTGCGCATCCATCCCGCTCTGGCGGCGGCGACGATCATGCAGCGCGCCACGGTGGCTTCGATTGCCCGGCGCGAGGGCGCGACCGCGGCGATCAACGGCGGTTACTTCGACTGGTCAGGCCCGCCGCTGGGCATCCTCATCATCAATGGCGAGTGGATCAAGCCGCCGATCCGCAACCGCTCCGCGCTCGGGATCATGCAGGACGGCTCGGTGCGCATCGGGAACTTGGAGTTCGACGGCAAAGTGCACTTCCAGGGCCTGGGATACCTGCCTGTCTGCGGCATCAACCAGGGGAACTACGAACCTGACGGCGTGGTCGTCTACACGCGCCGGTGGGGCGACTATCTGCCCCCGGACCCCTCGAAGACCTATGTTGTGGTGGATGCGACCGGGCTGGTGCAGTACATCGAATGGCGGGGCGGAGCGCAGAACATCCCCGTCGGCGGGTATGTGGTCTCGGGCACGGGAACCCGCCGGCTCAGCCTCGAGCGAGTTCGACCGGGGATGAGAGCGACGCTATCCTTCCGCACCGCCCCCGAGTGGCCGGGGCTTGTGCACGCCGTCGGTGCCGGACCGAGGCTCGTGCTGGACGGCAGCGTCTACATCCCGATCCACGACGAGCAGTTTGACTGGGACATCCACAAGCCCGCAAAAGCCCACAGCGCCGCCGGGATCACGCGAGACGGACGCCTGATCCTGTTCGCCTGCGAGACGGGCCTGACGCTGTATGAACTCGCGCATGTAATGAAGGATCTGGGCGCATACCAGGCGATGAAGCTGGACAGCGGCGGATCGACCACCGCGGTCGTCGGCAAATGCGTCCTCAACCACCCGACGGACGGATGTCCGAGGGCGGTCTCCAACGCCATCCTGATTGATGTGCCACAAAGCAGCCGCGCAACCAGTGCCAGAGCGCCTCTGCGCACTGACCAAGCCTCCCCCGCGATGATTGGTGAGTAGAATGAGTTTGGTCTTTCCCCGACGTTGTGCGCAAGTGCCACAAGAGGCCGTGCAGTTCGCCGCAAGCCGTGGCCGTTTCCGTTCTCCCCTCTCCACATTGCCCGCCCGCAACGGGCCCGAAGAGGGTGACCCGTCGCAGACGGGTACGGGGGTGAGACGCCGTTTGTCTCTCCCCTCCCGGCACGGGAGGGGTGCCCGCGAAGCGGGCGGGGTAGGTGGCCG
>CAYWBK010000118.1:0-14767 GCA_964455745.1 uncultured Armatimonadia bacterium
TGGCTAAACTCTTTCGGCCCTTCGGGCCTTTTGGGGCAACGGCCCGTGATTCGCAACGCAAGATGTGGGTAAAGCATAGCCACTTGTGG
Organism: uncultured Armatimonadia bacterium; assembly: GCA_964455745.1. GTDB lineage: Bacteria > Armatimonadota > Zipacnadia > Zipacnadales > CAYWBK01 > CAYWBK01. The sequence goes on from CAYWBK010000118.1 coordinate 90, forward strand.
AGAGGGGCCGGGGGTGAGGTGCCGTTGCCGGGGTGAGGTTGCCGTAGGGACAAGAAACTTCGTACCTTGACATCCGTTCGGAAACAAACACGAAACGCAATGGCAATTCCGACGTAACATCGGCCTGCGACACTACGCTCGTCGCAACCAACTCACTGCGAGACGCCCGACAGGGGGCTGTCGGGTTCGGGACACCGTAGCAGACGGTGAGAGACCCGTGCTACAGCGCCCGACTCGCAACAGGAGGTTCCAAGATGAGCGTACGCACACCCACCGCTCGAACGCTGTTCGTGTTTCTCGCGGTGGCCATGCTTCTCATGGGGATCGTGGCCATCGCACACGCCCAAGACGCGGGGACGCCGCCACCGCCACCGCCGTCGGCGGACCCCGGCGGCGACCAGACCGGCGCTAAGGCCGACATCACGGCCAAGGATGCCGCGCACCCCACCCCGGACGAGCTTCTCGACCAGATCGGCCACAACAAGATCGCCATCAACTTCGTCTGGGTCCTCATGGCCGGGTTCCTCGTGTTCTTCATGCAAGCCGGCTTCGCGATGCTGGAGGTCGGGTTCGTCCGCGCCAAGAACGCCGTGCATACGATGATGATGAACCTCATCGTCTACGGCCTGGGAATCATAGGTTTCTTCCTGACTGGGTTCGCCCTCATGTTCGGGAATGCCGGGCCTATCGCCTCACTTGGCGGCGGATCGGGTCTTTGCCACGAGTTCACGCTCTCACTGTTCGGCAAGGACTTCGGGTTCTTCGGCTTGACAGGCTTCGGCCTCTCGGGCATGGCATACGACTGCGCAGTCTTCGGGCTGTTCATGTTCCAGGTCGTGTTCATGGACTGCACCGCCACGATCCCGACAGGCGCGATGGCCGAGCGGTGGCGGTTCAAGGCTTTCATCCTCTGGGGCCTGGCTGCCTCGATGATCTACTACCCGCTCTTCGGCAACTGGGTCTGGGGCGGCGGTTGGTTGTCGAAGCTCGGCTCGAACTTCGGCCTTGGCAACGGCTACATCGACTTCGCAGGCTCGACCGTCGTTCACGCGATGGGTGGCATCGCCGCCTTCGTTGGCGCAGCGATGCTTGGTCCCCGTATTGGTAAGTTCGCCGCAGACAAGAAGCCTCGGGCGATCCCGGGCCATGACATCCCCATCGCCATGCTCGGCGCGCTGATCCTCGGCTTCGGCTGGTTCGGGTTCAACGCAGGTAGCACCCTCGCCGGCGGCGATGTTCGTCTCGCAGTCGTCGCGGTCAACACGGCGCTCGCGTCCTGCGCGGGGATGCTCTCCGCGATGGCGTACATGAAGCGAGTTCACGGCAAGTTCGATGCTCCGATGTCCACCAACGGCTATCTCGCCGGCCTGGTCGCCATCACCGCTCCGTGCGCGTTCGTCCCGGCCTGGGCGGCTGTCGTCATCGGCTTGGTCGCCGGAGTTCTCGTCTGCGTGACGGTCATTTTCGTTGACAACGTGCTGCACGTCGACGACCCGGTTGGCGCGGTCGCAGTGCACGGCGCATGCGGCCTGTGGGGCGGCCTTTCCCTGGGTATTTTCGCTGACGGCACGTACGGCAAGGGCTTCAATGGCGTCGATCACACTGTACGGGGGTTGCTCTTCGGCGGCGCCGGCCAATTCGCGGCCCAGTGCATCGGCGTGCTCACCTGTCTCGTCTACGCGGCGGCGGCATCCTTCGTGATCTTCAAGGTCATCGGCGCGATCACACCGATGCGCAGCAAGCCCGAGGATGAGGAGATGGGTCTGGACATGCCCGAAACCGGCGTCCTGGCATACCCGGACTTCCAGACCGTGCAGAACTGATCCGCGCAGGCCGTTACACCAATTGCCGACAACCCTTGGAGGGATACCAGTGAATATGCGCAATCTAGCCGTTGCCGTTGCGTTACTCGCCGTCTGTGTTGCCGCCGCTCACGCCACACCGTCAACGCTGATCTGGATTCCATCGACGGACATCCAGGCCGACAAGACCTGGCATCTTGGCATCGACAACTACTTCGCGCCCGGAGACGGTAGCGCTCCGACCGACTACGGCCTGACTTACGGCTTCCTGAATAACAAGGCCGAGGCCGGCGTCGACTATTTCGGCGGCGCGGAGCACGCCTGGACCTTCAATGTCAAGTACCTTATTACGCCTGAGAAGGGCGAGACCCCGGCCGTCGCGGTCGGCTATTACAACGCCGGCACCAAGAAGGACGTCACCGATGCCAACATGGTCTACGCCGTCGGCTCCAAAACCTTCGACAACGTCCGCCTGACGCTCGGGGCGTGCCACGGGAAAAAGGCGACCCTCGGTCAGGGCGAGACCATGCTGCTGGCGGGCCTCGACGGCTACATGGACAAAAAGAAGAAGTGGTGGTGGGGCGCCGACTTCCAAAGTGGCAACAGCGTCTTCGGCGCGCTCAACTTCGGAGTGGCCTACTCCTTCGCCGACAACGTGAGCGTGATCCTCGGATACGACATCTACAACAACCGGGACCTGAACCCGCACAACACGATAACCACACAACTGGACATCAACTTCTGACCTGGGCGGGGAGCACCTGCCCGCCTGAAAGGGGCCGAAATGCCATGAAGAAGATCGAGGCGATCATCAAGCCGCACCGGGTTGATGCCGTCAAGTCCGCTCTCTCGGCCATCGGCGTACACGGGATGACCGTGTATGACGTGCGGGGCTTTGGCCGCCAGAAAGGCCACACCGAGATCTACCGCGGAGCCGAGTACCACGTCGACTTCGTGCCCAAGACCAAGGTCGAGATCGTGGTCGCCACCGAGCTCTTGGAGCAGGTCCTCGAGGCGGTCATCGGCGCCGCGCGCACCGAGAACATTGGTGACGGGAAGATCTTCGTCACCGATCTCGAAGACGTTATCCGCATTCGGACCGGAGAGCACGGACCCGGAGCGATCTAGGTCGCGTGACCTCACATGAACGTACCAGACGCAGTAGCGGCCGCGAAGCACCGAGCCCGGGAGTTGCACGACTCCCGGGCTTCGGGCCGCTTGGTCGCCAGGGAACTGTCCGCGGCGATGGACGAGATCGTCTGCTTGATTGCCGAGGAGTCGGTTGCGGAGTTGGGCGAGGCTGCTCGCGGCCAGATCTGGTGCGTCGTCGCGCTGGGAGGGTGGGGGAGGGGCGAGCTTTGCCCAGCATCGGACCTCGATCTTCTCCTCCTCCACCGCCGCCAAAGCGAGACCGTCGAGAAGCTCGCGCGCGGGCTGTTCTACCCGCTGTGGGACGCACAGCTCGATGTCGGGCACGGGGTCCGGACCGTGGCCCAGTGCCTCAGCGTCTCGACCCTTGACCTCGCCTCACGAACCGCGCTCCTCGATGCCCGCCTGATCGCCGGGCAGCCGGTGTTGGCTGAGGAGCTAAGGCGAGGCATCCTCAAGCAACTGCGCCGCGGGCAAGGTGAGGGTTTTTTCCGTGCCCTGGCGAACGAACGCGAGGAGCGGCACCGCCGTTTCAGCGCCGACGCCTGCCGCCTGGAGCCGAACCTCAAGGACGGCCCCGGCGGGCTGCGGGACGTTCACGGAATGGGTTGGGCGTTGCGCGTTCTTGCCGAGATTCGTGCCGCCGAGCGTCGTCCCTCGCCCGAGCCCTCACCCGACGAAAGCCCGGAAACGGCTCAGGCAGCCGACTTCATCACTCGGCTGCGCAACCATCTACATTTCGTTGCAGGCCGCAGAACGGACCAGCTTCTCGCCCGGCATCAGGCCGAAGCCGCGCAGTTCATGGGCTTTGCCGATGAAGCCGAACTGCTCGAGGCGGTGTGGGTCCACATGGACGTCATCCGCACCGCCGCCGAGGCGCTGTGGCCCCGGCTGGGCAAGTCGAGAGGATGGCGGTAGGGCCATCTGAATTCCCGTCTGGCTTACCTCGCTATCCGGTATACCTGAGTGTCGCCCTGGCCAATGGTGATCTCGATCTCGTTTCCTTTCACCGGCACCGTCTTCCCCGAAACCATCTCCACTGCTTGCACGGTTCCTTTCAGCCCAAGGAGGCCCGCGTCCAGCTTGATTGTGGCCGTCGTCGCTGCACTTGCGGAGCTATGGACCGTAAGCAGCACCGCCCCGTCGCGTCCGCTCCCGAACCTTTCCAGGGTCACCCTCGGGTCGCTCGACCACGCGCCGGTTATCGGCTCCCAACCCGCCGCTTGAAGCTGCTCGATGATTGGCACGTACTTCACCATCGCCGGACGGTTGAGCATCGTGCTGGAGTTGGCGTATCCGCCGGGGAAGAACCCGTACCGCAGGTGCCACTTCACCCAGGCCTCCTCCTTGTGCGCGTCTTGCACCGGAAGGCTACACACGGGCTTGTGATAGGCGATCGTTCGCGCAAAGGGAGCGACGCCTTGGATGCCCCACTCCCAGCCGTGAATATCGAGCAGTTGAAAGGTGAACGGAAACTGCGCGGTGCAAGTGTTCGCAATGATGAATTTGCCTTGCGGGCGCAAACGTTTCGCCGCCTCGTTGGTCCATTCGTAGGTCGTGAAGTTCTTCACCAGCGCCGGGTTCCCGGTCGAAGTCTCGAACGTGAGCGGGATCGTCTCCCAGGCGAACTGCTCCCGCCGCCGGCCCAGCGCCGTGTCGCCGCAGTGGAAGTTGTCCATCGCGATGCCATCGGTGCGCCCGCCCTTCGTCTCCATCGACGCCTGGCATTTCGGCAGCCATTCGTTGAGAAAGAACTCGCCGATCCCGCCCGGCATGTAGGGGTTTGCATCACAGGGGATGTACTTGGCGATCAGCAGGTCGAACTCCGTCTTCGATGCTCCCCCGTAGATGTGCCCTTGCGGATCGTAGATGAGCGACTTGAGATACGCTGCGGCGGTCTTGCGCAGGGCCTTGTCGCGGTCTCCGAGGAACGTCGCGTATGGGTGATCGTACTTCCACGCCGGCAGCGGCTCCTTGCGGTTCGGGTCGGCGATCCACTGCAGGCGCTTGACCACGTCCTCGCTGGTCGCCGTGGTGAACTCCTCCATCGTCTGGTGCATGTTCGTGGCTTCGATGTAGGGGAAGGCGTAGAGGCCGTGGTCGTTGTCCCACCTGCACGCCTCGGGGCCTGACAGGCCCCAGTGGTAGGCATACCCCAGTTCCCCATAGTTCGGCACGTCGGCCACATTGCCCCAGCACACCCACCCGCCGTCGCGCTTGACGCGCTTCTCGAAGAACTGCGGGAACATCGTGTAATACTTCTTCGCGCACGCCCGGAAGCCCCAGTCGGGCGCGAAGGTGAAGATCGAGAAGCTGAAGCCGGCTTTCGAGGGGAAGTTCGCCGTCGCCTCGGTCAGCGCGAGGTCGAAGACGATGAAGAACTGCTGCGTCTCCGCGCAATAGGTCATTCGGCAGACGCGCGGCTGGTCCATCGGGATGCCGAGGGCGATCTCCGCCGGGCCGCTCAACGATGCGAACGGGTACAGTGAGTTCAGCCCGTTCGCGCCGGCGGGGAAGGGCTGCTCGGTGGCGCAGGTCAGGTATTCTTCATCCGGCGACACATCGCGCGACTGTTCGATGCTGTCGCCCCATTTCCAGCGGCGGTCGTTACGCACCGGAAGCGCGAAGTAGACGCTGATCGCGCGATCGGTCTTCGTCAGGTCGGTCAATTCGCCCGCGATGTCGATGCGGTCGGCCCGCTGCGTGTAGGTGGCGTTCAGCGCGACGTTCAAGGCCCGGCCCGTCTGCGCGAGCCCACCCGCGCGTTTCGTGAGGGTCCCGCCGACCGGGGTGAAGGCCGACCTCGCTTTATGGTCGCGCAGGAAGAACCCCGTGAGCGGCGTTCGCCCCTCCGGCTGCAGGCGCTTGCGCCCCACCGACACATCGGCAACTTGCCCGGCGCTCGACAGCGACATCGCGAGGCCGTCCCCGGTGGTCAGCGTGTACCGGGCCTCGTTCGGATGCCCGGCCTCCAGCGACGCGCGCGGGAAAGGCCTCGCGTCGAAAACGATCCTATCCCCGGTGAGCGCGCGCAGCTTGCCCACGAGCGCCGCCACCTCGTCAGCCGATTTCGTTGCCAGCAAGGTGAAGTTCACGTCCAGCGACTCGCCCTTCACCAGGGTAGCCGTCTTGGGCGTGCAGATCAGGTACGGGAAAGCCCCCGTCTCTCCGGGCGCGGCGCCCTCGCCCGTCGCCGGCGCGCGACCGATTCGCCCGTCGCTGATGATGCCCACACCCTCGCCCGACTTCTTCTGTGAGATGTAGACCCACTTCGCGTGCGGCAGCACCTGCCACTCGTTCGCTTGGAACTCCTGCGCCGAGGCACCGGGCACCGTGTAGTGCGTAACCTGGCTACCGAAGCCGAAGTAGTAGTAGCAGTCCCCGCCCCCCTCGCTGACGCGCCGCACTCGCGACCGCACGGTGAGACTCGGCAGTCCCGCCTGCACCTCCAATTCCAGCTCAAGCCGGTAGTCCGGCGTCCCTCCGGTGGTCTCCCAAACGCCGCTGACGGTCTTCACTCGGGCGTCATCGCGCAGGAGCTTCGGCTCGGTTAGAGACTTGAGAGTTAGCCACACGCCGACACCTTTCGCATCGGTCCCGACGATCTGCGCCCGCAATCCAAAGGGCTGGATCAGGCCATCGTCGCCGACGGAGTAGATGTGATCGCCGGTCCGGAGCGTCATCTTGTGCGGCTTAACCGTGGCGGAGAAGGGCTCGGCGGCGAGGGCGGCGCTGCAGCCCAGAATCAGCAGAACAACGAGGCGCTTCATGGGTGTACCTCCAGTCAAGCATAACGCCCTTACATTACGCCGCGCCGCCGCCGAGTCCCTGCAAGCGTCATGTAAGAGGTGTGGGCTCTTCCTCAATGTGTATGGGTAGATGCCGCAAACTGGTCCTGGAGATCGTCGCCAGGTGATATCCGTACGCTGCATAGGATGAGTCGTTGCCGCCAGCCCCGAAGGGGCGTCCGCCAGTTGCCTGACTGACGTTCGTATGTGTTTAGCGACACTTCCTTCAGACCATGTGGCAGCGCGATTCATCGCGCGGATCACGTCGCATAGTTACCAACGCTTCGACTTCGACGGAGTGCTTGCTTACAACTGACGGCGCAATGGACGGAGGGCAATTCGGCCCGCATTTAGCGCGATAAATCGCGCTGCCATATAGTCTGAGGAAACAGTCGCTAGACAGGTACTGGCGCTCGCGTCAGCCAGGCAATGGGCGGCCCGCCCCTTTGGGGACTTGACGGCATTCACTCGTTCATCGAGATGCGCTTACGAGGCTTCCGTCAAGCTACCCGTACTCATTGAGGAAGAGCCTGAGAGGTGTGGGCAAGCAAGACAGGGAACTTCGTGACAGAAGAAGTCGTTGCCGTTCTCCGTTGTCGTTCTCCCCTCTCTACTCGTGGAGAGGGGCCGGGGGTGAGGTCTGCCGTCCATCCTTATCGAGGTACTTCCATGCGTCTGTCCCTTTGCCTCCTCGCCGCTTTCGCCGCCTCATTGGCCTTCGCCTTCGACGGCGAACGCCTCACCGCCCGCGACGCCGGCTTGTATGTCGGCACGGCCTCCAACTACATGTACGGGAAGACCCCGCTTGCATTCACCATCGAGCAAGTGTCGAAAGGCACTTCGCCGGATGAGCTGTGCAAGCGCGTCAAGCGCCTGGACGCTAACGGCAAGCGCGTCATTCTCGACTTCTTCTTGTTCGACAAGTCGGACGAGCAGGCGAAGCCCGCGGCGGACTACATGGCCTTTCTCGATGGGTTCCTCTCGAAGCTGCCTATCGGCAGGATCTATGCGATCACTTTGTCCGAGGAGAACATCTACTGGAACGGGCACGCTGAGATGCTGTCGGCGTTGTACGATCTCGTGAAGGCGAAGTACCCGGGGCTTGCAGTCTACCAGTGGTACTCGCCCGGGGCCTCCGCGCCCGGATTCGGCTGGCCGCTGCTACCGGCGGACGGCTGGGTAATCGACGAGTACTGCATGCCGAAAGAGCCGTTCGAGAGCCTGGTGAAGAAGTATACGATCCTTGGCACGCCGCTTATCCACATCGCCTGGGCCGCGCCGGGGTGGAAGGAGTTCGCCACCTGGGACAAGGTCTGGGCCGACCAGCTTGCGATCTGCCGCCGCTACGGTGTCCCGATCTCGTTCTTCTGTTGGTGGCCGAAAGACAGCACACCGCCGCCGCCGGGGGGTAAGGACATGTGGTCGTGGGCCGCGCCGGAGGGCACCGAGCACTACCGCGTCTGGCACCAGATGGCGCTGCCTTATGTCCAGCGCCTGCGCCGGGGCATCCACGATGCGCAGGGCTCCGACCACTCCATCGGGCGGCCGATCCCTATCGCCGGTGATGAGAAGGGCCTGTACGCATACCACGACGACTTCCATACCTCGCCGCGCTTCATCGAAGATGCCAGCATCGACGGCTTCCACGACCTGCGCTGGTACGGCAAGCGGCTGATGGTCAGCGCCCAACGGACCGCCACACTGACGTATCGTTTCGAGTCCCCCTTCACTCTCCACGACATCCACGCGGCGGTCTATGGCGATGCCCCGGACACCTCAATCACGCTCAGCCTCTCCGCCGACGGGAAGACCTGGACTTCGGAGAGCAACGTGGACGCAAACGCGGAGGTCTCGCTCAAGGAGCCTGCCGGCGCTGGCCTGCGCCGATTTCTCGTGCGGGTCGAACTGTCCGGCATGCAGAAGTGGCCCGCCGATATTGGGGATCTATCGGTGGCCGCGCGCGTCGATGAGCCGGCGGCCCCGCAGGTCACATTGACGCCAGCCAAAGACGGCGCGGTGTCGTTCACCGACGACTTCCGCAGCCAGCTCTACCTGCACTCCGGTCGGGTGACGAACGCTTCGGGGGTCAAGTGGCAGAGCGGCTCATTGCTGATGTACGGCAAACAGGGGGGGGCGAACGAGACTGCGATCGACTACCACTTCGTATGCGACAGGCCGGTGCGCGACATCGCCGTGAATCTTCAGTGCGCCGCCGACGCCGCCAATTACGGGTCCTCGGTGGCCCTTTCGACTTCGCTGGATGGCCAGGTATTCTCTGATTCGGTTGCCACGAATACCAGCGGCAAGGACCCCTTCCGGGGCGAACTCACGACGAGCCTGCAGCCGGACAAGGCAGGCATCAGGGACTTCTGGCTGCGGATGAAACTCGCCAACACCTGCGGCGTAGCGACAACCACCGCCTCGCCGGTCGTCAACCGCCTGACCGTCACAGGCAAACTTGCCGTGCCGTAACCCGCCGTTATCCGTGCCGGCGGTCCGCCGTACAGGACCGCCGCGACGTCTCTGTGGTTACTCTGCCATTCCCGCCGCCACCGGACACACAACCCTGAATCCCACATTGCGCGCCTGGCAGTCCGGCGGGTAGCTCTCTATCTCGGGGGGTAGGAGGGGCATACGCGCTGAGTTAGGGCCAGACGCCGTTCAAGGAGGGGCCGGACTATGAGAGCGCCAGTCGTATCGGCGCTCGAAATATCCGGCCCTGCCGTTTGCCGCGCCCGCACGGCAGGGCCGGATACTTGACCTGAAGCTGGCACACATGGGATGAAGTCGCGTTATAGCGACAGCACATACTCCACCAGGTCGTGCAGCTCCTTCTCCGACAGTTGCGAGGTCTTCCCGTGCTGGTCGTTCTTGTTGTGGTCCCTGACCACCTCACGGATCGTCACTACGCTGCCGTCATGCAGATACGGCGCGGTGCGGAAGCACTCCACCAGCGTCGGGGTGTAGAAGTTAGGCTTGGTGTCGGTGGATGGCTTCGTGCCGACATCCCAAGGCTTTCTGTCGGTGAACAGCGGTCCCGGATGACACTTCGCACAGCCCACGTCCTCCCGCTCGAAGATCGCCTTGCCGCGCAATGCCGCCGCCGAGAACGATCCGTCGGGGTTGCGGTGCGGGCTTCGCGCCGGCGTCAGCGAATCGATGTACGCGGCCGTGTCGTCGTTCTCCTCCTGCGTCGGAACATGGAACAGGATGAACTTGTAGCCCGCATCCACAGCGACCTTCATCGATTCTCGCACGCCTCGAGACATCACCGGCGGTGTCTGACCGGAGAGCAGCATCGACCTTGCGTGTCTTGGGTTCCCGGGGCCGTCGTTGAGAAGGTCCCAGGCCAGCCCATCGACGCGCGCATCCGGGTGGCAGCTCGAGCACGACTGCCAGCCCTGGAAGCAGACCGAAGCGTCGTGGAAGAGCATCTCCCCGTGCCGCGCCTTGTCCGCCTGCGGTTGCTGGCCCAGCGAGATCGTCTGGACGAGCTTGCCGGTGCCAGGCTCCAGCTTGGTCACGGTGCCTGAGAAGTAGTTGGCGACGAACACGCCGGCATCGCTCGCGAGCACCCCGCGCGCGCCGGTTCCGCCGGACGGCATCCGCGTCCGCACGCCGGCCCGGTACAAAGCGGTCAGGTCGTCTTGCAGCTCGGTCGGCGAATCGGCGGGCCACTCGTTCACGAGCTTGTGCAGTTTGGCGGTGTCGATGATCTGCACTTCGTTGACCCCGGCGTGAGTCACGTAAAGCGTATCCCCGCTCTTCGAGATCGCGATGTCCCAGGGATTCGCCGCGCCGCGGTCGAGGTCGTCGAGCAGGACGGTGTTCACGCGCTTCTTCGCCTGAAGGTCGATGATCGTGAGCGCATTGGTCGAAATCCAGCCGCGCTCGATCTGCGTCGGCGGCACGAGCCACCGCGCGAGGACATGCACCACATAAGCGAAATGCCCGTCCGGCGAGCAGCAGACTCCGCTGGCATCGGTCGCGCCAAGCGAGAGCTGCACGTCGGTCGTGGAGCCGCTCGCGAGGTCGACGAGGGTCACGTTGGCCCCCAGCCGGTCGTCGAGGTCCGATCCCAGCGGCAGCTCGTTGATGACCACGAGCGTCTTGCCGCCCGGCACAACCGCGACGAACCGAGGCTCGCGGATCGCGCGGATGCGGCCCGTCTTGGCCATTTTGACGGTGTCGATGACGGACACATCGTTGGTGAACTTGTTGCAGCAGTAGAGGGTTTTGCCATCGGAGGACAGCGCCAGCCCCATCGGCTGCCGGCCGACGCCGACCTCGCCGATGATTCTCCTGCTCGCGGTGTCGATCTTGCAGACCCGGTCGGCTTTGCCGCTCGACACATAGAGCGTCTTGCCGTCCGGGGAGAGCACCGCCCCGTTGGGGTCGTCGACCGCGATCGACCCGGTGACGCTGCCTTTGGCGGTATCGATGAGAGCGACGCACTGCGCCGTGTGATCGACGGCATAGAGCGCCTTACCGTCGGGCGAGAGCGCGAGCGCCAGCGGGGAATGGTAGACGGGCCCTTTGGCCGAGATGCCGGGCCGGGTCAGAATCCCCGCAAATGCGCAGGCGATGCAGCAGGACAGCAGTACGATCTGGGTGCGTCGCTTCATGTCCGGTCTCCGATCGTCAGTCGGTCTTCTCAAAGGGGATCCAGTGGCATCACATGACGCCAGTGGCTCAATATGACTTCAGTGGCTTAATATGACTTCAGTGGCTCAATATGACTTCAGTGGCCGCGACAATCTTGTCGCGGATTCCCCTTCTCCCTCACGGCATTCCCCGACAAGATTGTCGGGGCCACTGAGAGGACTGGGGCCCTGGTGTGCCTGCAGTTCCTGCTACTCCTTCAGCAAGCTCGCCACATCCAGCTTCAGCTTCCGCAACCGCTCTTCCTCGTCCGGGCTGAAAGCCCCCTGCCTCTGGGCATAGGTGTCCATCCAGATCACCAGCCGCGCCATGTCGTCGGCGTCCAGTTTCACCCCGTGGTGTCCCTGGGCAGAAGTGATCTTCGCCAGCAGCGGGCTCTTCTGCGCCTCGCAGTTGCCGACCTGCGAGATGCCTTCGCTGTAGCATTGCCGCACGTGCTGCGCCAAACTCGGCTGGCCCCAGTTGATGAGGTTATCATACGAGTGCGCCGCCGTCAGGTCGAATCTCGCCGCATCTTTGTGCGGGCTGTCGGGGCGGTGGCATTCCACGCACCGCCGGTCGAGCACCGGCTGTACGAGCCGGTCGAAGCGCAGCGGCCACGACCCGTCCGGCCCCACCGCGATCTTCGACGCCTCACGCGCCACAGCCATCGGGCGGTGGCTCGGCGGCGTGGAGTTGCGCGGCTCGTGGCAGCCGACGCACGACAGCGTCTCGTTCGGCTGCACGCACGTCACCGTCCGCATGGTCTGGATTGCGAAGCCGTCCTTGTTCAGCGCTTGGAAGAAGAACGATGCCCCTGCCGGCGCCTTGAAGTACGCCGACCCGTCCGCCTCCACCGGCACAGTGCCCAGCACGTACTTGCCCGGGTCATCGGCGGTGATCCCGATGCTCGGCGTGTTCATGTTCGGCTGCGTCTTGGGCGGCACGCCGACGATCCGCAGGCTTGTAACACTCCCGCGCGAGACGCCGGTCAGCCCACGGTAGATGTCCAGCAGCACGAAGCTCCCGTCCGTCTTCGGCCAATCCACCGAGCTTGCGATCACCGGCGGCTTCTGGCGCGGCTTGATCGGGATCGGCGTTACCGACCCGATGTCCGGGTCGCGATAGATCAGCTCCAGGTTCCCGAACGCGTCGTCGAGGTACAGCCCGCACCCTTTCGCCCCCGGCAGCGCTCCCTGGCTCATCACCGGCTCGGGGCTCCAGGCCGTCAGGTAGTATCGCTCCGACAGCGGCCACGGGCTGTTGTAGTAGGTCAGCGGCCATCCCTCAATCTCCGGGAAGCAGACCTCGGGGGTCAGGCGGGTGAGCGGATCGAGGCCGTCCGCGCTCTTCATCGGGTCGAGCAAGACGAGCGTCCCCGCCGTTACCGAATGGTGCGCCGAGGCCGTGAACAGGATCTTGTCCGATGAGGGGATGCTGCGCGCCTCAAAAGCGGCGTAGGGATTGGCGGTGAGGTTGCCGTAGACCGCTCGCGGGTTTGTCCCGTCGGGGTTCACCGACCAAAGTTTCATGTAGGGCATGTTGTTGCGGTCGATGTAGTCCCAGCGTGCGTACATGATGCGCCCGTCGCGGGCGATGGAGGGCGTCCACTCGAAGCTCTCGAAGGGGGAGATGCACCGGATGCTCCCGCCGTTGTCGTCCATGACATGCAGCGTGTAGACCGCGACCGGACGCGAGGGGTCGCCGCCGCAGCGCACGTAGGAGTCCGGCAGGGTTGCGTTCAGCGTCGCCTCCGCAGATTTCGGCCCGGTCTGGATGAACACCCCTCGGCGGGTGGACAGGAACACGATCTCCCCGCTCGGCAGGTACCGCGCATCGAAGTCGTCATACCGGCCGTGGGTGAGCTGCCGCAGCCCCGTGCCGTCGATGTTCATCTCATACACATGGTAGAACGCGTCCTCGGGCACGTTCGCCTTGGTCTGCTTATCGGCGATCCCCGACACCTCCGGGTGGTACTTGCAGAAGGCGAAGAGCACCTTCTTGCCGTCGTAGGAGAGATCGGGATCGACGAAGTTGCCCGTCGGGAAGCTGGTCGTCAGGCACTTCATCTGTGGGTTGTCGCTCTTCAGGCCGGTCAGGATGCACACTCCGCCGCCCGGCCGCGACCACCAGCCGTAGTATTGGTCCGACATGTGGCTGTAGCTCGAGGGCTGGCGCTTGACGAACAGGACGCTGTCGAAATCCAGCAGCGGATTGCGCAGCGCCAACGTCCGCACCGCCCACCGCGCCCGCTGCCAAAGCTGTGCCCGGTCGGCCTTCGTCTTCGCCGTGGGCGCGGCGGCTGTGACGTCGGCCAGCTCTGTCTCGCAGGCGGTGGTGTCGACGCCCGCGCCCTTCAGGTCCGCAACGAGCCGCTTCCCGCGCTGGAGGACTTGCTCCAGCATGTACTTATTGTCCGGCTCGGAGCCTGGTTTGACAGTGCGCTTCGACCACAGACTGAGGCTGCTTTGGTCCGCATCGGCCCACAGGGCGATGTTCTTCGCGGGATTCTCGACGCCGTACACCTCGACCTCATCGAGGTGCAGGAAGTTGCTTCCCGGCAGTTGGATACGCAGGAAACGGGCCTTCTCCCCATGAAGCGCAACTACAAGCGGCTTGCCGTCGGTCGCGCCGTAAAAGACGGTCCCGTCGTGCTGGTACACCTGCCGCCATGACTTGCCGTCATCGGACAGGAGCACCATGAGCCGCGAGGCCCGGTCTGCGGCATCGCAACGATTGTAGATGACCGTCCGCGCCAGCGGTTGAGATCGCCCCAGATCGACCTGCCACCAGGGCTTGTCATCTTGGCTGGTATGGAATCCCCACTTGCCGTCTTTGACGCCATCGACCGCGCCCAGCGCATCGTCGCGGGTGCTGATGGGTCGGCGGTCGCGCTCTTGGAGTAGCCAATCAGCCTCGATCTGCCGCTGCCGGTCGCCGAGATCAGCCGCGGAGGCCCTGCCGATAAGCATCCCGGCACACCAAAGCACAACCAACCAGCGTCGCGCACGCAGGTCAATCATAAAAGTGCTCCTTTGCGCCCCGCTATTGTTATGGAGTTCCGCGTAAGACAGGCGCTTCAGCCACGCTCTTTCGTGTGGCCGCGCGGTTCACCGCGCGCTGCGCGCCACAAATGGCGGTACCTGTTTAGCGACTGTTTCCTCAGACCATGTGGCAGCGCGATTTATCGCGCCAAATGCGGGCCGAACTGCCCTCCGCCCATTGCGCCGTCAACTGCGAGCGAGCACTCCGTCGAAGTCGAAGCGTTGGTAACTATACGACGTGATCCGCGCGATAA
>CAYWBK010000119.1:0-14723 GCA_964455745.1 uncultured Armatimonadia bacterium
GCCTTCCAGACCTCGAACGTGATCGCTGGCTTCCACCCCAGATCGCGCTTCGCCTTCTCGATCGAGTGCCACATCCGGATCGGGGCGATCTCGATCCCGCGCTCGGCGAAGAACTCCACCGCGCCTGGGAAATAGCGTTCGATGACCTCCGCCGGGCGATCTCGCAGCGCCACGGCGTCCTGCGCGGTGTAGGGCAAGTCGGCGGTGGCGAAGTAGGCGCTGTGTCCGGTGAACTCGAAGTCCACGGCGGCGGCATGCGCGCTCGCCACATCGGTCCAGTGCAGCCAGCCGCCCAGAAGCCCCAGCCCGAAGCGCAGGTCATCGACCGGGAAGAATGCCGGCGGGCGGATACACAACGTCGGGACCCCGCGCATCCGAGTAAGCTGCTCGCAGAACTTCTCGCCACAAAGCTTCGTGATGCTGTACAAGTCAACCGGGCGCTCGGGCGCATCTTCGGTGAGAGGCAGGAGTTCCGGCTCGAACTTGTAGCCGTTCGCGGCGATGCTGCTGGTGTAGATGACGCGCTTCACGCCTGCGTCGGCGCAAGCCTTCAGGATGAAGTGCACCGCTTTGATGTTGCAGTCGAGATACTGGTCGTCCGTGTACGGCTTCCACGGGTGGATTGCGGCGCAGTGCACGACGATGTCCGCGCCCGACACCGCCGCGAGAGCCTGGTCGTAGTCCGACAGGTCTGCCTGCACGAACTCGAAGTCGGTCTCGACGGGCAGCATGTCCACGAGGCGGACGCGGTGGTTTCGGGCGACGAGCGGGGCGACGTTGGAGCCGAGGACCCCGGCTGCGCCTGTGATGACGACGAGCATGAGTGAACCCTCCAGGGGGATTGTGTTGGGACCTGCCTGGGCACAACGCGCTTTACCGACGTCGGAGCCTGCGCAGGGCCAATCGAGCGAGATTCCAGACGGCTTCCAGCACGACTCCGCGCGACAGCTTCGACTTGCCCAACTGGCGGTCGGTGAAGATGATCGGGACCTCGGCGATGCGCGCCTTGAGGCGGCGGCACTCGAAGAGCGACTCCTCCAGGAACGCATACCCCTCGGTGGTGAACGCGTCGAGGTTCAGCTTGCGGATAAGGTCCGCCCGGTAGGCCCGGAAGCCGCTCGTACAGTCGTGGGCGGTGATGCCGAGAAGCAGCCGGGTGAAGGCGTTCGCGCCTGCGCTCAGGACGCGACGATGCCACGGCCAGTCGCGCGTCCCCCCGCCTCGGACATAGCGCGACCCGATGGCGATGTCGGCGTCGTCCAGGGCGGATATAAGAGCGGGGATCACCGTCGGATCGTGGGAGAAGTCGGCGTCCATGGTGACGATCGCGCCGGCCCCGAGATCGACCGCCATCCTGATGGCCTGCTTGTGAGCGCTCGCATAGCCCGACTTGCGAGGGCGGTGTACGGGGACGATGCGGGGATCGGATGCCGCCATCTCGTCGACGATCCTGCCTGTGCCGTCGGGGGAGTCGTCATCGACGACGATGGCGTTCGCCTCGGGGCAGCTCGCGAAGATGCTGGTCAGCAAATGAGCGATGTTCTCGCTTTCGTTGTAGGTGGCGATGGAGATATACGTGGACATCCAGTTGGCCTCGCTGTGGTGTTCCTGAGTGGACCCGGTGCTCCTGTCGCGTGGCACTCGCATCCCGAAGAGCGCGGGTCGCTCAACGAAGCGGCAGGGGGGTAGTCTCGGGATGGGTCGCGGCGTCGGTGGAGCCGACGGGGGAGATGCACGCAGACACGATGACCCTCTGAGTGCCGGATCCAGCCTGCACCCGAATCAGAGGGCTACCGTGCGAGGCCAGCGAGTGGTCGCCCGCGTATGTCCCAGACGAAGACCTCGCGGCCCTGTGATTCAGGCGGCCGCTCGATGTGTATGGCCAGTCGCCCTTGCTGCCGCAATTCGCGGAAGAAGGCCTGCACGGACGGGAACTCCGGACTATCGAAACGTGACACAGCATCATCAGTATGGATGACATACTCTACACCGAGGGCCCGGTACTCGTCGAGGGGGCGAGGGCTGTAATCATAGATCGGCGGAGCCGGGGCCACCTCCTTCGTCGCCTGCCCGGCCTGCTCGTCGGCGGACCACCATGTGTACCGCAGTTCGCGAATTCGGTACGTCGGCCCGCTGCGCAGGGAGAGGGCCTTCAGTCTGCCCTGAGTGTACTCGCGCAGACTCGCCCATCGCTCGGCGTCGCCTATCCGGCGAAGCTGCTCCTGAAGCGATGCCTCGTTCGGTTGCAAAATCGGCAGGGTCCAGGTCTGGTCGGCCAGCAACAGGCTCGAGCCGGGTGGTATCGTGGCTTCGATCGTTCGCTGTGCCACCAGACGGGTGTCGGGTAACCCAAAGTGTCGCACCGATGACACGGCGCACGTCAGCGGCCAACACAGCCCCAACAACAATATGATTGTAAGCGCCTTCGCCCACATACGGCCGGGCTGTAAAGCCCACAGACGCGCCGATCCTGCGGCGGTAAGTACCCCGAATGCCGGGAGGAGCACGATCGCCCAGTTCGTCTGGAAAAGACTCATCGCGGCGAGGAGAGCGAGACCCAACAGCCACCCGACTGCCAATGCGGCGAGCTCGGGAGTGTGGCGACGGTAGTGCCACGCACCGATAACTCCCGGCAGCGCCAGCAGGGCGGCTGGGCCGATCCCGCCGCTCGCAGGGGACACCAGGGCGTGAGTCAGCGCCACGATGCGGGACGTAAACGGGGCTCCATTGCCCTGCATATACGCCTGCCACTGGAACGTATAGAGATCACGGTAGACATCCCGAAGATGCAGGAAGACCAGCGGCTGCGAGACGACCAATCCGAACACGCCGCCCACCGCGACATACACCGCCGCCCTCACCCACAGCTTAGTCGGCTGCGTCAGCAGCGAAGTGACGATCACCAGGCAGAAGATAGGTAGTAGTGCGATGCCCAACGTCTTTGTGCCAAAGGCGAGCCCCAAGACCAGAGCCGCGACGCCATAGCCGAGCGAGTGCGTCGGGCGCTTTGCGGCGGCCAGTAGCGCTACGAGGAGCAAGCTTGACAGGAAGAGCAGCATTGTGTCGGGTAGGCCCAGATGCGCTCGTTCGGCCACAGTCGGGCTTACCGCGACGACCAGGGCTGCGACCGAGGCAAACCGTGATGTGCCCTCGGGCATGTACGCTCTGGCAGCACGCATCGTCAGCCACACGCTGCCAACCGCCGCAGTGGCAGATACCACACGCGGCAGAAAGTAGAAGGGCACAGGGTACAGGGCGAGCCAGGCGACCATGTCCTTCGCTGACGACACTTTGCCGACGCATCTTAGCCACACGAAATACCCTGCATAGGCGACATCCGTCACCATCGGCGCGAAGTGCCCGTATATGTAACTCGTTGGCTTGCCACGGAGAATCGATAGCGCTATGGAGACGAACAGGCTCTCGTCCGGGTGGCGGTACGGCAGGCTGCCCATGAGATGCCAGTAAGCCAGCGCAGCCGCCAAGAGCACCGGACCGTATCCCTGCACTGCGTATGCCGCGAAGCGCGAGCGCAGGAGGCGACCGGCAAGTCCCTGCTTACGCTGTTGACTGGCTGAAGGCATCTGCAGTTCCTCTCGGCCGCGCGGCAGTGGGAACGGCGGGGGGGCGCCCGTGTGTCAGCGGTAGGCATTTCGATGACCGGGCCCGCGAACCTCCGCTCACACGGTGGCCCTCGCGATCTGTCGCACCGCGGCGACCGCTGCCTCGATGTCGGCCTCGGTGGTGAAATACCCGCAGCTCATCCGCACGGTGCCTTGGGGCATGGTGCCCAGCGTCCGGTGGGCGAGGGGGGCGCAGTGCAGGCCGGGGCGCACTGCGATTCCGAAGCTGCTGTCGAGGATCGCGCCGATCTCGGTAGGCTCCCAGGCCTCGAGCGTGAAGCTGACGACGCTGGTGCGTGCCGTGGTCGCCGTCGGCCCATACAGGCGCAGGCCGGGGATGTCAGACAGACCGCTCCACAGCAGTTCGCCAAGTCGTTCCTCGTGCGCGCGGATGGCCTCGGTCCCGGCCTCGCGGATGAA
Organism: uncultured Armatimonadia bacterium; assembly: GCA_964455745.1. Lineage (GTDB taxonomy): Bacteria > Armatimonadota > Zipacnadia > Zipacnadales > CAYWBK01 > CAYWBK01. The sequence continues at coordinate 4,044 of CAYWBK010000119.1, forward strand.
CGCGACCCCGGCGGCGAGACCGGCGATCCCGGCGGAGTTGAGCGTTCCCGCCTCGAGGCGCTCGGGCAGCTCCAGCGGATGTTCGGGCGATTCCGACGCCGAGCCGGTGCCGCCCTCGCGGAAGCTGCCGATGTTGGCGCGCGTGCCCACGTACAGGCCCCCCGTGCCCGGCGGGCCGAAGAGGCTCTTGTGGCCGGGGAAGGCCAGCACGTCAACCTCCAGGGCCTGCACGTTGATGGGCAGGCAGCCCGCTGTTTGTGCGGCATCGACCACGAACAGGACGCCCCGCGCCGCCGCCACCCTCGCGACCTCGGCGATAGGCTGGATCGTGCCGCAGACATTCGAGGCGTGGTTGACGAGAACCAGGCGCGTCTGGGGCGTGATCGCCCTGGCGACATCCGCCGGATCGAGCAGTCCCGTGCCGTCACACTGCACCCACGTCACCTCGACGCCCTCACGCTGCAGTCGCGTTAGGGGGCGCACCACGGCGTTGTGCTCCATGCTGGTCGCGACCACGTGGTCTCCGGCCCGAAGCAGGCCTTTGAGCGCGATGTTGATGGCGTCCGTGGCGTTCAGGGCGAAGACGATTCGCCTTGGGTCAGGCGCGTTGAACAGCGCCGCGAGCTGCCGGCGTCCGTCGTCGATGACGCTTTGCGCGGCGACCGCGAGGCCGTGCCCGGACCGTCCGGGATTGCCCGCACGGTTGCGCAGGAAGTCGTCCATCGCATCATAGACGGCCTGCGGCTTGGGATAGGATGTGGCGGCGTTGTCGAGGTAGATCATGCTGGATGCTGGGTACTTGATACTAGATACTGGTGACGGCAACGACGCACGGCGACGGTAGTATCTGCTTCGATAATCGCCGTTTGCCTCTCCCCTCCCGGTACGGGAGGGGTGCCCGCGAAGCGGGCGGGGTAGGGTCGTTCCGGCTCATTTTCATTGTCCAGGGTGCTGTACGGCAACATGACGACTATGGCTACAGGCCCACGTATTTGGCGTAGAGGGTTCGGGCTACGGTCTCGTCCGTCGTGCCTTTGACGATCACTCGGGCGTCGGGGAAGACGTTCAACTCGTAGGCATCGACCTTGAAGCGCAGCATGAAGGGGTTCTCGATGACTTCGCCACTGTTGCGCAGGCGAATGGCGAGGGCAGGCAGGTCGAGCTTCTGGTCGCCGTGCATGACGATCTGGATGGCGTCGCGACCGCACAGGGAAGTCGTGCGGGAGGTGTGCGCGGCGCTCAGATATGCGAACTCCTGGTCCACACACGTCGGGCAGGCTTCCTGGCGCGGGACTGCCGAGCGGTGCATCTCGCCGTCCCACACGTCTACCTGGAGCAGGCCGGGGTTCAGGTCGTCGCGGGCGCCGGTGAGCAGCTTGATCGTCTCGGTGACCTGCAAAGAGGCGATCACGTTTACCGTTGGGCCGAGAATGCCCGCGGTGTCGCACGTCTCGACCGTCCCGGGGGCGGGGGGCTGAGGGAACAGGCACCGCAGGCACGGCGTCTCGCCGGGCAGGATGTTCATCGTCACCCCGTAGGAGCCGATCACGGCACCGTAGATCCACGGGGTCGCGGTCTTCACGCACACATCGTTGATGAGATAGCGTGCCTCGAAATTGTCGATGGCGTCCACGACCACGTCGAAGCCCGACAGAAGGCGCTCGGCGTTCGAGCTGTTGAGATCGGCGACAATCCCCTCGATCTCGATGTCGGAGTTCACCCGCCGCAGCTTCTCGGCGGCGGCAGCGGCCTTCGGGAGGCCCGCGCGCACGTCGTCTTCATCGTACAGAACCTGGCGCTGGAGGTTGTTTAGTTCCACGAAGTCGCGGTCGATCATCCGCACGAAGCCGACGCCGGCCCTCACCAGCAGCGAGGTGATGACGCTGCCGAGGGCACCGCAGCCGGCGACCACGGCGCGGCCCTCGGCGAGCCGGCGCTGGCCTTTCTCGCCGATCTGGTAGAACACCGTTTGTCGAGCGTAGCGGGACAGGTCCATGGGAGGCAGATCCTGGATGCTGGATGCTGGGTACTGGATACTGGGTACTGGATACTGGATACTGGATACTGGATACTGGATACTGGATACTGGGTACTGGGTACTGGGTACTGGGTACTGGGTACGGCGGCGGCTCTTACGCGGCGCTATGCGCCGGCAACTGGAGGAACTATCGCAACCACGCCGCCGTCGGCGACGGGCGTGTCGAGGTCTTGCAGAGCGCGGATGTCGTCCTCACCGACGAAGATGCGGGCATCCGGGCGCAGCTCGCCCGAGGCGTCGAACAACCGCCCCCGCAGCCCTTCGTGCTGTGCTCCCAGCGTCTCCAGAATGTCTCGCAAAGCGCCCGCCTCGGTCTGCAGCTTCCCCTGGCCGCCGGTGAACTTTCGCATGGGGGTAGGTATTCGCACGGTAACGGGCATCGGGTTCCTCCGGTAGTGTGTTGCAGGTTTGTTGAACATGGGCCGGGCAATCGCGGTTCCCCGCGAAGCCGGAGTTGGCGAATCAGGCGCGGCAATGCCTCTCTGCGCTCGCATTGACCCCGCGTGACGCGACGCGGCATTGCTCCAGCGGGCCTGATCGACAGCGGGTCCATTCGCCGAAAATGAGCGAATGACCTTGCCCAAACGGAAAAGAGCCCCCGGAGGGGCTCTCTTCCCAGCTTTCCGCTCGGGCAGCGATGTCTACTTCCTCGGGAGCGGGATGGTCTTGGCGCCCGCAGGTATCGGCGGGCCGGCCGCTAACTCGGGGTGATGGGTCTTCGGAGTTGTCGCGGATTGCGCGCTCAGCGGCCCGCTGGCGCTCAGGGTCAGTGTGTCGTATCCGAATAGCCGATTCGGGGCGTCCCAGTTGATGTTGAAGTAGGTGCTGTCCCCGGAATACCCGTCTTTCGAGACTCTCAGGTAGATGCAGGTCGAACTCCCGGTGTCGGGCCGTGGGACCTGGTAGATGTCGCTGATCCAGTTGGCCTCCCGGCCGGTGAAGTCGCTGTACCCATCGCCTAATGTGACAAACGCGTGACAGGTATACATCGGCTGGGCGAACTCGTCGTCGATGTATACCAGCGCATTCCCGACAGGGGCGCCATCGTCGTCGATGACCTTGAGAATGGGGGTGAAGTAGATCACACTCGGGTCGGCCGGAATGTCGTACCCGGCGGTCTCACCGCCCCCGCAACCGTTAATCCAGATGCCTGCCGTCAGCGCGACACCGGCCAGCAGAAGGCTGCGGATGTTGCTGCAAACTGTTGCGTTGAGCACGGTGACACCCCCTGTCGGTTTGGGTACTACGCAATGTAGTATATACTACTACATCTTATAGTAGTTATCCCCGAATGTCAACAATTCAAACCACTCCTGGCCAAATCACCTTGGGGGGAACGACAGAGGGGAATTCCAGAAAGGACGATGCGACGCGTCATGGGTCAAGGGGTGGCATCGGCGAACCGGACTGCCAGCAAGCGCCGGACAGGTCGCACAATCAGCGGCGTCTTCCGAGGCATGGTGGGGCCTGCTCTGCCGTCACATCGCCACGACTTCCACCTGCAGCTTCTTTTCCCGCGCATCAGCCACTCGCGCCTCGAGCTGCTCGGCGATTTCGTCGGCGATCCATGCCTCACCGCACTGCTGGCAGACGGTGGCCGGCACATTGCGCACCACCACCACGCCCGTGCCGATATCGACCGCGTACGTGGTTGTGCCGGGTTCCTTATGCCCGCCGCAGATGGGGCAGAGGTCTGCGCTGGATGCACTCATAGTTACCTGGGCCTCCTGGCGCCACCTCTCACCCCACCCGCACCCTCGCAAACCGCCTCTTCCCGACCTGCAACACGTCCCCGTCCGCCGCCGTTACCAGCGCGTTTTCATCCGCGATCTTCTCGCTGTTGATCGTCACCGCGCCCTGGCGCACGAGCCGCCTTGCCTCGCCGTTGGTGTCCGCGTGGCCGGCTTTCACGATCAGCGCGACGATGCCGATCTTCCCTTCAGCCAGGTCCGCTGCCGACAGCGCCACCTCCGGCATGTCGGTCGGCACCTGCTTTTGCGCGAAGACGCGCTCGAACTCTGCCTCCGCCGCCTCCGCCGCCGCGGCATCGTGGTAGCGGGCGATGATTGCCTTCGCAAGTTCCACCTTCGCCGCCTTCGGGTGCAGCCGCCCGGCTTCGATCTCCCCCGTCATCTGCGCCACTGCCGCCTCGTCGTAGGTGAGCAGCAGGCGGTAGTAGTTGGGCATGAGGTTGTCCGGGATCGACATGAGCTTGCCAAACATGTCGCCGGGGGCGTCGGTGATGCCGACATAGTTGCCCAAGGACTTGCTCATCTTGTCGTGCCCGTCGAGGCCCACCAGAAGCGGCCAGGTCATCACGACTTGCGGAGTCTGATTGTGGGCGCGCATGAGCACGCGCCCGACGAGGAAGTTGAAGGTCTGGTCGGTGCCGCCGATCTCCACGTCGGCCTCCACCATGACGGAATCGTACCCTTGGACCAGCGGGTACATCATCTCCAACAGTGAGATCGGCGTTTCATTGGCCATGCGCTTGGCGAAGTCATCGCGCTCGAGCATCTGGGCGACGGTGTAGTGCGAGGCCAGAGCGAGCATGTCCCCGGCGCTCATCTTGCCGAACCACTCGCTGTTGTAGCGCACCTCGCACTTGCCGACATCGAGGATTTTGCCCACCTGCGCGGCGTAAGTGGCGGCGTTGCGCTGGATCGTCTCCTCGTCGAGAACGGGCCGCGTTTTCGATTTGCCGCTCGGGTCGCCGATCCGGCCGGTGAAGTCGCCGATGATGAAGACCACCTGGTGGCCGAGGTCCTGGAACTGCCGTAGCTTGGTCAGCGGCACGGAGTGGCCGAGGTGCAGGTCCGGCGCGCTGGGGTCGGCTCCGTACTTGATGCGCAAAGGCCGGCCCTCGCGGAGCTTCTCGAGAAGCTCCGCGCGAGAGATGACATCGACGGCGTTGCCGCACAGGATCTCAAGTTGCTGCTCGGGCGTCATGGCTTGCTACCTCGCTATGCGTCACTTCGACCGAAGGCGCGACCGGCGATGCCGCATGGACGGCACCGCCGGGGCTTGGGTTTGAGCTGGTTAAGAGCATCTCGGGACGAACGGCGCGGCAATTGCCAGCCGTGGTGTCGTCCTCTCCACCCGCTGCGCGTTCTTCTACTGGTGCTCTACCGCGACGACCGCGTTGGCCCTGATCGTCACCAGGATCTTCTTCCCGCACTCCGGGCAGATGATCGTGAAGGTCATTGTGTTGTCGGCCAGGGTCTTGCCTGTGACTACCACAGCCGTCGGCGTTGGCGCCGGGGTCGGCGCTACCGCCGGCGCGGGCGTCGGAGCCGGAGCCGGGGCTGGTGTGGGAGCCGGGGTCGGCGTCACTGTCGGCGTCGGAGCCGGGGCAGGCGCGGGAGCCGGTGTGGGTGTCGGCGTCACGGCCGTCGGAGCGGAGCCGCCGGTCAGATCGATCCGGGCGATGAAGTTGTCGGGATTGAAGCTCTGGCCCATCAGCGGGAAGGCATTCAGGCTCTTGCTCTCGCCGGTGGGGAGGGTCACCATCGCCGCGCTGGCGTGCATGATCCAGGTCGGCTTGCCGGTGATGACTTTCCCGGCTTTGTCGGTCACCTTGATCTCCTTGATTTCCCAGTTCGGCGCGGGCTCGTCAGGGTTCTGTACCCACGTCGCCTCGATGCTGGCGATCTGGCTGGCAGGGATGTTGACTTCCTTGTCGCCGTTCGCGAGCAGCATGTAGCCGCCGGCAGGCAACTTCATGCCGACGCCGGACCCGTCGGTGACGCCGAATTCGGCCAACTGGATGGTGCCTGCGAGCGTCTGACCACTCTTGAAGGTGATCTTGCCGGTGAGCGGCGCGGCGTCATCGGCGAGCGCCGCCGCACAGAATGCAGCCGCCACGAATAGACAGGCGATAGTGATCCCATGTGTCCTCTTCACGGCCTTCACCTCATTATCTGTCGCTCGACGACTGGTTGCGTGCGAGCGCATCGGTCCGGATGTCGGCGGTCGCACACTGCGCCCCGGCACCAGAACCGTTATTCCCTTAATAGTCGGCCTCCACCTGCAGCATCTCCACAAACGCTTCGATTCGCAATCGGTTCCGTGCGTCCACCGGCGACGGCTTGTCGCCCTCAAGCGTCAGCACCGGCGCCGATAACGCGCGTTTGATGATCATGTCCTCAATCTGCCGGAAGCAGAAGGACTGTGTGTAGTGGATGATGCCGTCGATCCGCCGCCGAGCGACTTCCCGCCGGACATCCTCGATCCGCCCGAAGACATCGTACGGGTAGGTATACCGTTGGTACTGAGTCACGATGTCATCGTCGAGGCTGTCGGCCATCGTGAACTGCCGCTGGACCTCATTGAAAACGACCTGCGCACCGAAACCCTCCAGGACCTCGTACAGGTCTTCGTAGATCGTCGGCACCCCCATGAACCCGATGCGGACGCGGTTGTCGGCAGCGGGCGGCCGATGCTCGACCTGCGCCAGGAATGCGTCGAGCGCCGTCTCGAAGCCTTTCGCATTCCCGCCGAAATCGCTGCAGGACACCTGCCACAAGTGATTCTCCGCGCCGGTCACGCGTCCCTGCTCCCAGGTCAGCCGGTCGAGGCGGGCGATCTTCTCCCTCAGCGGGCGCAAGGCCTCACGCACCGCCTCCACATCGGCCCACGCGGCTTGGAAATGCTCGGCCAGGCGGCGCATCTGCAGCTCCAGCAGCGGCCGGTCGCGGTCGTAGGGGTACGCGAAGGGCACGATCCGCATCCCCTGCTCTTGGAGGGTCTCGATCATCGCGTGCGTCTGGCTGCAATCCCCCTGCGTGACCGCCACAATCGCGTCGAGGCCCGCTTGCTGAGCCGCGGCGTAGATGCCCTTGATCCACCCGCAGACGTTGCGGGGATAGCCCTCCAGTTCCGCGCGGGAGACCAGCGCGGGGGCATCCTCGGCTGCAATGAACAGGTTGTTGAGGTCGACCGGCGTGTGCCCTCCGGCGAGGAGCACTTCCACCGGGATTGTCGTCGTCAAGCCCACACGCGCCATTTACCGCACCCTCAGCAGCTTGTGCACCTGGGGGATGACCCGAACATCGTCCCACTCGCGCATGAGGATTGTCTGCATCTGCATCAGCCGCTTCCCACCGGGCGGGCGTAGATTGCCGATGGCCGTTACCGGCTGCAGCACCACGACCAAGCGCCCCTCGTGGTCGTAGAGGGCCTCGGTGACTTCCTCCAACTCGTCATCCGTCACTTCGTCCGTGACCACGATCTTGAGCGCCGCCCGCTTGCCCCGCAGCGCCTCCAGCGACCGGCGGAAGAGATCGGTGTCCACGGGCTTGTGCATCGTGGAGGGCAGCTTCCAGTCCATGGCCACATAGTGCACATCGTGGACGACCTCCGCCAGCTCGTCCGGCTTGTGCCCGGCGGTCTCGAGGTAGAACCGCGGACTACCCCAGTGCACGAAGTCCCGCAGGAAGCCCACGTGCAGGAGTGGCTCGCCACCCGTAATGGCCACCCAGTCGTGCCCCCAGGGAAGGCTTTGGCGGACTTCGAGAGCCGTCATCGGGTTCGGGTGTGTCTCACTCTCTTCACTGGCCAGACGACGCTCGATGTTCGCCGGGGAACCGTCATCGGCGCGCGCATCGGTCGTGTCGCAATACTTGCACGACAGATCGCACCCCCGCAGCCGCACGAAGGTCATCCGCGTGCCAACCAGCGGCCCCTCGCCCTGGATCGAGGTGAAGATCTCGTGCACCGGAGCGGTCGCTTCATCAGCCATCATGCGACCCCTCGGACCTTGCACCGGGCTGCCTGCACCTGGTCGATCTCCCGCGCATAAGCCGCCAGCACCCGCTCCGCCAGGTTGCGCGGCTCGATGCCCAGTTCCGCCAGGCCCACCGCCGCCACCGGTGCGCCCGTCGGGTCGACATTCACGCCGAAGTGGATCAGCGTGGACACCGGCGAGCATGTGGCGATGGAGACCGACAGCTTCCGGTTGCCGATGAACAGGTCGTCGCCCTCGCGTCGCAGGCCGTCGACAGCGCCGAGCTGCTCGCGCATGATGCAGACAAGCAGCCGCTGTCGCAGCACCGCTTGCGGCAGGTCGCGGTCGAAATGCTCGATGATGAAGTGCAGCATCGAGGCCGACTTGATCGAATCGCCCGCCGCCACGTCCACCTGGTCGACCATGTGCTCGATAGCGACATCGCACGGGCCGACGAAGGCGACCGCCGCGTCCTGCGCCAGCCCGAAACGGCGGAACACCCAGTGAGAGCGAAGCTGCTCTCCGGTGTAAGTGATGGTCTCGTCGACGAAGAGGCATTCCATAGTGTATGCGGTGTCCATGATACCTGCGCCCGGAATCAGTGTCAATTGTCGCCCGGATGCCCTATAATCACGGACTGCACGAGCCGACGCCAGTGCCGATGGAGGCCGTCCTGAACATGCCCGAGTTTCCCTCACGCCTGCTGTTCAAAACGGTAGTCACCTGCCGTCGTATGCCCGCCGCGCCGCGCATCGACGGCGACCTGAGCCACTGGGAGGGCATCGCCCCCCTGCCGCACCTCGGGTCCATTGAAGGCGTGCCGCCGGCGGGGGATGTCTGGGTCGCCTGGAGCGAGGCAGGCCTGTATGTTGCAGCGCGTGTCGAGAAGTCATCCGCCGTCGTCTCGAACCGCCGCCGGCCTCAGAATGGCGACGGCCTGCAGATCATCGTAGACACCCGCGCGGTCCAGAACGTCCACCGTGCGACGCGCTTCTGCCACCTGTTCATTCTCCTGCCGAAAGGCGGCGGTCTCGCTGGCGACGCGCCGATCGCCTGGCAAGCCGAAATCCCCGGCGCCCGTGAAAGCGCTCGCCTGTGCAAGCCCGGAGACATCCCCATCGCTGCGACCACCGACACCGCGCGTGGCTTCTACACGCTCGAAGCCGCTCTCCCGGCGGCAGTCCTTACCGGCTGGGAGCCCGCGCCCGGCGTTCGCCTCGGCTTCCAATACTGGCTCCACGATGTCCAACGCGGCTCCGAGACCTGGTCCACCTCGCCCGACTTTCCTGCGATGCAGGACCCGAGCCTGTGGGGCCTGCTGGAGCTGGGGGAGTGAGGTGGGTACTGGGTACTGGTTCCTGGATACTTGATGCTGGTTGCTATCAATGCCCGTGAGCGGTGCGCCCGGGGCGCTTCGGGTGGGCAGTTGTGCACTGTGTCCCGGGCCTGCGAGGCGATGCTTGCCTCACCTCATTCGCCTCGTCAACGCGCGGAGAATGGGTCGAAATCCTGAAATACGGCGATGGGAACGGCATCCGGGCGTCGCTGCCGTTTTCGTGCCAGGTCAATTTCTCGTTCGTTTTCGGCTACGCCGGTTAGGGCCCGATTAACCGATCCCTCATCTCGCGCAGGAGGCTTATCGTGAAGATACTCGTCGTTGGTGGCACCGGACACATCGGAAGCTATCTCGTGCCTCGCCTGACGCTGTCCGGTCACGAGGTGCAGGTCGTCGCGCGCAAACCCTCGCCACAGTACGCCGACTCGCGGCTCGGATGGGGGCAAGTGGAGTGGATCGTCGCGGATCGCGGGGCTGAGGAGACGGATGACACCTGGGCGAAGCGGATGCGGGCGCTCGACGCCGACGTGGTGGTCGACCTGATCTGTTACACGCCGGAGCAGAATCGCGTCATGGTGGAGGCGTTCGAGGGGCGCATTCAGCACTTCATTCACTGTGGCACGATCTGGGCCTATGGCCCGCCGAACCGGACCCCATGCCTTGAGAGCGACCCTCGCAAGCCGATCACCGACTATGGCGAGAAGAAGGCGATCATCGAGGCGGACCTCATCGACCGCTACCGGGCGACGGGATTCCCCGCCACGATCATTCACCCCGGACATATCTCCGGGCGCAAATGGCTGCCGATAGACCCTCAGGGCACGCGCAATGGTGTCGCGGTCTACCGGAAGCTGGCCCAGGGGGAAACCGTGCATCTGCCGCAATTCGGACGCGAGACCATCCATCATGTCCACGCCGACGATCTGGCGCAGCTATTCGAGTCGGCGATGATCCGCCGCAACGTGGCGCTGGGCGAGTCCTTCAGCGGGGTGTCGCCTTTTGCGATGTCGCTGGTGGCATGTTGCGAGTTCGTGGCGCGCCTATTCGGGCGCGAGCCGAACCTCGAGTTCGCCACCCATGAAGAGATGGAGCGGATCCTCGGCCCGGCCTGGGCGGCCACGATGGAGCACATCACCCACTCGCCATGCTGCAGCATCGAGAAGGCCGTGCGCTTCCTCGGTTACAGCCCGCGCTATACCACGGAGCAAATCTACATCGAGTGCCTCGATTACCTGCTCGAGACCGGGGAACTGGTCATTTGATTCGGCACTGAGGCGGCCCGCAGACAGAAGCCCTCAGGCAGGCGCTTCAACGCCGGGGGAATGGCGTCCATAGGGGATTCGCATCGGAGCAGAGGCGCTCTTGCCACCTCACGGGGTTCTTCTTCAATGTGTGTGGGTAGATGCCATGAACTGGTCCTGGCGAGAGCGGCAGTCAACTGCTCTGGGTAAGGCCGTTGCCGTCGCGTCCGCCAGGACGCCCGGCGCGAAGCGCCCCTCAGCCGGATGCTTCAGCGTCCGGTTCAAGGCCGGTAGTTAGGGCCGTTTCCGTCCGCAGGACGGGTGGCGGCGCAGCCGCCCG
>CAYWBK010000120.1:0-14562 GCA_964455745.1 uncultured Armatimonadia bacterium
CATCACATTACTATGCCGCTTTGACAACCGGCAGACGAAGCGCTCGGAATGTTGTCAGAGGCTGACCGTCAAGATGAAAGGCGAACGGCGTTGAACCACGGAGACACAGAGGGCACAGAGAACGGCTGGGAAACGGCCGGCCTGCCCCACGATAGGCGTTAAGGGACGTTGCCGTTCTCTGTGCCCTCTGTGTCTCCGTGGTCAATCGCCGTCCATCTCCCCGCAGGGCATTTCATTGCCGAGCAGGGCCGCACAACCGGCGTAGTCATACTCCCTACAATTGAAAGACGCACCCAAGAGGGGGAAAGGGGATTGACAACAAAGGCGAGCGGTGCTATTGTTAGTTTATAGTTGTACAGGCTTCTACCCGACAGCCTATACATAGCTATTACCACACTACGCGTCGCAGCTCGATACGCAGCTCAGAGTCGCCCCGACTTGCGCCCAGGCTGACTATCGGGCCCACGCCCCGCCCCATCGCCGCTCGAGTCGATTTCATGGGCGCGGAGCAATCGAAAGCCGGAGGCGCTTTTGCCCCAAAGCGCCTCCGGCTTTTTCCTTCCATCTACCCCTCGACGCCGATCCCGCAGGCCACCCCCTTTGACTCTCCTCGACATCAACCGGCCCGCACCGCATCGACTGCGCCCGCTGCGCTGCGGACGGGCCACAATGGCAGGCATCGCGGGCTCGCCCCTGTTTGACACAGCTTACTGCTGTCGCCTATAATCCGCCCTGTAACACGCTCTCACCGCCCCGCGGACACCTGCAGCGCAGGCGAGGCGAGGGGGTTGTTTCGCGTCCGCAGTGAGGCATTTCACAGGTCTGGCACGAGGTGCAGTCTATGGCGACGCTCGAGTATGGTCCTGTCGCCGTCTACATGGTTGTCGGGATTGCCTTCGCAGCGATCTCCCTCATCGCCGCATACGTCATCCGTCCCGCCGATCCGTATGACCTGAAAAACTCCACCTATGAGTGTGGGATTCCCCCCTTCGGCCAGGCTTGGAGCCAGTTCTATGTCCGCTACTACATTGTCGCCCTCATCTTCGTCGTCTTCGACGTGGAGACCGTGTTCCTATTCCCCTGGGCGGTCGTCTATAAGCACCTCGCCAAGGCAACCGCGCTCGGGCCCGCTCGTCTCGGACCCGCCGCACTCGTCGAGATGGCGATTTTCCTGCTGGTACTGATCATCGGCCTGGCTTATGCCTGGCGAAAAGGGGACCTCGAGTGGACGTCAAGCTAGACGAGCCCCTGCGACGGGCGGCTCGAAGGGTCAAGCACAATCCCCTTGGCGTGGTCTTCGTCAAGGTGGTCGATAAGGTCCTCAATACCGGCCGGCTATGCTCTCTTTGGCCCATGCAGTTCGGCCTGGCCTGCTGTGCCATCGAGATGATGTGCACGGGAGCCTCGCGCTATGACCTCGACCGTTTCGGCATTATGTTCCGCTCCACGCCGCGCCAGTCGGATGCGATGATCGTCGCCGGCACCGTAGCGATCAAAATGGCCCCGGTCCTCGAGCGCCTGTATCACCAGATGCCCGAGCCGCGATATGTCCTGGCGCTGGGCAATTGCGCCGTGTCGGGGGGCCGGTTCTACCACGATGCCTATAGCGTCGTGAAGGGCGTCGACCGCATCGTCCCCGTGGACATCTACGTCCCCGGCTGTCCCCCGCGTCCCGAAAGCCTCATCGACGGCCTGCTGAAACTGCACGCGCTGATGCGCGGCGATTCCATCGCCGACCCGAAACTCGTCGAGGGCGTCAGCGCGATCAAGCCCGAGCGGGGGCCGGTGGTGTGGGCGAGGGAGAGGGAGAAGGAGAAGGAGAAGGCGAGCGATGAGTGCTGAATGATGAGCGGACGGCGAACGGCAACGACTAACGGCGAGCGAACGGCGAACGACGAATAGCAACGGCGAACGGCAACGACTAACGGCAACGACTAACGGCAACCTCACCCCCCGGCCCCCTCTCCACGAGTGGAGAGGGGGGGAACGGCAACCTACCCCCCTCGGACGGAGGGGGGGAACGGCGGACGGAAACGTACTGAGCTATGAACGGTGAAGCGCAGGCGACAACTGAGGAGCAGGCCGCCGGCCCGCAAAGGGAACCGGCGCCTGAGGCGGTGCTCGAGGCGCTGGGCGACCGTCTTTTGGATGGGCGCATGGAGGGGGGCGTCTTGTGGCTGAACGTTCGCGCGGCGGATGTGCCGCCCGTGCTCGAGGCGCTGTCGCGGGAACTGGCGGAGCCTTACGAGCACCTCTCGGACATCGCCGGAGCCGATACGGCGGAGGGACTGCAGGTCGTCTATCACCTCTCACGCTTGATGACCGGCGCGATGGCCGTCGTGAAGACTACCGTCTCCAGAAGCAAACCGCAGGCGCCGACCGTCACGCAGCTTTGGAAGATGGCCGGATGGGCGGAGCGCGAAGTCGCGGAGATGTTCGGCGTCGAGTTCGTCGGGCACCCCGACCCGCGCAAGCTGCTCCTACCCGACGACTGGGAGGGCTTCCCCCTCCGCAAGGACTACGTCTACCCGCTCCATCACCCATACCTGAGCCCGGACCCGTTGCGCGAGGACCCGGCCTCGGTCCTGGCTCCAAAGCCCGACAGTGGCCGCGACACAGACAATGGCAGTGGCCGCGACAATCCTGTCGCGGATGACACAGGCAGTGGCCGCGGAATAACGGCCATCCCCGACAAGATTGTCGGGGCCACTGAAGATAATGGATGCCGCCACTGAAGATCAGGGCTGATGCGGGGCCAATGAAGATGACAGTGGCTGCCACAACTCGGATGACACGGGCAGTGGCGGATGACACAGGCAGTGGCCGCGACAATCCTGTCGCGGAATAACGGCCATCCCCAACAAGATTGTCGGGGCCACTGAAGATAATGGATGCCGCCACTGAAGATCAGGGCTGATGCGGGGCCAATGAAGATGACAGTGGCTGCCACAACTCGGATGACACGGGCAGTGGCGGATGACACAGGCAGTGGCCGCGACAATCCTGTCGCGGAATAACGGCCATCCCCGACAAGATTGTCGGGACCACTGAAGATAATGGATGCCGGGGCCACGCCACGATACGACATGACAGAAGCCGCCTTGAACGAGTACGAGCACATCCCCACTGATGAGGGCGCCGAGGAGCTCCTCATCAACATGGGACCCCAGCACCCGTCCACCCACGGCGTGCTGCGGCTTGTGCTGACTCTCGACGGCGAGCGCGTCCAAAAGTGCGTGCCTCACATCGGCTATCTTCACTCCTCGATGGAGAAGATCGCCGAGCGCAAGACCTACAAGCAGTACGTGCCATACGCGGATCGGTTCGACTACCTCAACGCGATGGGCAATGAGCTTTGCTATGTGACGGCCGTCGAGGAACTTCTCGGCATCGAGGTCCCGCCGCGGGGGCAGTTCATCCGCGTCATCATGGCCGAGATGCAACGAATCGCGTCCCACCTGATCTACATGGCCGCGATCGGCATCGACACCGGCGCGACGACGGTTTTCCTGTACGGTCTGCGCGAGCGCGAGCTTCTTCTGAATCTGTTCGAGCTTGCCAGCGGCCAAAGGCTCCTGTACCACTACTTGCGGATCGGCGGGGCGCGCAACGACTTGCCTGGGGGGTTCGTCGAGGGCCTGGCGAAGTTCCTCGACCTGTTCCCCTCGCGCATGAAGGAATATGACGCGATCCTCACCGGCAACCGGATCTTCCGCAGCCGCCTGGAGGGCGTCGGGGCGATCAGCCTCGAGGACGCGCGCAGCTACGCCTGCACCGGCCCGGTGCTGCGGGCCTGCGGCGTGCCGTACGACGTGCGCAAAGTCGCGCCGTACAGCGTTTACGACCAATTCGAGTTCGACGTGCCGACCCAGGACAAGGGCGACTGCATGTCCCGCCACCTCGTCCGCATGGCCGAGATGCGCCAGAGCGTGCGCATCCTGCGCCAGGCGCTGGAGAAACTGCCCGAGGGCGAGGTCAACGCGAAAGTGCCCCGAATCATCAAGCCGCCGCCGGGCGAAGCCTACGCGCGCGTGGAAAGCCCGCGCGGCGAGCTGGCCTGCTGGCTCATCAGCGACGGCGGCGACAAGCCGTATCGGATGCACTGGCGCGCCCCGTCTTTTTACAATCTGCAGGCGATAGAACACATCGCGCGTGGCATCTGGGTGGCCGACATGGTGCCGGTCATCGCGACTCTGGACATCATATTGGGCGACATCGACCGATGAATGGACAGTCGCTGCTTGGATATCTGGCCGACTCCCTGCGTGGTTGGGCGCTGGGGTTCACGGGTGCCTGGGGCATTCCGCCCATCGTCGTCGGCATGGTGGGATGGATTGTCACCTGCGTGGCGGTCCTCACCCTGATCCTTCTCAGCGCGCTTGTCGGCATCTACCTCGAGCGCAAGATCGCCGGCTACATCCAGTCGCGCCTCGGGCCGATGGTGGTCGGGCCGAAGGGCATCTTCCAGACGGCGATGGACGCCCTGAAACTGCTCACCAAGGAAGACATCGTCCCCGTGGATGCCGACCGCATCCTGCACACTCTCGGGCCGGTCATCTTCTTCATGGCCGGGCTGATGGTGTTCATCGTCATCCCCTGGGACTTCGACACAATTCCGGCGTCGGCGCTCGACACCAACATCGGCCTGCTATATCTGGTGGCCGTGTCCTCGCTCGGCGTGATCGGCCTGGTCATGGCCGGCTGGGGCTCGAACAATAAGTGGTCGCTACTTGGGGCATTGCGGTCGGCAGCGCAGTCGATCAGCTATGAAATCCCGATGCTCCTGTCGATCCTGTGTGTAGTGATGTGCGCCGGGTCGATGTCGCTCGCCGAGATCAGCCGCGCTCAGGCCGGCGGGGTCGGGCACTGGTACATCGCGCAGTGGTATCTTTGGGTGCCGGCGATTATCTACCTCGTCACCGCCACCGCCGAAGTCAACCGCACGCCGTTCGATCTGCCGGACGCCGAGAGCGAGCTTGTCGCAGGTTATCACACCGAATATTCGGGCATGAAGTTCGCCCTGTTCTTCCTCGCCGAGTACATGAACGTGCTCGCGGTGGGGCTGGTGGGCGCGACGCTTTTCCTCGGCGGGTATAATTCGCCGCTGGGTCCGGCCGACCCGGGCATCCCCGGCGTCATCTGGCTCCTCATCAAGGCCTGGGCGATCATCTGTTTCCTGATGTGGGTGCGCTGGACGCTGCCCCGTCTGCGCATCGACCAACTCATGGCCTTCGGCTGGAAGCTGCTTATTCCGGCGGGCTTCGTCTCAATCTTCGTGACGGCGGGAATGATCTTGGTCAGGTGACAGGGGATAGGTTTTGGGTTTTAGGTTTTAGGGACGGCAGGGACGGCAGGGACGGCAGGGACGGCAACGGCGGAACAGAGGGGAATATCCTACCATGCGGCCGCGCCATTCATGGCGCGAATCGCGCGGTGAACCGCGCTTCCACAGGGTATGCGATGGAGAGGCCCCTGCCCCGCGCGGGACCTTTGAGACAGCGTCGCGATCACATCATGGCACAATCCTCTCGCAGTAACGGAACCGGGTTCCTCGAGCTGATCGGCCTCATCGTCGAGGGCGCTTGGTCGATCGTCGTCGGCCATTACATCACCGCGAAGAATTTCATCCGGCCCGGGACCACCGATCAATACACGAACTGGCGCGCGAAAGAGAAGAACTGGAAGCCCGCGCCCGGCTATCGTGGGGACTTCGCGCTGATCGCCGCCCCGGATCGGCCCGGAGGGCTTCGGTGCACGGCCTGTATGCAGTGCGCGAACGTTTGCCCCGACAAGTGCATTCACGTCGAAGGCGACGGCAAGGGCAAGGAACGCCATCCCGTCAGCTTCTACATCGACATCGGGCTGTGCCAATTCTGCTGGATGTGCGCCGAGATCTGTCCCTTCAATGCCATCACGATGACGCCGGAATACGAGCAGGCAGAGGCAGACCCGAGGAAGCTCATCCGCGACATCGAAGAGCTTCGCCGCCGTGGCGCGGACATCCCCGAGCCGCTGCGGCCGATCATGCCCGAGTAACCGCCATTGGCCGTTCTCTGTGCTCTCTGTGTCTCTGTGGTTAGTAGGCCGTCTGCCGTGAAGCTATAAACGACTATTGACCACAGAGACACAGAGAGCACAGAGAACGGCAGGAACACATCAGACACAATGGACCTGACCCAGATCATCGACACCTTCGCATTTTACTCCGCCGCCGGGCTGGCGCTTCTCGGCGCGCTTGGCGTTGCGTTCTCGCGCCAGGTACTGCACGCCTGCCTGTGCCTGCTCCCGTGCCTGTTCGGCGTCGCGGTATGCTACGGGCTTCTGGGGGCGCACCTGCTGTTCGCGGTGCAAATCCTGGTCTACGTCGGGGCGATCACCGTCCTGATCCTGTTCGCGGTGATGCTTCTGCAGCGGTCGCTCGGGCGCGGCATCCTGGCCGGTCAGCAGCATCTCCTCGGCTCCGTCGTCGCCACCGGGGCCTTCATGCTCATCATCGCCATTGCGGTCATTTACACTCACGGGACGCCGTGGAAGCCTTTGAATCTGCCGCTCACCGAGCCCGGCATCACCTCGCACAACGTGCAACTCATCGGCGAGTTGCTGATGACGACGTACCTGCTGCCCTTCGAGGCGGTCTCGGTCGTGCTGCTGGTTGCGATGGTCGGGGCCATCATCCTGGCGCGGCGCGAACGGGACACCGAGCCGACCTCCGGGGAGACGCCTGAGGCGCGGGAGGGCGACAGCGCGTGAAGCTCCCGCCCCTGCCCCCGATGCCGCCGCTGCCGAACATCCCGATGCCCTGGCCGGTCGGGCTGACGCATTATCTGCTGTTTGCGATGCTGCTGTTCGCCATCGGGCTGTTCACGGTGCTGTCGCGCAAGCACGCCGTCGGCATCCTGCTCGGCATCGAGTTGATGCTCAATGCCGCGAATGTGAACCTGGTGGCGTTCAGCCACTTCCTCAGCCCGCGCGGGACGGCCGGATCGCTGGAGTTGAACTCGGTGCTGGACGGGCAGGTGTTCGCGTTGATCGTCATCGCCCTGGCAGCCTGCGAAGCCGCAGTGGGACTGGCGATCATCCTGCGCCTGTACCGAAACCTGGGTTCGACGAACCTGGACGAAGTCGCCAAGATGAAGTGGTAGGGGTGGGGTCCTGGGACGGCGTAAACGGCCCTACCTCGGTGGCCGCGACAATCCTGTCGCGGATTGCCGTGTAGCCGTCTGTCGCCGGGACGGCCCTACCCTGCCTGTGCCGGGAGGCCACAGGTCTGGGCGGCGTCCTTTTCAGACCATGTGTCAGCGCGATTCGTCGCGCGAATCACATCGGACAGTTCCCTAATCTGCGCCCTGACAGGATGTTTGCTCGCAGGGCGACGAGCAATCTGGCCCATATCTGGCGCGATAAATCGCGCGGCCACATGTTCGAATCGGATGTGAATGGCCCGTCGTCGTTGTTGCCGTTAGCTCGCCGTTCCGTTCATCATTCAGCGCTCATCGCTCGCCTCTCTCTATGCTTTCAATTGCGTGGCTGATCCCAATCCTGCCGTTCCTGAGCTTCGCGGTGCTGGTGCTTTCCGGCTCCCGCATCCACGCACGCGTCGGCGACAAGGTTGCGGTCATCGCGATTGCCGGGATCGCCGCCTGCATCCCGATCTCGTTGGGGTGCCTCGTCTCGCTGATCCTCGGAGCGCAGCCGTATGAGACCTCCGTCGCGTGGCTGAACGTCGGCGCGAGCGCGATCCACGTCGGCTTCCTGGTCGATCCGATCTGCGCGGCGATGCTCACGATGGTCAGCATCGTCGCGACGTGCATCCAAGTCTATTCTGTCGGCTACATGCACGGCGACCCGCGTTTCTCGCGCTTTTTCGCGTACCTGTCGCTGTTCTGTGCGTCGATGATGCTGCTTCTGCTCAGCAACAACTTCATCATGCTGTATGCAGGCTGGGAGCTTGTGGGCCTGTGCTCGTATCTGCTGATCGGCTTCTGGTTCGAGCGTGACGCCGCCGCGAATGCCGCGAAGAAGGCGTTCATCACCACGCGCGTCGGCGATGTCGGCTTCGCCATCGGCATCGTCATCCTGTTCAGCTATGTGCCGACGCTGCTCTTCCGCGATGCCTTCGCCGCCGCGACCTCCGGGCACATCCCGCCGACGGTTCTCGGGGTCATCGCAGCGTGTCTATTCTGCGGCGCCATCGGCAAGAGCGCCCAGTTCCCGCTGCACACCTGGCTCCCGGACGCGATGGAAGGCCCGACCCCGGTCAGCGCCCTGATCCACGCCGCTACGATGGTCGCCGCCGGCGTGTTCATGGTCGCGCGGCTGTACTTGCTGTTCTACGTCCCGCTGGCGCAGATGACGTTCCTGGGGATGTCCGCGCTGATGTTGGTGGGCGTCATCGGCCTCATCACCGCGCTCATGGCGGCGACGATGGGCGTCGTGCAACGCGACATCAAGCGCGTTCTCGCATACTCGACGATCTCACAACTTGGCTTTATGATGGCCTCGCTCGGCCTGGGCGTGGTCGGCTTCACCGCAGGCGTGTTCCACCTGATCGCCCACGCGTTCTTCAAGGCACTCCTATTCCTCGGTTCGGGCAGTGTCATCCACGGCTGCCACGAGGAGCAGAACATCTGGAAGATGGGCGGACTCGCGAAGAAGATGCCGGTAACGTGGTGGACCTTCGCCTTCGGAACGCTGGCCCTCGCGGGCATTTTCCCGTTCGCGGGCTTCTGGAGCAAGGACGAAATCCTCGCCGGGGCCTGGGCGAACGCGCACGAGAACCCGGTGTACTGGGTGTTCTTTATCGGCCTCGAGTTGGCCGCCTTTCTGACCGCTTTCTATATGGGCCGGCTGTGTTTCCTGGCCTTCATGGGCAAGCCGCGCGATGCGGTTTCCGAGCACGCGCACGAAAGCCCCGCGGTGATGCTGTGGCCGCTGCGCATCCTGGCGGTATTCGCGCTGTTGATCGGACTGATCGGCATTCCCGGCAAGGCGAACCTGTTCGGCGCGTTCATCCACTTCGTGCCGTCGGGTTCCGAGGGCGTCGAGCACGAGGGCATGAACTTCATCGTTGCGGGCCTGTCGACGGCGCTGGCTCTCGCCGGCCTGTTGCTATCGGGTGCGATCTATTACTGGAAGGTCATCCCGGTCGGAGTCATCAAGCGGCCGCTATATCCGCTGTATTACCTCGCGAAAAACAAATACTTTTTCGATGAGATCTACGCCGGCACGGCGGTCGCGGGGACGCTCTTGCTCTCGCGCAGCGCGGCGCTGGTGGATAAGTATGTCATCGACGGCGCGGTGAACCTCATCGGTTGGGGAACGAGAGTGTTCATCGTGGGCATTTCGGGCCTCATCGACAAGTACATTGTGGACGGGGCCGTGAACCTGGTAGGCTGGATGACGAAGACATTGGGTGAGGCCGGCGCGCGGCTGCAGACAGGCCTGATCCAGGAGTACATCATGGGCATAGCGCTGTTCGCGTCGGGCATCGCAGCCGTGGTGTATGTTGTGGTTATGTTTATGAAGTGAGGGAAACTCACCCCCGCGAACGGCACCTCACCCCCCTGCCCCCTCTCCACGGGCCGCGCCCTGCGCGGCATTGGAGAGGGGGAGAGGGAAACGGGGTGAATGCATACTTGCCGTGGAAACCCGCGTGGGGCGGCGTTGCTGCCCCCTTGTTTTACCAGTGGATGCGCGGTTCACCGCGCGATTTGCGCCATGAATGGCGCAGCCACATGATACAAGAAGGGCTGGCCCGGGAACTCCGCGTGGGGCGGGCGTCTTGCCCGCCGAGCCGTGGCCGTTAGTTGTCCCCCTCTCGGCACGGGAGGGGTGGCCCGCGAAGCGGGGTACTGCCGTTCCTGCCGTTCCTGCCGTTCCTGAAACCTGCCGTCCCTGAAACCTGCCGTCCCTGCCGTTCCTGAAACTTGCCGTCCCCCACACGAGGCGATGATATGGGCGGAGTCGGAATCCTGAGCGTGATGATCTTCCTGCCGCTGGTGGGCATGGTCATCGTGTTGCTGCTACATAAAGAACGCCATGTCAAGGCGATCCGCTGGGTCACCACGATCTTCGCCGCTTTGACTTTCGTCGCCTCGATCCTGGCGCTGGCCGCCTTCGAGCCTAAAGCCACGCAGATGCAGCTTCAGGAGTCCGCCCCCTGGATCCCGCAGTTCCATGTCAACTATACGCTCGGCGTCGACGGCCTGAGCATGCCGCTCATCATCCTCACGACCCTCCTGACGCTGCTGTGCGTCATCTACTCCTGGCGCATCGAGGTGCGGGTCAAGGAGTACATGGCGTTCTTCCTCCTGCTCGAGACCGGGATGCTCGGCGTGTTCTGCGCGTTGGACTTCTTCCTGTTCTATATGTTCTGGGAGATCAGTTTGGTGCCGATGTACTTCCTCATCGGTATCTGGGGCGGGCCGAGGCGCGAGTACGCGGCGATCAAGTTCTTCATCTACACCCTCGTCGGCAGCCTCGCGATGCTGCTGGCGATCCTGGTGTGCTACTTCACCAGCCACCCTCAGACGTTCGATATGCTCGAACTCGCGCGCCAAAACCCTCTCGCACAACAGCCGGTGATGGGCGCTTTCGTCTTTTTCGGCTTCTTCCTGGGCTTTGCGATCAAAGTGCCGCTCTTCCCGTTCCACACGTGGCTCCCCGACGCGCACGTCGAGGCCCCGACCGCCGGATCGGTCATCCTGGCGGGCGTCCTGCTGAAGATGGGCACATACGGCTTCGTTCGGGTGATCCTGCCGATTGTCCCCGACGCCTCGCACGAGTTCGCGCTGTTCCTCGGGGTTCTGGCGGCGATCAGCATCGTCTACGGGGCCCTGTGCGCGATGGCACAGCAGGACCTCAAGAAGATCATCGCGTACTCATCCGTGAACCACATGGGTTACGTGATGCTGGGGATTGCCGCGGCGGCGATGTACAGCGGCGGCGATCCGCTCGCCCGTCTTCACGTCGCGGACCGCATCACCGCCCTGAACGGCGCGGTGCTGCAGATGTTCAACCACGGGATCATCACCGGCGCGCTGTTCTTCCTTGTCGGCGTGGTCTATGACCGCGCGCACACTCGCGATGTGAACGCCTTCGGCGGTCTCGCCAAGCAGCTTCCCATCTATACCGGCATTATGATGCTCGCGTGTTTCGCCTCGCTGGGCCTGCCCGGTCTGTCGGGGTTCGTCGGTGAGTTCATGGTCTTCCTGGGTTCCTACGCCTCCCTCAAGCTCATCACTGCCATCTCGGTGATCGGCGTTGTCATCACCGCGGCGTACTTCCTGATCGTGATCCAGAAGGTCTTCCTGGGCGAGTTGAACCGCCAGTGGGTCAACATGAAGGACATGGACCTCGGCGAGCTGGTCGCGGTCGTGCCGCTATGCGCGATCATGCTGATCGTAGGCATCTACCCGACCCCGCTCATAGCCCTTATCAATACAGCCATGACCGGCGTAGTCGCCCACATGGACCAAATAGCCGCCGCAGTCCACCTGCTGCCCTTCAAGGGTTAAGCCGTTCTTGCCGTTGTTGAGCCGTTCCTGCCGTTGCTGTGGTCGTTGCCGTTATTGCCGTTCGCTCATCATTCATCGTTCATCATTCATCGCTCTCCCACCATGCCTGTCGCCAACTACAATCTGTTCCTTCCCGAGACCTGCCTGGCGATACTGGGACTGGCGCTGCTTGTCCTGGACTTGTTCCTGCCGCGCCGGCTCCGCATAGCCTCGGCAGCGCTCGCCGCCGCCGGGATGCTCGGGTGCCTGTGGCCGCTGGCACGGCTTTGGGGCGAGCCGGCGACGCTGGAGTTCTCAGGGTCCTTCGCGACCGACTCGCTGGCTGTCTTCTTCAAGGCGATCTTCATCCTGGCCGGCGCACTGGTTGTTCTCCTCTCGACGGACTTTTTCCGCAACTTGAGGGCCGGGTACGGCGAATACTTCTCGCTGTTGGTCTTCCTGGTGTTCGGGATGTGCCTGCTGGCGAGTTCCAACGACATCATCACCTTCTACCTGTCGTTCGAACTGGTCAGCCTCACCTCGTACATCCTGTCCGGGTATCTGCGCCGCGACCGCAAGAGCAACGAGGCGGCTTTGAAGTATTTCATCTACGGCGCTGCCGCATCGGCGGTAATGCTCTATGGCCTGTCGCTCATGTACGGCCTCGGGCGCTCGACGAACCTGTTGGCGATCGCTGAAAGTCTCAGGGAGGGGGAGCATCCGCTCCTCGCCGGCCTGTCGGCGGTCATGGTCCTGGCGGGTCTCGGGTACAAGATCTCGATGGTCCCGTTCCACGCGTGGACCCCGGACGTCTATGAGGGCGCGCCGACGCCGGTCACGGCGTTCCTCTCCGTCGGGCCGAAGGCCGCTGGCTTCGCGATCCTGATGCGCGTGCTTTGGGTTCTCGAACCGGGGCTGGTCAAGCAGTGGCCGGCGATCCTCGCAGCTCTGTCGGCGCTGACGATGTGCGTAGGCAACCTGCTGGCGATCCGGCAGACGAACGTCAAGCGCATGTTAGCATATTCGTCAATCGCCCACGCGGGGTATCTGCTGATCGGTGTCGTCGTCGGGCCGCACAATCCGTGGGGCCTGCAGGGCGTGCTGGTGTATTTCGCCGCCTACCTGCTGATGAACCTCGGGGCTTTCGCGGTCGCCATCGGCGTCTTCCGCAACACCGCGCGGGATGATATCGCCGACTTCCGGGGCATGGCGCGAACTTCGCCGTTCGTCGCCGTCGCCATGACGATCTTCCTGCTGTCTCTGACCGGCATCCCTCCGACGGCCGGGTTCATCGGCAAGGTCTACCTGTTCATGGGCGCAATCCAAAGTCAGACATGGACTTGGCTCGCAGTGGTCGCCATCGTCAACAGCGCCATCTCGCTGTATTACTATATGAATGTGGTGCGGCTGATGTGGTTTGGCGGCGAGGAGACGCCGGCGCTGCCCGTGTGGCCTGCCGGGGTGCGCGCCGTGATCTGGGTGGCGCTGATCGGAACGTTGGCCCTCGGCATGTTCCCGAACGGCCTCATCACGATCCTCAACGGAGCGGCATGGACGTTGGCGGGGAAGTAGGACGGCGAGTGATGAGCGCTGAATGATGAATGATGAGCGAACGGCGGGCACGGCAGAGGCGTCGGTGACTGTGATGCAATAATGCTGTAGATTTATGTTCATATAACGTCTATAATGATGAATATATGTCATTATAGTGATACGTCAACGACAATCGCGGCTGGAGACTGCGCCTAAGGCAGCCTGACGACTGCCTTGAAGATCACGCGTGGGGCAGGCGTCTCGCCTGCCAGGGCCTTTGCCGTTTGCCTCTCCCCTCCCGGTACGGGAGGGGTGGCCCCGCGTAGCGGGGACGGGGTAGGGCCGTCCCTTTCATCGTGCCAGAGCGCCCGAACCCGACAAGATAGTTGCCTCCTGTGCCAACGAAACCTGCTTCATTCTCATGGTCACTAAACTGAGCACAGCAACCTCCCGGACAACCGATCTGGTCCTGGCGCCGGCCGACTGGCTCGCCCCTATCTGCGTGGAGATGCAGCGCGTTGAGGCGATCCTTCAAGGCTTTCTGCCTGCCGGGGTCCCCATCGCCGCCGACGCCTTCCAGCACGCGGTCGATGCGGGCGGCAAGCGGCTGCGCCCCGCCGTGTGCCTTCTCGCCGCCGGAGCCGTGCGGCCCGGACAAGACGCCCTCCCCGAGGCGACGATTGAGGCCGCCGCGGTCGTCGAGGCGACACACCTCGCCTCGTTGATGCACGACGACGTCATCGACGAGGCCGACATGCGTCGCGGCAGAGAGTCCACGCGCGTTCGCTGGGGCAACAGGGCCTCGGTGCTGGTCGGCGATTACATCGCCGCGCAAGCCTACCGCGTGCTCATCGACGAGGTAGGCCGCTGGTCCACCGCCGTGTTGTGCGAGGCGATCATGGAGATGTGCGAGGGGCAGTTCGCGCACGCGACCACGAAGGGCAAGTGCACTGAGGCCGAGTACCTCGACATCATCCGCGCCAAGACCGGCTCGCTGTTCCGTGCGGCCTGCGAAATGGGCGCGCGGACGGTTTGTGACGAGGACGGCCCGGTGACCGCGGCGATCGCGTGCGGTCTGCAACTCGGGACCGCGTTTCAGATCGTGGACGACCTGCTCGACCTCTACGCCGACCCCGCCGAAACGGGAAAGCCCGTCGGCAGCGACCTGCGGACGGGCCAATACACTCTTCCGGTTATCGCCGCGCTCGAGCGCGACCGCTCCGGGGCTCTTCGCAAGGTCATCGAGCGGTCTGGAAGCAACGACCTCACGAATGATGCGATCTCACAAGTCGCCCAACTGGCCGATAAATTTGGCGGCCGGGCCTACGCCGTGCGCCGCGCCCACGAGTTCGCCTCGGCGGCGGAGGGCGCACTGTCGGCGCTCCCCACCTCGCCGCACCGGGACGCCCTCGCCGCCATCTGCACCGACGTGTTGTTGCGGATCCCCTGACCTCAGAGCTGCCTCGGAAATCGCCGTTAGCCGGGCGAACGGCAACCTCACCCCCGGCCCCTCTCCGCAAGCGGAGAGGGGAGA
>CAYWBK010000121.1:0-14513 GCA_964455745.1 uncultured Armatimonadia bacterium
AAGGCCGCACAACCGGCATGGTAATACTACCTACAACTGAAAGATGCACCCAGGCACATTGAAGAAGAGCCTACGAAGGCCTTCCGCGCGTGCCAGGCGAACCTCGCGGCATGAGCGCGGCAATGACGATCAGCGAAGTCCGACCGACTGTGTTGCTCCGGCGAACGCCACATGGCGGCTTCGAGCAGTGCGTCTCGGTAAAGCTGTGTAACCACGGACCCGAGGGGTGTAGCGCCGCATTAACGGTGCGCGCCGGCGGCGAGGTGTCCGAGCAGTTGCTGGGCGACGTGCCGCCCGGCGAATCCTCCCATGAGGTCTTCGTCCCCGCCATCGAGCAGCCTGGGGCGGTCGAGTTCGCCCTCCTCGTCGGTGACGCGCAAGCCGACTTGCGCGTCATCCCCTGGCAACCCCCGCGCCGGCTCACCGTCCACGTCATCCAGCGCTCTCACCACGATGTCGGCTATACCAACCTCGCCTCCACCGTCCTGCGCGAGTATGACGGGTTCCTCGACCAGGTCATCGACATGGCCGAGCACACGCGGGGCTTCCCCGAAGAGTCGCAGTTCCGCATGGCCGTCGAGCAGGCATGGTCCATCGACCACTTCCTGCGGCACGCGAGGCCCGAACGCGCCGCGAAGATGATCGCGCTCATGCAGTCGGGGCGCGTGGAACTGACCGCGCTGTTCGGCAACATGGTCACCGAGATCTGCGGGCACGAATCGCTGATCCGCGCCCTGTACCACGCCCGACGCCTCGCCCGGTTACACGGCATCTCCATCACCACCGCCGAACACAATGATGTGCCGGGCATGAGTTGGGGCCTGTGCCAGGTTCTCACCGACGCCGGCATCAAGCTCTTCTGCCCGATGCTCCCGCGCTACTACAATTGGGGCGAGAAGAAGATGCGCTCGTTCTGGGATGACGAGACGCTCTTTTCCGCCTACGGCCAACCGGGGGCATTCTGGTGGGAGGCCCCGTCCGGCAAGCGGTTGCTGCTGCTCGACAATGCCGGAGCCTGGGGCGATATGAACGGCTCGCTGCCGGGCCTTGCGGACAAACTCACGGAGCTGGTCGTGAAGGGCTACCCGTATGACACCGTCCGTTGGCCGGTCATCGGCGGCGCGCGCGACAATTCGCCATATATAGAGGGCTACGCACATAGTATTAAGGCCTGGAATGAGAAGTGGGCGTGGCCGCGGCTGATCTGCAGCACGAACGCGCGCTTCTATGCCGACTTCGCGCCCGAGCTTCCCGGCGATCTGCCCGTGTTTCGGGGCGAACTCCCCGGCCAGGACTACCCGACCGGCTCGACTTCCACCGCCGCCGACACCGCCGTCAGCCGCAACACCCACGTCAGCCTGATGACCGCCGAGCGCCTTGCCGCCACGGCGGCCTCCGCCACCGGGTACCCTTATCAGGCCGAGCAGCTCTTCGCGGCATACGAGGATATCCTGTGGTATGACGAGCACACCTGGGGCCACCACTTCCCCTGTGGGCCGACGATGCGCGCTTCGCGCCTGGAGAAGACGGTTCACGCCCATCGCGCCCAGGCGCTCGCCCACGATGTCACGAGCAAGGCTCTCGCGGCCATCGCCGACCGGGTGCCGCTCGGCGGCGAGGGCTTCCACCTCGTTGTCTACAACCCATTGCCCGAAACCCGCACCGGAGTCATCTCGGCCCCGCTGCGCGAGATCGACAACTGCGGCAGCGTGATGGTCGAGTCGCCTGCCGGAGACGATCCGGCCGCCGGAACCTATCTGCGCGGCGTGCTCCTCAATGACCGCTGGCACGCCAACCCGCCACAAGAGATCGTGGACGGACACTTCGAGTTGATCGACGTGGCGACGGGCGAGGTTGTGCCCTACCAGATCGCGAGGATCACCTCCGCCGATGACACCGTGCCCGACGCTCCCGAGCGGGCGGGCCTCGGGCAGGGCGGATACCGCTACGGCATGTTCGAACTGCCCAACGGCATCCAGCGCGACCTGCGTTTCATCGCGAAGGACGTCCCGGCCTGCGGTTACCGCACCTATCGCCTGGCCCCCGCTGAAGCATCGCCGTTACCCCCCTCTCCACCAAGTGGAGAGGGGGACGTGGCCGCCGCAGGCGGCCGAGGGGGTGAGGTGCCGTTAGCCCGTGGAGAGGGGGGCAGGGGGGCGAGGTGCCTCGAGAACGCCTTCTACCGCCTCACCATCGCCCCCGACCTCGGCCGCGTCGTCAGCATCTGGGACAAGGAGTTGGACCGGGAGCTTCTCGACCCCGCAGCACCGCACCGTTTCGGCGATCTCGTGGTGCGAAGCCCGCACTCCGCTGAGGGCGAGGCGCTGCCGGCGATGACCGTCGAAGCCGGCCCCGAGGGCCCGGTGTCTGCGAGCTTCGACTTCTGGGGCGGGATGCCCGGCCACCCGGCGGTGCGGCAGACCGTCACCTTGTACCCCGACGTCCGGCGCATCGACTTCGCCACCCGCATCCTCAAGGACCCGACGCCGCTGCTTGACGCGCACCTGGCCTTCCCATTCGCTTTCGACAACCCCCGTTTCCGCTATGAGGGCGTGCTGAGTGTGATGGAGCCGATCGCCGACTACCTGCCGGGCGCGTACTCGGACTCCATCGCGGTGCAGAA
Source organism: uncultured Armatimonadia bacterium (assembly GCA_964455745.1). Lineage (GTDB taxonomy): Bacteria > Armatimonadota > Zipacnadia > Zipacnadales > CAYWBK01 > CAYWBK01. The sequence goes on from CAYWBK010000121.1 coordinate 2,624, forward strand.
CTGGGTGTCGATCAGCGACGGCGACATGACCGTCCTGTGGTCCAGCCTCGACGCCCCGATGGCCTCGCTCGGCGGCCTGTGGCCCGGTTACGTCTCGCCCGCGCATAGCTGTTTCATCGCTGAGAGGGCCGACCACCCGCCACTGACTGCTGACAGTCCTATTATGGGCAGTATCTACTCGACACTCTTCTATAATAACTTCGGCACCAACTTCTATGTATCGCAAACCGGCAGCGTCCTGTTTCGCTACTCGATTAGCACGCGCGCCGGCAGCGTCAGCGACGCCGAGGCCGTGCGCTTCGGCTTGGACGCCACGACGCCCTTCGAGCAACTCTTCACCGAGCGCCCCCGCGAGGCCGCGCTGCCGCCGAGTCGCGGCTTCCTGAGCCTCACCGGCGACCCAGTGGTCCTGCTGACCTGCAAGCGCGCCGAAGACGGCGACGGCTGGGTCGTGCGTTTGTGGAACCCGTCACCGAATGCCGTGAAGGCGCGCGTGGAAATCGGCTTCACCGGGGTCAGCCAGGCGCGGCTTACCGGTATCGCGGAAGATGGCGACGGCGCATCGCTGGAATGCAGCGACGGCGGCTTCGACATCGAAATCGCGGCCTGCGCCACCGCGACCGTAAGGATGAACCAATGACCTCGCGAGACCGCATCCTCGCCGCATGGAACGGACAGGCGACCGACCACGTGCCCCTGACTACCTGGTGCTTCGGGCTGCCCGCGCCGCCGCATCTGCGGTGGGAAAGGGACGGACGGCCCGTCGAGTTCTGGTACTCGATGCGCATGGAGCACCTGCACACCTTTCCGGCGGAGTGGGATGCCGGGGACGACTTTCGCCGCGTGATGGCGTGGCAGTCGTTAGGGGTCGATGACCTGCTCGACGTGTCGGTGCCGTGGAGCATGAACCCAGAGGTCAACTTCACTGATTTGGCAGTCGAGGGCGATCCGTACCCGGTCCTGGTCCGCGAGTACGAGACCCCCGCCGGGCGGCTGCGGCACGCGGTGCGCAAAACGCGGCCCGACCCGCCGGGGTGGGTCGTCCAGCCCGATTGCGTGCCGCTCATAGAGGATTTCAACATCCCGCGCGCGGTCGAACACGCGGTCAGCAGCCCTGCGGACGTGGAGCCGATCCACTACCTGTTCGCCCCGCCCGACGCAGCCGCCCGCGCCGCCTTTGCGGAGCGCATGGCGCAGGCCGCCGGGTACGCGGGCGAGGCCGGTGTTCCCGTGCAGGCCTGGCCCGCGTTCGGGATGGATGGCGTCATCTGGTTGACCGGAGCGGAGAACGGGGTCCTCATGGCCCTCGACGAGCCCGACGCCTTCGGCAGGCTCGTGGACATCGTCGCCGAGACCGACTACGCGCGCACCGAATTCGCGCTGTCGTTTCCCGAGGTGGACATCGTGGTGCAGCGCGGCTGGTACTCCTCGACGGACTTCTGGTCGCCCGCGCTCTTCGACCGCTACGTCGTCCCGCATCTTCGCGGCCTCACCGCCCTCGCCCACCGGCACGGGCGCAAGTTCGGGTATGTGATGACCACCGGGGTCGAGACCCTCGGTCCGCGCCTCGCCGACGCCGGGGTCGATGTGCTGTACTTCGTCGACCCGGTGCAAGACGGCCTGCCGTTGGAGCGCGCTCGCGATCTGCTGGCAGATAGGATGACCCTCGTCGGCGGGACGAACGCGCTGACGCTTGGGTCGAGGAACCCGACGCGCATCCGGGATGAAGTTCGCCGCGCGATGGAGGTCCTCGGCCCCACGGGCCGCTTCATCCTGCATCCCGTCGATGCCCTCTTTCCCGATACGCCGTGGGAGGGCGTTGAGGTGATGATCGAGGCGTGGAAGGAGTGCTCTGCATGAAGCCGCTCATCCCGCGCGTAGGCGTCTGCGCGGTGTCGAGTCCGCTGGAGGTCGGGGCTGACCAGGCTCCGGCGCTGGCTGGGGCGCTGGAGCAGGCCCTCCGCGCTGCCGGGTGCGAGGTCGCCTCGGCGGGGTCCGTCGACACCCCCGACGCCGCGACCGCTGCGGGCAGGCTTTTCGCCGAGCAACACGCCGATGCCATCGCCTGCGTGTCCGCGAGCTGGTTCGAGGATTACCTCGTGCTCGACATGCTGGAGGAGTGCGGCGCGCCGATACTCCTGTGGTCCACGCCCGGCATGGAGACCGGGGCGCTTTGCGGCCAGCAGCAGCTTACCTGTTTCCTCAAGCAGCTCGACCACCCGTATGCTTGCGCGTTCGGCGACATCGACAGCCATCAGGCGCAGGCGCGGGCGAGCGCATTCCTGCGGGCGGCCGCCCTGAAGGCAAGACTGCGACGCGCCCGAATTGGGCTCGCCGGACAGCGTATCAGCGGCATGACCCACACCTCGCCCAACGAGTTCATGCTGAAAAAGGCCGTCGGCCCGCGCGTCGTGCCGCTCGACCTGCCGCAACTTCTGGCCCGCGCCGCCCAGTCGCCCGTCGAGCAGACCCGGCCGCTGTGGGAGGCTTTCCGCGCCCGCGTCGCGACCTGCAGCGTCCCCGATGCCGAGGGCCTCGATTCGATGGCGGTGTACGTGGCGGTGCGCGAGTTGGTCGAGCAGCACGGCCTCGACGCTCTGACCGTCGGCTGCTACCCGCACTTGATGGGCCGGGTGTGCCTGGCGGCGTCGCTTCTCGCCGACGAAGGCATCCCGCTCGCGTGCGAGGGCGATGTGCACGGCGCGGTGGGGCAGTTTATGCTGACGCTCCTCACCGGCGGGCCGACGCACAACACCGACTGGCTCAATCCGCAGCACGACGGCACGGTCGTCTTCACCCACTGCGGCTCCGGGTCGTTGAGCCTCGCCGAGCACGAGAGCCACGTCACCCTCCGCGACGTGCGCCTGATGGGCCAGGGCGTGTGCGCGCTCTTCCCGGCGAAGCCCGGCCCGGTGACGCTCGTGAGCCTGAACGTCTGCGCCCAGGGCTACCAGTGCGCTATCCTGGAGGGGGAGGCCCTTCCCGCCGAGATGATCTTCCCCGGCAACCCGCTGAGGGTTCAGTTCCGCCGGCCAGTGGCGGAGATCATCGACTGGATCCACGATGAGGGGATCGGCCATCATTGGATGGCCGGGTATGGCAAAGTGACCGCCGAGATTCGCGAGTGGGCGAAGCTGGCGGGGCATAGTCTGAGGTTGATCGGGTAAGAGCCGGACACCGGGGTCATTCTGATCCTCAGGTGCTGACTGCAATCGCAAACAGTGCCGTGTGAATCTGCCTGTATGAGAGGCGCGCACATGAGTTACCGCTATCTGGATGTCGTGATCTTCGCCGTGGCGCTGATCGGCCTCGCCCTGCCTGCGCTTGCGGCGGACTCCGCCGGCATTGCCACGGGCCTCACGCCTCAACCACAGAAGCTGACGCTCGACGCTGGCGTCCTGCGGCTGCACGGGCAGACGGTGCAGGTGCATGTGCCTGAGGGCACACCGAACGACGCTTGCGCCGACGTTCTGGCGGATGCGCTGCGGATTGTCGGGGCGAAGCCGGTGGTGGCGAGGGGCGCGGCAGGCAGCGCCTTCGCCATCGGAGACGACGGCGGCGCGGCCCCGCCTGCGCCGGAGCATGGCGACGAGGCGTACAGCCTGCAGATCACGCCGACGGGCGCCGGGGCGAGTGCGGCTTCCCCCGCCGGCCTCCTGCACGCGGCGCAGACCTTTCGGCAGTTGGCTCGCCTGTCGGTCGATGCGGGGCAAGTCCCGTGCCTTGCGATCTCCGATTACCCGGCTTTCCCGCTGCGGGGCATCTACATCGAGGGCGGGCAGGAGCGATTCGGCCGGGTCGTGCAGAAGGACTATCTGATCGACCAGATACGCCAGTTATCGGCATTCCACATGAATGCGCTGGTGATCGAATGCTACAACCTCTTCCCGTTCCCGTCGTTCCCCGCCTGCACCGACGCCGGCACGCTCTCCCCCGCCGACTGCAAGGAGATCGTCGCCGTGGCGAAGCGCTACCACGTCACTATCATCCCCTCGCTGATGACCCTCGCGCAGGCCTACGAGCTGGTGTGGGGCAACGAAGTCGGCAAGCCGTACCGCGAGGAGACCGCGCCGGGGATGATGTGTCCCTCGAACCCGGCCATCTACCCGTTCATCAAGGCGCTGTACAAGGATTTGCTAACGCTATTCGACGACTCGCCGATGATCGGCATCGGCTGCAGCGAGATCGACATGCAGTGGCAGAATCGCTTCTGCCCGCGCTGCGCGGCCCGGGTGAAGGCGGGGGAGACCGCGCGCAGCCTCCTGCTCGGCCATGCCGAGAAGTGCATCCAGGCGGTGCGGGAGGTGTCCGCCGAGTTGGGGCGCCCGATCCGTCCGATGATCTGGGGCGATGAGTTTTACATGTACGGGCCGGGCCGCGATTGGGTCGGGATGGAGCGCATCCCCAAAGACACCATCGTCGGCTTCTGGAAGTACTGGCAGGACTATAAGGCCATCGGGGAGCTGATGAAGCGCGGATATGATGTCGTGGGCATTTCGGCGATGTACAACCACTGCTTCTACCTGGCCGACATCTCGCCCGAGGACCCCAAGAAGGTCTGGCCGGTGATGGAGCAGACCGGGGTGCGCAACATCACCGAGATGGTGCAGGACGCTTATCACGCCGACCCCCACGCCAGGGGAGAGCAGGCGACCGGGCCTAAGTTCTGGGGCGTTGCCACGGCGTCGTTCTCCAAGCACCGCATCCGCGCGTTCGACACGATCTGGTACGGCTTCGCGCTCAACGGGCACTGCCAGTGGAGCCACCCCGGCGAGCCGCTGCCTGACTACCAGCCCGCCTTCACGCGCGCCTTCGTGCGCCACTACTACGACTGCCGCAGCGATCGGGCCGCCGCGACCCTCGCCGACGCCTTCGAGCGCCTGGACCGCTGCAAGTCGCAGTTGGAGCTTGCGAACCAGACGCTGCACGATGTCGTGGGCGTGGTGGATACGCAGGAAGCCGGGTACATGGGCAACACGCTCATGGGCGCATATCACCGGGCCGACGGCCTGCTGAAGCCGTCCGGGGAGCCGACCGAAGCGCTGGTCAAGATCCGCGCCGCCGCCGTGGCAACGGAGACCGAGGCCGCGGAGATGATGAAGCGAATCCTCGCGTGTCAGGGGCAGGTGGGGCGGGCGACGGAACTGGGCGACCTGTGGCTCGCGGGCGAGAAGATCGCGGCCCATGCGGAGCGCGAGGCGTTGCTCATCGACACCGCGGAGGCGTTGGCGAAGGCGGCGAAGGCCTCCGCTTCGCCGGAGGGCAGGGGCACCCACAGCGGTGCGTTCGCCGCCGCGCGCTGGGAGGTGGCGGCTCTGGCGGAGCGGTGGGAGACGCACCGCGAGCGGACCGAGCGCATCCTGCATCGCGTGAAGCCGCTGTATCAGCAAGGCGACCCGACCGGGTTCGTGCAGATGCTGTCGGACATCCGAGGGATCGAGGCGCACTTGCAGCGAGTGAGCGCCGAAGCTGTCGCCGCGCCGGGCGCGCAGACGAAGCCGCTCCTGCAGGAGGGTTTCGCCGCCATCGACCCCGCACGGTGGATCGTTCGCGGCAAACCGGAAGCTGCCGACGGACACTTGCTGACGGCGGCTCCGGGCGGCTGGGAGAATTTCTCCGGCGTGACGACCAAGCAGAGCTTCGCCCTCGAGGATGCGCACCCGCTGGTGGTGGAGTTCGATGTGACGCCGGTGAAGTTAGGCATCGGCAGCCAGTTGTTCGGGGGGGCCACGGAGCGCGGAGACCTGACCTATCGGTTCTGCTTCTTCGGGCGAACCGACCGCTTCGGCATCTACACAGCCTGCGCGAAGCTGCCGAGTGATGCCCCGGCGCTGGGCGAGCCGGGCTGGCAGCCGCGCGCGATGAGCCCGGAGGTCAAGGCCGGCGACACCTACCACGTCCGCGCCGATATCACCCGGCGCGGCCTTCGCGTCATCGTCCACGGCGCAAAGGACGACGCCTGGCGCATCCCCTTCTGGGACAGCGGGACGCTGCCGATGGACGATCTGGCCGAGACGCGCCTGATGTTCAGCGACGACGAGCCGCCGAACTCGACGGCATCGACGAAGTGGGGGGCGATTTCGATCGGGATGGGGGAATGACGACGGCCCAGGCCGCGGGGTGGCGGATCATTCCATAGTGAGGCATCGAACAGCCAGCCCTACTTCGCTTTCTCATACGTGAAGATCAACGCCGACGGCTTCTCGGCAGCGTGCACGGTGAAGCCCCTCATCAGGTCGCGGCCTCGCACCCTCGTCGGCGTCGGGTTGTCGAGGTCGGTCACGGTGTAGGTGGCCGACGGGTCGAGGCCTCGCAGCCTGACGATGGTCGACTCATCCGCGCATTCCGCCCGCCGGAAGGCCTGGAAGAACCCGCGTCCGAGGTCGGGCCGGTCGAACTGCCACGCCATCCAGGCGTCGTTCGCCAGGCTGTAGGCGCTCAGCGGGTAGTAATCCCCGAAGTAGCAGGGCGAGACCGCCTGCCATTCCCGGTACAGCTTGCGGATGAGATCGTAGTCGCCGTCTTTCTTGCGCGTGTCCACGCCCATAGTGAACTCCGGCGACATCTGGCTGCGGATCAGGTACTTGTCGAAGGTGATGAATCCGGTGCCGTTGAAGGGCATCCAGAACGAGATGCCGTAGGTGTGGCACTGCTCGCCCACCGGCTCGAAGGTGTAGTCGCTTCGCAACAGCGGCACCGCTCGGCGGAGCGTCTCGAGGTCGTTGCGCCGCCCGCCCGAGGCGCATGAGTCGATCAGCATCCCCCTGTGCCGCCGCTTGAGTTCGTCCCAGTAGGCGTGGTAACCATCGACGTGCTTCATCTCGGTGATGCCCTGTCGGTCGGCGGCGTCATTGCCGCGCCAGAAGGGGAGAGGGTCGATGTTGAAGTCCTGGCGATACAGATCGATCCCCTGATCGGTCAGCACTTTGTCGATGTGGTCGGTCAGCCACTGGCGGCATTCGGGGATTCCGAGGTTTAGCAGGCCCCCGCCCTTGCCGCCGAGGATCCACTCCGGGTGGTTCTCGGTGAGCCACGTGCCGCCGGCCACGCGCTCCGGCTCGAACCACACGATCGTGCGGATGCCCTGTGTGCGGCACCAATCGCTGACCTCGCGGATGCCCTTGGGCCAGCGCCGGGAGTCGACCTCCCAGGTGCCGGTCTTCCCCCAGTCGGGCTCGTCCCCGCACTGGTACCACCCTGCGTCCTGCCACCAGAAGTCCGGCTTGAGCCGCTCCTCCACATAGCGGTGCAAGAAGTGCAACTCCTCGGCGGCATTGGTGATGATGCCGGGGTAGTGGTTGCCCGTGCAGACCGAGGCGAGCGGGTGGAGGGGCTTGCCATCGAGCTTGGGGATGTTGTGGGCGATCATCCAGCTTCGCCACACGTTCTGCGCGCGAATCCAGTCGCCCTTGTAGAACTGCAGCACCGACATCGGGCTGCGAACCTCTTCGCCCGGATGCAGCCGGAAGCGCGTCAGCTCCTGCCCGGCGCAGATGCGCAGGCCGTCGCGGTCGTCGCGCACGAAGTCCGCCGCCCACTGCCCGGCCCAACTCACCACGGCGATGACGCCGGTGTTGCGCCCGGTCTCAAGGTTGAAGTAGGGCAGGTCGCTGTTCGTGGGCCTGCCGCCGACGGTGGCGATGTGTTTGGTGGCCTTCGGGCCTAATTCGGCCTCGAAAGGCTGGTAGTCGTTCGGGGCGCAGGGCGAGCCGGTGAAGTGATGCAGGAGGAACTCCCCGCGACCGGACTGCTTGAACGCTGTGTCCAGGGATCGAACGTCAGAGATGATGGGAGTATCCTGCTGGCTCGTGTTCTTATAGTAGATCGTCCACTCTACGATGGGGAAGTCACTATAGGTGACGATCACGCACCGCACCTGCAGCCCGGTCTTGGGGTCGGTATAGGTCTGCGTGACCTGCGACCGCGCGTCGTCGAGCTTCTTCGTTGTGGCGCGCAGCTTCCAGCCGCCGAGTAGTTCGTCCGAGGACTTGCCGTCGTAGACGAACGAGAATGGCGGCGTAGCGGCAGTGCGCTCTCGGAGCGCTGATTGCGCGATCGGCATGTCGCCCAGCCGGACTTGCGTGCCGTCGGCGAGGGTTACGCAGGCATCGCCCCAACATGCCTGATCGCTGTTGTTGTTGTCGCCGCCCTCGCCGACCGCGATGGTGAACTCCGTGGCTCCGCCAAGATCGACGCTGACCGGAATGCCCGCCTGCCCGCGCAGCAGCACCGGGGAGTGGTACAGCTCATTGTCCCCGACGCGAACGATAAACCTGATGCTGCCGCCGCTGTAGTTGCCGTTGGTTTCGCCCCCGACGAAGGCCGAGAAGGTCTTGCCGGGGCTAGGCAGGCGGACGAGGATTTCGCTGATCGCGTGGCAGTAAAGACCGCTGGCGAAGGTCTTGTCGGCGATCCTCAGCGGATTGCCATCGCGGCCGTTACGCTGAACGGGGCCGTAGTTGGCGATCACGGTCAGGCCCGGTTCCGGGGCCTTCGGGGCCTCAGCGGCGGCGACGCTTCGGACCGGCTCGAAATGCCGCCCGACCCACTCCTTGGCGGTCGCGAGTTCATCCGGCGTCGGGCGGGCTCCCATCGCCGGCAGGCACATCGCGGCGGCGGCGCACATGAGGGCTACCTCCATCGGCAAGCGCATCGGGGTTCTCCTGGGTGGACGAGATCCTTCGGTCGGAGAGGCCGGACTACGAGACCGCTGGCAGAGCCAGCGGCACAAGCATCCGGCCCCAGGCCCGCCGCTAACGGCCGGGCCGGATACTTCGTCCGTCCCGCCTGCAGCGGGACGCCCTCGTAGGTCCGGCCCCTCCTGAACGACGAACGGCCTGGCTACTTCCCGCCGGTGGACGCCGCGCTCGCCCGGCTTGCGAGCGCCTGGTAGTGCTGGCGTATCTCGGCGGCGGACAGGGCGCGGTTGTAGAGCTTCACTTCATCCAGCAGGCCGTCAAAATGCGCGGCGTGGCCCAACTCGAAGTTGCCCAGGCACAGATGGAAGTCGTTGGGGTGGATGGGGCCGGGGCGGTCCATCGTGCCGTGCTCCTCGCCATCCACGTAGATGCGCATGACCCGGCCATCGAACGTTCCGGCGATATGGGTCCACTTGCCGACCGCGAGCGACACGTCTGCCGTGAGGTGGTGGCTCCAATCGGTCTGGGGGATCTCGAAACAGGGCTTGCCGTCCAGCACCCCCAGGCGGTATCCGGTTGCGATGCCCCCTGCGAAGATGCGGTTGACCATCCAGGCGTTGGGCTGCCCGGCCACGTCGGGCTTCACCCAGCACTCGATCGTCAGCGCCGATGTCGGCGACAGCGCCGGGTTGTTCTCGACGATGACCGACCCGCCCTTGCAGACGAGGGCGTTCCCGTCGAGGCCCTTCGCCCGCTGGATGTCGTGCAGCGCGCCGCCGAGTCGGTTGCCCGAGTAATCCAGCGCCACGGGAGAGTCCTTGTCCTCATCGAACGCCCACCAGCCGATGAGGCCGTCTTCGGGCGCGCCGGCCTTGTGCACTCGTTTACCGGCCAGGCGGTGCTGTTCCTCCTGCTTGCGCATGGCGGCCCAGTAGGCGGTGTCGTAGGGGCCGAGGCCGATGTCCTCGGGGATCAGGTCGGTGTGGGGTTCAGGGGCGTTGGAGAACACCTTGCGCACCGCGTCGAGGTACCCGAACCCATACTCCCGATACGGGGCGATATAGTGGCCCTCGCCCCACTCGTTCCAGTTGTCGAGGAGAAGCATCTTGCTGCCAAGCTCATTCGGCGGCAGCGCCGTCGCGAAGTCCTTCGCCTGGCGCAGCAGACCCTCATAGTCCTTCGGGGGTATCTTCCAGATCGTGCCCTCATCGGCCCACCCGCTCCACGCCTGCGAGACGGTGACGACTTGCGGGATAATGCCCAATTCCTGCGTCTTCTTGATGTACCCCATCTGCGTCTCGATGGACTTCTGCGGCGTCGGGTTGTCCGGAACATACCAGCAGTAGGCGAAGGTGTAGTCGAGGCCGATGCGCTTCATCAAGGCGAGTTGGTTCGGGTCCAGACCCCGGTATTCGCCCAGCAGATACAGGCCGTCGAAGCCCGCGTCGCGGCACGCCTGGCGCATGTGGTCGAAGGCCTTCACCACATTCGCCTCGCCGCCGAGGTCGTCGATGAGGAACTCCGGGCGATAGATGAACAGCACAGGCTTATTGTCAACCTTGAGGTAGCTGGGGTTCTTGAAGTAGTTCTTCATCCAGAAAGGGAGGACGTTGGTCATCAAGTCCTTCTCGTCCGCGACCCCGGCTATGCCCCGGCGTTGGTTCTCCCACATGATGGTGAACTTCATTTTATTGGCGAATCGGGACTTGAGGAGCGCCTTGTCGATGGCGGCGTCGAACATCATCTTCACCGGCTCGCCCTGACTGGTGCGATACCAGCAGTAAATGAAGAACGAGACGCCGTGCTCGACCGCCCACTTCGTCTCCCAGTCCGCGACCTCGGGGTTCTCTCCGGCGTAGAAGCCCAGCGCCGGCGTCCGCTCGGGGTGCTTGCGGATGTTCGCCCACATCTCGGGCTTGTCGGCTTCCCAAAGCGGGCAGTTGTGCGCGCCGATGAGGAGTGAGGTCTGCACGGGTTTCGGTTCGGGGATGTACTTGAGCTTCTGCATCTCGACCGGCGCGAGGAAGCCCATCGACAGCGCCGCTCGCGTGACCGTCAGCGCCCCCGCCTTCACCTGGAGCGCAAGATCGTACTGCCCGGCCTTGTCCGCCTCGATCTTCCAGGTCAGCGTCGTCTCATCGGAGCCGTCGATCCGCACCGTTGCCGGCGGTTGGCCGACTACTTTCACGCCTTCGGGAAGGACCAGTGCGGCCTGCACCTCGACGGCCGCTTCGCCGGCATTCTCGATGATGGCCGAGACCGCCGCCGGCCTGTGCGCCCGGCTGATCGGCTCCACGGGGAGGAAATCGCGCACCTTGATATCCGGTGCTTGCGCGTGTGTCGAGGTTGCCCGTGTCATGTCCGCCTCCTGTGCTGTCGCACTGCCGGCGAGGAGCGCCGATAGTAGCAGGCAAAGCCCGCTGACGGCCTTGATGGTTCTGTTGGTCATGGCTTGTCCTCCATGTGCCCGTCAGGGCGTTCCGCCCCGGTCAGCCCGCGAGGCGAGACACGAACTGCTCGTAGGTTCCGCCCCTGCGCAGGAACTTCTGCCAGCGCGCGAGGTCGTCGGCGTTCGGGTCTTTCGCGAGGATGCTGCGGTACACGCGCTTGATGCTGTCTTTCGCATCGTTACTGTCCACGACCGCGTCGCGCAACTGCTGCTCGGACGTGCCCGAGCGCACCTGCGCGGTATAGCGGAAAGCCTCTTCCGCGCGGGGATCGCGCCCCAGAACCTGGCGGAAGGTTCGCACCACAGCCGGCTCGACGAGGTGACCGTCGCGGCTTTCAATGGGGTACGCCGACGCCAGGTAGATATCGTGGCAAAAGACACCTTCATCAAGGCCGAAGGTCGCTCCGCCGTACGGAGCCCGGTTGCCGAGGAAGATGAACAGGTTCTCGGCGCCGCTGGGTTCGCCCATGGCTGCGTGCGGTTTGGCATTACACTTGAGCAGCTTGCGTCTCTGCTTCGTCGCGCCATCGAGAAGCGAGATCGAGCTGTCCGTCCAGTCGGAGGTCAGGAACTTGTCGCCGGAGCCGTAGATGGAGTTGATGGTGTCAACATTGGGGTCCAGCCAGCCTTTGGGATCGAGCTGCCAGCCCAACTCAGGATGCGCGTCATCGAAGCGGAAAGCCCAATCGCCCGGACGGAGCATCGGCTCGCCCTTCGGGGAGGACGTGAGCGCGCTCTTGGGGATCAGCGCCGCAGCTTCCGGCGGCACGTAGATCTCGGCAAACCTCCCGACATACTTGCC
>CAYWBK010000122.1:0-14459 GCA_964455745.1 uncultured Armatimonadia bacterium
TATTGGCCGCTCAACCCATCCGAAACACCAATTGTCAATGTGCGGAAAATGAGTTCGAGTCGCCAATCACGAGCCGGAACCGCGCCATGCTGGCCTTCGCGACGTACCACCATTCGTAGGGCACTCGCGGGTCCGTCGACAGGAGCCGCACTACTTTGGTCTGGCGGTTCGTCGCTCGCCCGCCGGGCGCGGTCGCATCCACGTAGCAGGTGAGCTGCTCGAGCCTGACGTGAGCCTGGACCGGCGTGGCCGACGGCGGCACCACGACCGGGATGACGGTCACATCCTGCGCGACAGGCTCGGCCCGACGCTCCTGCCACCGCCTCAGCTCCACCGCGGGCAAGCCCTCACCGGCCGGGATGAGGGTTGGCGCCCCGGCGGCGGGCGGAGGTGCTGCGCTTGTGGCGCCGCGGGCGGTGGGCTGCTCGGCGCTCGCCCTGGGGGCCCCGCTCTGGTCGGGGGCTTGCGGCGTGGAGCCTTGCGGCGACGCGGCTGCCGAGCGGACCACGCTGGAGGGTGCCGGCGGGTGCCTGGCGCAGCCGGACAACCCCACAACGATGATGCAGCTTGCCGCAGCCATCCAGCGGATCACGGGACCATCACCTCTCTGGATCTGCAAGCATCACTTCGTGGCCGGCGGATACGGCGGCGACTTCAGTGACCACTCCCCGTCGTGTGATGCGAAGACGAACTCTTTGGACTTGTCAGTACCGCGGAGTCGCACCTCGTAACCCCCGGCCTCGCCGCGCGCGATTGAGGTGACATGGATGTCGTAGTTCTGGGCGTTGAGCCCGATAAAGGGTATCTTGCTCCCGGCGAGCGCGAGTACGGGGATATGTTCAATGTCCGCCTGGGTCTTGCCGTTTGGTGTCACGAGGAACCGGGCGAGAGCGGCATCCCTGCTGCGGGGATGTGACACGTTCGCGAACTCAGCCGCGCCCTGAATGCTCCACGCCAAGTAAGCCGCGCCAGTGCCGCTCGGCATCAGATGGAACATCCCCGGGATGGCCGAGGGAACGTACCACCACTCGTAGGGCAGGGCTGCATCGGTGGACTGCAACTTGAGGCAGTAGAGCTTGCGCGTCTCCTCGCGAGAGGCCCCGGATGCCTTCGCGCTCACGTCAGCCCAGTATGTCACGGACTCCAGCTTCACGGGGACCTTCACCGGCGTCGGTGACGACGGCAGCACCGTTGCAACCGTGGCCACGTTCAGCGAGATCGTCTGAGCCGATACGAGCCGCCATTCTTTGACCTCCACCTTGGGCAGGTCAGCAGCGCTGGTGGCCAGTGGCGTCATCGCCCTGACGTCGTCCTTGACGCCGGGGGCTGGTGCCCCGTTGTCGCCAGTTGGAGTCGCCTGGCCGACCGACTCCGGGGCGGGGCAACCGCACATGAGCGCCACGGCGAAACAGCTGGCGATCGCGGCCGCACGGATCATCTCATCGGCCTCCTTCCCGGGCTGAGCCGGGCCTATTGAGCGGCAGGTGGGAACGGCGACTCCTTGAGCGACCACTTGCCGTTGTGCGAGATGAAGACGAACTCCTTGGTCTTGTCGATACCGTGGAGCCGCACCTCGTAGCCCCCAGCCTCGCTGCGCGTGACCGAGGTGACATGGATGTCGTAGTTCTGGGCGTTGAGCCCGTCAAAGGGTATCTTGCTCCCGGTCAGGTCCAATACCGGGATCCGCTCGATACCCGGTTGCGTCCCATTGAACGGCGCGCCATTGAGCTGCGCGAGCGCCTCCTCCCTGCCGCGCGGACGGGACACGTTCGCGAACTCGGCGTATCTGTCGTAACTCCATGCAAGATATGCCGTGTCGGCATCACCCGGCAGGATGCAGAGCATCGCCGTTGGGCCCCCAGGGCAGTGCCACCACTCGTAGGCCACCGTTGCATCGGAGGATCGTAGCCTGAGAAAGGTCAGCTCCGTCTTCCTCGGAGCGGCGATCGCCGGCCCAGCCTCCCGCATCTCAGCCGGGTACGAGACGTACTCCAGTACCACGGGGATCTTGACCGGCGCCGGCGACGCAGGCAGGGCAACCGCGATGGTACTCGTCTCCAGCGGAAACCCCTGCGTCGACAGGGGGCGCCACTGCGTGACGCTGAACTTCGGCCGGCGGATGTTGCGAGTGCGATCCGACGACGACGCCCTGACAGCCGGGGCGGGCTCCGGGGCCCCGCCCTTGCCCGGGGGTGCCTGTGCCTCTGCGCCTCCCGATGCCGGGGGCCCGCTAACCGACTGCGGCGAGGGGCACCCACACATGAACGCCGTGGCCAAGCAACCAGCGATCACAGCCTTGCGGATCATCTCACTCATCACCTTCCAGACCCACAGCGCTCCACTGGAGGTTGGTAGGGACCAGTTCGAGAGACGCGGGGGTCTTGCGGAAAAGGTCGCTCGTGTCGCCCCACCCGCCGATGGCACCGGCCGTGTAGAGGTCTATCTCCGTGGCATAGCTCCCGTAGGACGGATCGTAGTACTGTGTTCCACGCTGCACGATGTAGTGGAGGTGGAACAGCTTGGCGGCGGGGGTGAGCACATGCTGCCCGGAATGCCCGGCGGCTGGTGATGTGACCGACCCCTCGAACCGGAAGACGACGCCGGGAGAGGCGGTGAGAGGTCTCTCCCGGCGACGGGCACTGGGTTGGGCTACTGCTTGCTCCACTTGCCGTTCTTGCACACGAGCGTGATGCGCTTGCTGTCGTCGGGTGGCGAAATGACCACGCGCCAGCCTCCCTCGGGCAACCTATCGATGCTGCGCATAGTTACGTCCGGGTAGAACGCATTCACACCCCAGTGCGCTGCCTCCGGGCACGCGTCGAAGGGCACGCGGATTGCTCCGGGCGGTCCCGGGCTGCCGGTGAGGAGATGTTCCTGAATCGCCACGCAGCGGTCACGGGGGACCGAGATGTCCGCGAACCATGCAGCGCCTGCCGCCGACCATGCGAGATACGGCGTCCCCTCTTTGGACACGATCAGCCGGAAACACCCGACCGGCATACCGGAGCAGCATACCGTCCACGAGTATGGCGCATCGCTGACCAACTCGTAGCAAAACAAGTCGCTACGCCACTCGCGGGTGTGCCCGTTCTGAGTCACGACTGCGCGACAGCGATACCACGTTTCCCACAGGGCCACGGTGATGCGCGTGGATGTGTGGTCGACGCCGAGCGCTGTCTGGAATGTGTGGGTGTCCAGAGGGAGCGCGTTTCGTCCAAGGGGCTCAAGCGCGCGCATGTTCACGAGGTCCTTCGTTGCGGGCGGGCCGACGGTTGCCGCGCGGTCCGCCCCTGTTGTGCTCGGCGACGGCGCGCCTGGGCACAGCGTTCCGGTACATAGCGCGATTACCACCGCCACGGCCGCACATCTGGCGCATCCCAGCGACGTGTTCATCTCCCATCTCCCCGGTGTCATTTGAAGTTCAGCGAGTAACCCGTGACAGGCGCCGGCCGATACAGCCAGACACCCTGCCCCGTGAGCGTATCGCATCCTCATGCCGCGACGACGGCGCCTGTGTAGCTGGCAGCGTCAGTAGGGGTAGTGCCGTACGAGGGGTCATAGTACGAATTGGCGCCCCTCTTGACGATGTAGTGACGGTTGAACAGCTTGGCTGCCGGTGGCTGCGTGTTCTGGCCGGGAAGGTCTGCCGGGGTAAGGTCGAGGTCATCCCGGGCATAGACCCACGGGGCGTACTCTTGGTGTTTCGGCGTGGCAGAGAATGTGATGCTCTTGACGCCAAACCAGCCATGGAGCGATCCTCCAATTGCGTCCGGCGGGTCGACCTCCTGGAACTGGGCGACGGTACCGGTTCCACGATTGACATCAAAGCACCGAATGAGCAGATCGGCCCACGCGCGACACTGGCCGTCTCCGCCTGAGAGCAGCCCTGGTGCACTGGTGACGCCCGTACTGGCGCTGTGGTAGTAGTACAGCTTCTGGGTGTAGCTCTTCGCCGTCGCCCGAAGAGCTTGGCCGCTGGCGGCGCTGTGGGTCTACGACCACGACGACCAGGATAAGACCTAACCGCAACGAACGGCCGCGCCTGGCAGCTTCAAGCCGTAGCCAAGGCAACCGAGCGCATCCGAGTAGAAGATGAGCGGTAGGCGGAAGGTAAGGCCGACGAACCGGGAGGGGCCGTGAGCGGCCTCTCCCAGTCTGACGCCTCATTCACGATCTGCGACTACTTGGCAGCGGGCAGCGCCGTCGCGGTGCCCTTGAGTGACCACTGGTCACCGTGGGAGACGAAGGTGAAGACCGTATTGAGGGCGACGCCGCAGACCTGCACCTCCCAGTCACCAGCATCCGCGCATTTGACTGAGAGAACATGTATCTCGTAGTTGAGAGCGTCAAGTCCGGTGAGCGGCGCGCGTCCCACGAGCTTGAGTACGGGCACTGCGGTGATGCCTCGTTGCGGCGCGCCCTCCGGCACGGAGAACCGTTCGTCGAGCGCGGTCACCATGCTCCGGGGGCGGGAGATGTCAGCAAGCTCGGCGGCGCCCCATCGGCTCCACGTCAGGTAGGGGGTATTCGCGGCGTCAGTGACGATGTGGAATCCGTACCCCGGCTTCAGCGAGGAGAACCACCACTCGAAGGCCTTGGCGTCGTCAGTCGAGTGCAGTCGGTATAGCGTCAACTGCCCACTCACTGCGCGGAGGCCATCGCGTTGAGGAACTCGGTAGCATACATCGTATCCGATGTACTCGAGCGCTACCGGGACGTCCTGTGGGGCACTGGAGCCAGCCGGCCGGATAGTGACGGCACTGCGACCGAGCGGGACGGTCTCGCGGTACTTGAGCTCCTGCAGGTCGATCTCGATTTGAGTCTTAGGGAGGACTACCTTCCTGACCTCGATGATGTCCGGCTGCACGGGCACGTCCCCCTGGGGGACGCCCCGCGCCGCTGGGCAACCCGCGTTCAACAGTGCCGCGCAAAGGAACATAACGACTACCGCTGATCGCATGTACCATGCCTCCTTTCCCGACGGTATCTGTCACGGGAACACTAGCGTTGGTGGAGGGAAACTCGGCGCCGAGCGCCACCTGCCGTTCACATCGGCAGACCCCCAGCCGTCGATTGCGTTGCGAGTGTACGTCCAGGCATCCGGGGCCTGTATCCCATATGAGGGGTCGTAGTAGGCTACTCCGCCTGCGGTGTCTCGCCTTACGATCCAGTGGTTGCCGAAGAGATTGGCGTTCGGCGTCTGCATGTTCTGTCCGGCCACCCCGGGTCCCCAGGGGCGAAAGGGATCGATCTCAAGTATGTAGTTGTCGCCTGGCCACCGAGAATCCCACACTGCGGGCGCGAAATAGATGTTCTTGACGCCGAACCATGCGACGTCTTCGGGGAAGTTCGCAAGGGTCTCATCGGTTGGCGGCGGAAGCACGGGCTGGAGCGCGACTCCGGAGACCTGATTGGCCCAGCAGGACTGCGCCAGCATGTCGGCCCACGAGCGGCACTGCCCATCGCCGTAGAGGAGGAGGGCAGAGGCATCGGTCGCGCCGTGGCCGTCTTGTGTGAGGTAGTAGTAGAGCGGTCGCGTGTAGTCCTGAGCCGCCTTGCTCCACCCGTTTACGTTCGCCGGCCCTGCGAACATGTTCCACGTGCCCGCGAAGCAGGAGTCGATATCTGTGCCGCCGTAGTGCGTGGCTAAGTACAGGACGGTGCGGAAGGGCGTCGTGCACTGCGGCATTGCCAGGGTCACGAACACCTCGTTGTCCGCTATTCCGGCTGTCCGCCACGTGGCCCCGCCATCACCAGAGACGCTCCATGTGATGCTCAACAGGCGGAGGTCCACCGCCACATTGGCAGGAAGGGTCTCTGTGGACGTGATCGCGACACTGGCGTCGCCTCCCGTCGGCCGTGGCGTCACAGTCGTCGCGGGGAAGTTGACGAATTGTGACGTTCCTTTGATCTGCACATCCCCCGTGATCATGATTGCCGGGACGGCGATCACCACAGTGCAGGTCACGTGGGTGCCCTGAACGTAGCAGACAGGGTACTTGTGGTCGGAAGCCGTCTGTCCCGCCGGTGGCGGGTCATTGGGGTCTTCGCTGCCATCATCGGCGTCGCGGTCGAGGGGACTGGTGTTGTCCGCTCATTGGGGGCCGCCATAGGTTCCGCCATAGTCGCGGGCCACCGCTGTGAATCCGCTGCCCCCATACGTTACCGACTTCAGCCCAAACTGCATCAGCTCGAGCGTTGTCGCCCCTTTCTGCAGCGCCTGCTTATGGTCCTGCCCATGGTTCTGCTTAGCCCTGTTGTCGTTCTCGGTCGCCCAGATCACACAGTACATGGGCGTTACCGGATTGCCGTTCTGGTCCAGCGCTCCCTGCAACACCGCTTGGTCGCTCCAGTGCGCCACAGTGCCCGTGGCAGCCTGATTGTCCAGTTCCCCAAGCTGTGTGAAGTCCGGGCCGTAGAACCGGATCGTGCAGTCACTGGCATCCTGGCTCAGGGTGTACCTGACCATCACGGTCAACGTTCCAGCCTGCACGTTCTTGGCGACGTAGTAGAACTTGCTATCATTGACCGTGGTCGTCAGCGCCGTCGATTTGTCCTGGTCGTTGCACATGCCGACGTCGGTCGCGTACACATTGTACGCGTAGACCCCCGCCCCCGCGTCCTGGCCCATGGTGTTCTTCCCGTCCCAGGTCCAGTTGCCCTGTCCGATCCCCGCCTGGGTCTCCTGGAACGTCCTCACCGTCCCCCCGCCGACCGTGTTGCTGATCGTGATCGTAACGGTGAACTGGATGCCCGTGAGGGCCTTGTGGTCGATGCTCCAACTGATCTGGTGCGTGCCGTTCGGCTGGTGAAGCAGGACATCGGCCCCGGACGTGACGACGGTGTTCTTGACACTCACGGACACCGTGTTGCTGTCGGCGTCCGTGAAGGTCGGCGGCATCATGTTGACCGTGAAGTGGACCGTGACGATGAACTGCCAGGTCACATTGGGGCCCTGGAATGTCATCCATGGCCCATCGAGGCAGTGACCGGGCCCGTTGTAGGCCCATCCGGTCACGGGCACGCCGGGATCGCCGGTCTGGGCGAGGTAGTCCCACGACTTCCAGGCATCGTCACCCTTCTTCCATTGCAGCTTCTTGACCGTCGCGGCGAGGTAGGTCCCGGCGCAGGTGGCTCGAAGGGTGGCCGAGTGGCAGGCCGTGTCACCGTCCTGACAGCCGGGGCCGGTCCGCCGGCCCCTTCGGCGGAAGAACCACCCGGTCGGCAGACGGCGGCGCGGGGCAGCCGCACAACTCTATAACGATGGCGTAGCTTGCGGCAATCATCCACCGAGTCATCTTGCCCCTCCCTTACTTCACGCGGTGCCAGGCCTTGCCGTCGTAGGTGAGCTTGTACTTGACCTTCGGGTCGACGCCGTGCAGTACGACGACCCACTTGCCCGGCTCGGACTGGTCAATCGAGTCGAAATGGATGTCCCGACAGTAGGTGTTCTCGCTCCAGAACGGCCCCATCCCGACGGTTGTGCGCAGGCCGACCTCGACGATCCCCGGCCACGGTCCGTCAGGATCCCGCGCTAGCTCTCGGGCCACCATTTCCTCGCGGCCTATCGGCATCGACACATCAGCGAAGGCTCCCCCAAACGGGCTGGGGCCGCTCCACGCCAAGTACGAGTGTCCATCTCCGCCGGCGATGAGCACGGGATAGCCGGCCACCAGGACTGGACCCCAGCACCACAGGTATGGCACGTCCGCGTCGAGCGAGTGCAGCTCCATGCAATGCCACGTCACCGGGGTAAGGTCCGGGCCCGTAGTGCCAACGCGCCGCACGGCCAGTTTGTACTGCGACCACTCCAGGATGACGGGGATGGTTCGCCATTGTCCCGCGCTCGGCCACTGAACACGGATGGTGCCCTTGATCGATTCAGGCGCTTGGGCCCAAGGGGTCGCTTCGAGCGTGTGGAGTTCGACCTTGCCAGGCGGCTGGGGCTTCTCCTCGGGTGCCTGTGGCGCAGCGCCACTTGCCTGGGCCTCCTTCGCGCCCCCCCTGTTGGCACCACCGCTCTCAAGTTGTGTGCACCCGGCAAGCGCGACGCATCCGCACAGGACGGCAGCAGCGGATAGCGAGGCAGGAGTATGTTGTTGTACTCGCAGCGCCATTTCAACCAGCCTCCTGGGTTACGGATTCATGGTCAGGTCGGGCGCAGCCGGGAAGCCCCCGGTTGCGGGTACGATGCGGCTTCGCACCAGGCCGACCTCGAGGTATCTGTCAACGGCCGCGTTGGTGTAGGCGTGCTTCGTCACAGCAGAGATCCCATACGATGGGTCGTAGTAGCACCCGTTCTGGCGGACAATGTAGTGGTTGTAGAACGCGAAACTGGCCGGTGTCTGCTCGTTCTGCCCGGGCGCGCCCGGCCCGTGGGTGTTGATAGTGAAGTCTATTAGATACGAATCGTCGGTGTACCCGTTGCGGGCACTCATCCACGGCTGGTTCCCATTGGAGTTGCACTTCACCACGAAGAAACCAAGGGATGTGGCTGGGGAGGTCGTGCTATCGCTGCCCGGGGTCGGCGGGCTTGGAGGCTGAGGGTCGCTACCCCCGGGCACGAGGACCGTCGTCCAGTCCGACGCGATCCCGTTAGCCGAGAACGTGTCCTGCAGCAAGTGGGCCCACGCTCCGCACTGGCCCTCGGGGTACGGGTTGCCTGGGTTGTTAGGGTTGAGGAGGCCTTCCGCCGTGGTGATGTTGTGGGCTCCGTCCGTATGGTAGTAGTGCAACGCTCGAGTGTAGGAGCCGGCGCTGTCGTCCCAGGCGCAAACGGTGCGCGGGGAGAACTGCCCCCAGGTGGCCGATACGCAACTGGCCGCGTCAGTGCCCCCGCCCTTGGTCGCGAGGTAGAGCACGGTCCGGAATGTGCAACCCGGCGCTTCGAGCGTGATGAAGGCCTCGTTGCTACTCGTGCCCGCGCCGGCCCACGTGGCTCCTCCCGTGAACGATGCCTGCCAGTCGATACTCAATGGGTTATCCCAGCACACGTGGTCCGGAACGCTCGTCGTGCTCGTCGCGCCCGACAGCGTGGCCTGCCCACCGGAGACCGACGCGCTGGCGGCAGGGAAGGTTAGGCCGCTGCCGTTGCCCTCGATCAGGATGGAACTCACTTGCGAGGCCAGGTCGGCGGGGAGAACGTCGAACGTGGCGGTGACGGTCGGCCGGCTGTTCCGCACGTAGCAGATGGGATAGCGATGGTCTCCCGGATCGCCCGCGTCCCCGTCATGGGGAGACGAGTTGTCCTGCCACTGCGGCGTGCTGTACGTGGTGCCGGTCCCATCTATCTCGACACCCTCCCCGTTCGTGAACTCCACCGACTCAAGCCGCGCGGTCGGCGTGTTCGCAGTGGTTGTGCCGCATTGTAGCGCCACCTTCGTGTCCTGGCCGCGGTTGAGCGCCGCCGTGTCCGTGTCCTCCTGGGCGGACACGACGCACCAGATCGGGCTGATGACCTCTCCGTACTCGTCCAGTGCGTCCAGAGTGATGGGCGAACTCCAGTGGTCACCAGCGTCGCAGCTCTGGTTGTCAGCGGTGGCCATGGGGTCCATGTTTCCGTCGTAGAACCGAATGCAGCAGTTCCCCGCGTGGCGGCTCAGGTGATACTTCACCATCGCCGTGAGAGTGCCCGCCCCGTCATCGCCGCCAACCCAGTAGAAACAGTTATCGGGCAAGCTGACCGTCAGCGTTCTCGACTTGTCCTGATCGGAGCATCCGGGCGCGGCAGGATGCTGCGCGTACACCATGTATGTGTAGATGCCCTGGGGGGCGTCGGCCCCGCCGATCTTGCCGTCCCACGTGATCGTCTGACCGGCCCCGATTCCGTAGCCGCCCGGCGGCGTCACGGTCGCTACCGGCGTCGCACCGCCCGACAATGAGTAGATGCTAAGTGTGACGTTGAACTGCGGGGCTGCGCAGGCGAGGTGGGCGATGCCGAAGGTAACCGGGTGCGAGGTATCCCCAGTGTGGTGGAAAATAACGTCGGTTCCGGAGGTGACTACGGTATTGCCTGGTGTCCAGGTGACCTCCTTGGAGCCGACGATGTCGGGTGGCCTCGTGGCGGGTGGCGGCACGGTCTGGCCCACGAGAAAGTACTCGATCTTCCAGTTGACACCAATATTGAGGTCGCCGGCCGAATCCCACAGGTACGAGGTTGCCTGGTAGTCGATCCCGTTCTCGGTCTCGGCAAAGATAGCGCTCCATTGGTCATTCGTGGGATACTGCCTCACCCAGTTGCCATCCGCGTTCTTCTTATAGAACTTAGCGCCTCCGAAGTAGTGTTGACTATCGTTCAAAGCCTTACTCGGGATGCGTATCTTTATTGTGACCATATCGCACACATTGCTGCCCGGTGTTGGCAGTATCTGTATGCCCGCTTCCACCTCTGCAGGCGAGACCGCCGCGCTGATCGCGTCCTGAGCCTGCAGGCCGTTGTAGGTGGCGGTTACCGTAACCACGTAGTTGCCCACATCCGCATAAGTATGCGCCGTGGGATTGTCGGTGGAGTCGTCGGTAGCGTCGCCGAAACTCCAGTCCCATGTGACCGCTCCGTAGTCAAGCTCGACGCCGTCGATGTACGCGACGGCCTCAAACGGCTGCGCAACGCCGACCGCAACGGTGAATGGGTCGTTGTCGGGCTGGATGATCTGGACGGTGAGCGTCTGCGCCCATAAGGGGGAGGATGAGGCTGCCAGAGCGCACAAGACGATGAGTGCGATCGGCAAGATACGAGTGAGACGAAGGGCGGTGAGAGAGGTACGGCGAGGGGCGACGAAGGCGACTGTCTGCATAGCGATCCCTCCCGGACTGACTCGCTTGCACGTCAAGTTGTCACCGGGACTATACAACTAGAGCGCGGGGGGGTGTCAATCAGGGATTCTACTGAGTTTCGCGAGGAAAACTACGCAAAGGACCTACGTAGTTTCCGCAGACGCCTCACCCCCGACAGGTCCTCGGGGCCGCGACCGAAGGCGCGACGCGCGTGTCACGGCCCCTCTGTTCCATACGGCGCGCATGGCCTCTACTCCGCTCCACCGACCTCCTTCAGCCCCGTCAGGTAGACGACGCCCTCGCTTACCGGCAGCGTGACCTTCCCGCCCCGAACCTGCACAGTCAGCGGCTTGCCGAGGTAGTCGGTCGCTTTGACTCCTGTGCCTGAGACCTTCAGAGTAACCTTGACCTCGCCGCCGGGATGCCAGAGGGCTGCCGTTTTCGTGACGCCGGTGTCGAACAGGCAGCAGTGCGCGCCCTTCCCGACCGCCACTTCCCCGATGAACTTCGCCTTGCCCAGCGCCGCCGCCATCGCCTGGTAGGCGAGATACGCTGGCTTGGGGGTCATGTCGTGGTGGATGACACCGAAGCGGTCTTCGTTGTATGCGGGGTCATCGCCGCCGTCGCGGAACTCGTACCAGTAGATGTTCGACATCCCGCCCCGCAATGCGATCATGTACGCCCGCGGCAGATACAGCGCCTCAGTGTCGTCGGTCACGCCGGTCAGCGATGTGTCGAGGCAGATGCCGAGAAATGCGCCCTTCAGGTCGCTGTCGTAGAGATACAGGGCCACCGGGCTGCCGGCCAGCGCGTCGCCCTTGTACGAGTTGACGAGCGGGATTAAGCGGTCCTTGCCGGCGAGTTTCGCGTCAGTCAGCCACCGCGCGCTGCCCAGGCGTTGCGGGAGCACGATGCCGGAATCAGCGGGAACAGCCAGCATTGAATGATCGGCGCTTTCGGGCAGGCCTTTCTCGGTCCACCAGGCTTTCCAGCCGACGTGCAGGGATGCTCGGGCCTCCTCCGGCGCGATCGGCGACTCCCACTTGCCGTCCTTCAGCCGGGCGGCGTAGTACAACGGCGTGTTGCCAATGTGCACCAGCAGGCCGCCCTCGCGCACGAATCGCAGGATCTGGTCGAAATAGTCCGCCGGGTATTGCTCGGTAGAGGGCATCACCAGGACGGGCGTGTCGGCGGGGCTGAGGGCCGCGAGATCGGCGAGGCCAATGATGCGCACCGAGAAGCCGGGCATCCTGCGCAAGCCGTCGCGCACGATCCCTGTCAGCGGGCCGAAGCCTGGCGCGCCCGGCACATCGAGAATCGCCGCGCGGAAGCTGGCCGTCCCGGGGAAGCGCTGCTTCGCGGAGTAGGCGATCATCTGCGCGAAAAGGGCGCCGTCGCCGACCGCCGGGTTGATGTGCGTCGGCCAGCCGAATTCGGTGATCCAGATCGGCTGCTTGCCGCCGAACTCGGCCAGCAGTTGGCGAACCTTCACGAGATCCTCGGCGATGCCCCCTTCCTCGGGCGCGGTGGGGTAGCGGTACGGGTGGATCGCCAGCACGTCGCAGGCCTTGGCGCCGCCCAGTTCGAAACTGCGGCGCAGGAAGTCGAGCGGCACGCCGGCGGTCCCGCCATAGACCACCTGCAGGGTGGGGTCGATCTGCTTGATCGTATCGTAGGTGGCCTTCAGCAGCCGCGTGTATTCGTCGGCGTTCGGCTTCGGCTTCCAGAACTCGATGTTCGGTTCGTTCCAGACTTCCCAGTACTTCAGGTCTCCCTTGTACCGCGTGACCACCGTGCGCACGTACTCGCACCAATCGTCGAGATGGTCCTGCACCGGGAACGCCCAGTCCACGTTGTAGCACAGGATTGGCAGGAGGGTCACGCCGTGGGCCTTTGCGTCCGGGATGAGTCGATCGAAGACCTCGAACTGCCACTTGCCTTTCTGTGGCTCGAAGTAGCCCCAGGTGAAGTCGGCTCTCACGCCTCGGATGCCGGCTTGCTGCAGAAGCTGTAGTTCGCGCTGATGGTCTTGGTACTCCTCGCCCCCGTTGAGGTGAGCGCAGATACTGAAAGGAGTGACCTGGCAGTACCCGCCAACGGCCAAAGCCGCCATGCCAAAAACAGCTATGAGTTTGAGCATACCGATCACTCTCCTGTGCAGTGGGCGCCGGCGTCGTGGAGGGGCCGGACTACGAGCGCAGCGAAGTATCCGGCCCTGCCGTTCACCCCGTACGGACGGCCGGGCCGGATACAGTTGGCGGCCTGCAGCCGCCCAGGCCGCCGATGAGGCTGGCGCTCCCGTAGTCCGACCCATCCTCTCGCGGAGTGGCCCGCCGTTTAGCCGTTCAACTCCGCAAACGTGTCGAATTGCTCCTGCAGCTTCGCTATCGTTGCATGGATGTCATCCACCCGCTGGCGCTCCCTCTCGACGACCTCGGCCGGAGCGCGCTTGGTGAAGCCCTCGTTCATCAACTTGCTGTTGCACTTCTGGGCTTCGCCCTCCAGGCCCTCGATACGCTTCTCCAGCCGCTTCATCTCCTTCATCGGGTCCACCGCCCCGTGCAGGTGGAGGAAGATGTGCGTACCTGCGGCGACGGTCGAGGCCGCTCCGCGCGGTCGAGGCGCATCCGGCCCGACGAGGTGGAGGTCGCTGACGGCGCCAAGCGCGATCATGCCCGCTCGCTGCTTCTCGTAGGCATCGAGTGCGTAGGTGTCGGAGGGGATGAGCGTCACCGCCAGCCGCTGCCCCGGCGGGATGTTGAAGTCGGCCCGCAGCGCCCGGATCGCCGTGACGATCTGCTGCATCTCGCCCAGTCGCTGCTCCGCGTCGGCATCGGCGCACAGGTCCGTTCCGGTCGGGTAAGGCTGGATGGCAAGGCTTTCGGCCTTCGGCTCCAGCCGCTGCCAGATCTCCTCGGTGATGAACGGCATGAACGGGTGCAGGGCTTTGAGCACATCGCCGAGCACGCGCCGGAGCACCGCCTGCACCGCGGCCTTGCGGACCGGATCGTCGCCATACAGCGCTGTCTTGGACAACTCCAGGTACCAGTCGCAGAATTCCGTCCAGATGAAATCATACAGCGCATCGGCCGCCTGCGCGAGGTTGTAGCTCGACAGGTGGCGGTGCACCGCGTTCAGCACGTTCAGCAGCCGCGACAGAATCCATCGGTCGGCGATGGCAAGGTCGCCCCAGGGGAGGGTGTCCGTCTCCCCCTCCCTACCAGGGAGGGGGGCAGGGGGGTAGGGAACGTTCATCATCACGAACCGCGACGCATTCCAGATCTTGTTGCAAAAGTTGCGCGCCCCTAACACCTTCGGATACTCGTACCCCTTCGACGCGTCTTTCGGGTCGAGGGGGTGGCGGTTCAGGGTGAGGTCTTGACCGTGGGTGATGAGCTGGGTGAGCGCGAAGCGCATGGCGTCGGCCCCGTACTGGTCCATCAGCTCGATGGGGTCGACGGCGTTGCCGATGGATTTGCTCATCTTGCGGCCGGTTTCATCGCGCACGAGACCGTGGATGAACACCTTGCCGAACGGCTCCTCATGGCGCAGGTGTATGCCCATCATCACCATTCTGGCGACCCAGAAGTAGATGATGTCATAGCCGGTCACCAGAACGGTGGTGGGGTAAAAGTAGTGCAGCTCCGGCGTGTCGTCCGGCCAGCCGAGGGTGGAAAACGGCCACA
>CAYWBK010000123.1:0-14455 GCA_964455745.1 uncultured Armatimonadia bacterium
CCCCTCCCTACGAGGGAGGGGTGCCCGGCAAAGCCGGGCGGGGTAGGAAGCCGTTGTCGTCTGCCGTCGCCACTCCCCTCCCTACGAGGGAGGGGTGCCCGGCAAAGCCGGGCGGGGTAGGAAGCCGTTTGCCGTGGCCGTCAGGCGTTCTCCCCCTCTCCTGAGCGCGCCGTATGCTCAGGAGAGGGGGCCGGGGGGTGAGACGCCGTCAGCCCCCAGCACCCGCACCACAATCCCCTGCGTTTCCTTCCACGCCGCCTCGATCCCCTCGCGCCGCTTCGCGATCTGCGCCTCATGCCCGGCGAGGCCCTTCCCCAGCGCCTTGAGCATCCGCCGCACTTCTTTCGGCCCGGTGCTCCCCAGCGACACCTGCCGGTTCAAGCAGGCCACCGGATCGACGACGCCGGC
This sequence comes from uncultured Armatimonadia bacterium, assembly GCA_964455745.1. Lineage (GTDB taxonomy): Bacteria > Armatimonadota > Zipacnadia > Zipacnadales > CAYWBK01 > CAYWBK01. Next base: position 409 of record CAYWBK010000123.1, read on the forward strand.
GATCTCTTCCAAGCTGAGGTCCTGTCCATGCTCGGCGAGGATCGCCTGCACCGCCTCGTGGTCGTCGAGGTTCTTGCCTTCCTTGACGAGCCGCCCGACAAGATCGCCGACGATCTCGTGGCAGGTGCGGAAGGGCAGGCCGCGCTCGGCGACGAGCAGGTTCGCCAGTTCTGTCGCGGTCGCGAAGTTGCGCCCTACCAGTTCCCGCATCCGCTGCGTCTTGAGCGTGCAGGTCTCCACCATCGCGCGGATGGCGATCGTCGTCGCCTCCACGCAGTCGAGCGCCTCCCAAAGCGGCGGCTTGTCCTCCTGCAGGTCGCGGTTGTAGCCGCTCGGGAGCGCCTTCATCAGCGTCAGAATCTGCATCAGCCGCCCGAAGACCAGGCCTGCCCGCCCGCGTGAGAGTTCCGCGATGCACGGGTTCTTCTTCTGCGGCATGATCGAGCTGCCCGAGGAGTACGCGTCATCGATCTCGATCATCCCGTATTCGTATGTCGACCACTGCACGAACTCCTCGGCTATTTTCGACAAGTTCGCCATGAGGATCGACAGCGCGGCGATGGCCTCGGCCACGAAGTCGCGCGAGCCGATGAGGTCCAGCGCGTGCTCGTGGACGCTGTCGAAACCGAGCAGCTTCGCCGAGAGCTTGCGGTCGGTGGGGAAGCTCGTGCCGGCGAGCGCCGCCGCCCCCAGCGGGCAGGTGTTGGCGTGCGCGAAAGCCCCGGCAAGCCGGTCTTGGTCGCGCATGAGCATCGACGCATACGACGACAGCCAGAAGGCGACCGAGATCGGCTGCGCGTGCTGGGTGTGCGTATAGCCGGGCATGACGGTCTGCTCGTGCCCCTCGGCCTTGGCGAGCAGCGCCGCCTGCAGCCCCGACACCGCCTCGGCCACGTCGAGCAGCCGCGTGCGCAGGTGCATCTTGCAGTCGGTGGCGACCTGGTCGTTGCGCGAGCGGGCGGTGTGCAGCTTCCCGCTGAACTCCGGCCCGGCATTCTGGCGCAGGTGGCTCTCGACGTTCATGTGCACATCCTCAAGCTCGCGCTTGAGGGTGAAGGCGCCGGCTTCGTACTCCGCCCGCGTCTTCTCCAGCCACTCGAGGATGACGCGCAGGTCCTCCTCGCCGATGATGCCGCACTTGGCGAGCATGATCGCATGGGCTTCGGAGCCCCAGATGTCTTCGGCGATCATGCGCGAGTCGGCGGCAGTCGACTCGGAGAAGTCGAGCGCAATATCGGACATATCGGACGAGAATCTCCCGCCCCAAAGCTTCTGCGACTTGCCTTTATCTGCCATGAAGTACCTACGTTTCGTGCGTTGTCTGCTGTGCCTGTGCCCGTTCCACCAGGGCCTTCGCGGCAATTCCTGCGCCCGAGGTGCCCGGGCATTCCGTGACGGTGCGAACTAGCAAGTCATCGCCGCCGCTTGCCCCCCTCGCGTACTTGGCGGAGGCAACCGCCGCGTCGAGCGCCTCGGCGAATCTGGGCGAGTTCGCCCAATGGCTAAGGCCGCCCTCGAACTCCCGCACAGCGCGCTCGTACTGCCGGGTCTCTCTCAGTGCTTGGACATATCCCGCCCAGATATCGTCAGTAATGCGGCGGCCTCCCACTTCCACATATATCGCCTCAGCCATTCGCAAGCGCTCGTTGGGATCCACCGGGGTCCTGCCCTGCCCGAAAATGCGCTCCAGGCGCGCCTCTTGCCAGCCGTGTAGAGGCACCAATGTCACAAGATACCCCAGGGGCATGAGCCCGCCAGTCCACGCGTGATCGCGGGCTTCGTCGGTCGGCGCGACGGCCACCAGCACCGCCTGCACTACAGCGGCTGTGGCCGGAACTACGGCCATCCGAAGCACCCTCGCCCAGACGCTAACCCTGATGCGAGATAGGGGCAGCACAGACAACGCACCGCCCCAGACGGTGTATCCCGCCGCCAATCGGCCCGAAATCCGCCCCTGCGAGAAGGCCACAATCGCCCACACTGTGCCGATCCCCAAGATCAGGCGCAGCACCAAGATCAACCAACGCCACTCGCTCCAGCGCATAACACCTACCCCCGTAGGCGCACAGACCTGCCGTCTGCCGTCATTTCCGCGTTCAGCGTTCTGCCTTCAGCGTTCCGCTTCCAGCGTTACCCTTCGACGATCCACTGCTCCTCCTCGAAGAACCACTGCTCGCTGTCGTCGAGGTACTCCAGGGTCTTGCTCAGAAGCTGCAGATGCCCGCGCTCGGCGTTCAGGAGCACAGTGTAGAAGGCCTTTGCGTTCGCGTCGTGGGCGTCGTCGAGGAGGCTCTTGTACAACGCGATGCTCTCGCGCTCGGCCTCCATGGAGACCTCATAGGCATCGGTGAGGCCGGTCTCGCAGGTCACATCCTGCACGGTGGCCTGGGCGATGGCCCGGAAGATCTTCTTCGCGGCGTCGGCGGCAAGGATGCACTCGCCCTGGCACTCGCTCATGTCCGGCCATTGGTTCTTCTCCATCATCCCGTTGTAGAACCGGGTGATGTAGTCCTTATGCTTCTGCTCCTCGCCGGCGAGGATGTTGAAGGTGGCCTGCGCGAGCGAGTTGCAGGTCTTCTGCGCAGCCTCCGTGTAGAATGCTGCGCGCTGCTCTTCCTTAGCCATTGCCTGTTGCAGTATGACCAGAACGTCGTCTGCCATCTCGGACACTCCCTTCAGTGAAGCGTGGAACGTTGTTCGAGCTTTTCAATACACCTGGCCGCGCGGGGCGATGCGCGCGATCTCGATCTCACGGGCTGCGTCGTCGACTGTGAACACCGCCCTGTAGGCGCCAACTCGCAGTCGCCAATGCCCCCGATAAGCGCCCGCAAGGGGCTTCACATCCTGCCTGTGATGCGGCCATTCGCACAACTCGTGAATGGCTTCTGCCATGCGCAGGCCCACGTCATCCGGCAGTTGCCCAAGCTGCTTGCGGGCTTTGGGGCTATACCAGACTCGGTACATGCGAAGTCTTCCCCCTGCGTTGCGTTCGCATCCCCGCGAGCACTTCATCGGACGTGACGAGGCCGCTTCGCTCACCGGAACGGAACCGCTCGAACTCCGCCAAGTCGTCCGCCACCGTTGCCGGATCGCCCTGCAGGTCCGCGTCCTCATCCTCCGCCAGGCAGCGGATGAGCTGGAGCACGATCTCGCGCTTCGCGTCGCTAAGCGCTTCCAACATCGCCGCAGCCTGCCTGATCTCCTTACTGTGGCGCTTTGCTGCCATGCGGTCAGTCACTTCCTCTCGCCCGCCGTTCCTGAAACCTGTCACCTGCACTTCACCTACGCGGCGACCGAAACAGTCGGCTGGCGCCGCCCGGTAAGCCACCCACTTTGCGGAGGCCAGCAGTCCGGGTGAGCTAGACCGCCGCGCACCTCAGGAGAGCGAAGTTGCGCGAAGCCCACCCACCGCTGAAGAACCTTGAGTCTCTCTGCTCGGCCTGCCGGAACCGGCTCCCAGGCCATGTACAGCTCATTGCCGATTCGCCACGTCGCGACAACGAATGTCCCCTTGTGCCCCTGGGGGTCCGGGCCGGGGAAGATGTCCACGTGCACATACCCCGGCTCGCGACGATCGATGATGTCTCCGATCATTCCCTTGATGTCGTTGCCATAGCCGTCGTACACCTTCATCGCCAACCCTCCTCAGTCATCAAATTGCACGTCACTATCCTCATACCCCTCCGGCAGCGGCGCATCTCGGTATCCAATGCCTACGCCTTCATACAACTCTTCCAGTAGCCGCCAGTACCAGTAGGCGAATCCGTTCGGTTGGTGGCCTTGCCACAGAGCAGCTCGTCTGATGCGGCAGCGGTCCGTCTCCACCTCAAGGTACCCAACGATCTGCTCTCCAACCCTGGCTCCATTGCTGTCCCAAAGCGGTTCGGATGCTCCTGCGAACCCAAGCACGAACCCCGGATAAGGCTTCTGGCGGTCGCCAAGCCCGTCAAACGCACGAGCGATCTGCTTCAACGCATTCCCGAAGTGTTGCGCGGTCAAGGTCGCCTTGACCTCGACTACGGCAAGCAAGGCAGGCGGTGGCACCACCACGAACTCGCCCTCCTGCCAGACTGGCGAATACCCGAGAGCGTCGTACAAGATGACATCCAGTGGCTTCGTCCCGGCGCTGAGATCGGTGCCGTATGACACGTGCCCATATCCGACACCGAATCGTGCAGGCAATACTGAGCGCAGGAGGTCTCTGACCGCTTGTTCGCAAAGGCCCCCGAGTTCCAGGTTGTTGCCGCTACCTGGTGGGATCAGAGACCGCACGAATCTCAGGCGTTGGTACAGGGCCTGTGCTGCCCGCGCATAGTAGTTCGTGACGGTAGCCGTCGTACGCTTTTTCGCGCCCATCGCGTTGCCCCCTACCCCAGCAACCCCCGATGCCCCAGTATCTGATACTGGAACCCGGCAATCTTCACGGCCGGGCCGCTTTCCGGCTGCTTCCACTCGATCCGCACCTCGCCCGGCTCCTTCTCGCGCTCGACGATCGCGCGCAACTCGGGCCGGAACAGGCGGGTATCGGACTCGCGGCTGAGGATATTGATGTTGCCCTTGTAAAGCTCGATCTCGTACTTGGCGTTGACCGCCCATTGCGAGGCCGCCAGGTACGCGTCGCAGTCCGCCTTGATTGGATGATACCACCCGCCGTGGTAGACCATGTAGGCCCACTGGCGCTCAATCTCGGGCTTGAACTGTATCTGTTCCTTGGTGAGGCAAAGCTGCTCCATGTCCTTGTGGATGCTGAGCAGCACCTTGGCCGCCGGGGCCTCATATACTTCGCGGCTCTTAAGGCCGATGATGCCGTCCTCGAACATGTCGATCTTGCCGATGGCGTTCTCGCCGGCGACCTTGTTGAGGTAGTGGATGATGTTCGCCAACCCGGTGACGTCGTCGACTCGCGCGGGCAGCCCCTTCTCGAACACGATCTCCATCTTCCGCGGCTCATCTGGCGCATTCTGCGGGAACTTGTACCAGATATAGTCATCCTCCGGGATGACCATCTTCAGGTTCGAGACCTCGCCCGAGCCGATCGAGCGGCACCACATCGTCAAGTCGTCGCCGATACCCGCCTTATACGGGATGCCGTACTGCTCGGACAGCTTCTTCTCTTCCTCGCGGGTGAAGTCGAAGTCGCGCACGGGGACGATGACCGTCAGGTCGGGGGCGAACAGTGAAAAGACGTTGTGCATTCGGAACTGATCGTTGCCCTTGCCGGTCGAGCCCTCGCAGATCGAGTCGCAGCCCTGTGCGACGGCGAACTCGGCGACCTTCCGTGCGATGAGTTGCCGGGTCATCGAGGTCGCGACCGGGTAACCCTCGTATGAGGAATTGGCATAGATCGCCTTGGTGATGCAGTTGTTGACGAACTCGTCCTCGCACTCCATGTAGTGCCACGGGACGCCGAGCAGTTCCGCCTTCGACCGGCACATCTCGACCTCGTCGTCCGTGAGGCCGACGTTGACGGTGCAGGCGAGGACTTCCTCGACGCCATAGTAGTCCGGGAGCAGCTTGAGCGCGAGAGCCGAGTCAAGCCCGCCGGAATACGCCACGGCGCATTTCTTGACTTTCGGAATCTGGATGGTGTACTTGCCTGATAGGTCCATGTATGTTTCCTCCCTTGGGGAAGTGATGGTTACGGCTGGTGTGACTGCGCCGGGAACCAGGCGCGGAGCGTGTCGCACAAGAGGCGAAATGCGGGGTCAGTGCAGCGCGACAGGCTCACTTTCCTCGCAAGTGCCACGTAAAGTGCCGATGAACGGGGCTTACGGGCCGAACGCAGGATATCCTCCAGGAGTTCCTTGGGTCGGGAAGGCTTGGGGTGGTCCACTGGCCACCAGCCCCTCTCTGCCCCCAAAGCCCTCAGAGCCTCCATGCTTACGCCGAGAATGTGCGCGACGTGCGGTGAATCGCCAAAGACCCACACATCGAACTCGGGGTCCGGAACCACGACGTGGCAACGTCCATCCCAGCCTGCGGCCGCAAGAGCCGATGCCAAGTGATCGCGCATCTCCCCGGCGTCGTCTGGTCCGCCCTGCCACTCCCTATCCAGCAGGACAACAGCGCGGTGGTACTGGTACCGAAAGGTCGAGAGGTAGGCGGCACCGTCGTTGTACACACCCGGGTCGCTGCCCGGATGCCGGAAGCAATCCCAAGTTCCGACCGCTATGTTAATTGCTCGCTGGCGTTCAGCAAGAAGAGCGGACATCGTCTCTCTCTGCTGCTTGTCAGCGGTCAGGACGACAAGATCCCGCATGACGGTACCCGCCCTCAGTCCAACACGCCGGAAGCGTACAGTGTGCCCAGATCGACCTGCCCACGCCAGTCGCGCAACCGCGGGTGGTCGCGGCCAGTGGTTATATCGCTCGCCCCTGACTCGTTCCTAGCGAAGCATAGTATACACTCGGGATGATCGGCAGCTTGTCCGACCAACAGAGGGGAGTGGGTTGCAAGGAGCACCTGTCCGTCATACACCGACGACAGCGACTGGTAGACTGCGTCCACCGCACGAGGATGGATGCCGTTCTCCGGTTCCTCGATCAGGTAAACGCCACGGTGCTCGGGCAGGTAGGCCAGGAGCGTAAGCGCAAGGAAACGCAGGGTTCCATCCGACAGCAGCCACGAAGGTACTGGTTCGCCACCTGCACCGTAGCGAACGGCTAGATACAGGTGGCGGTCCTGTGGGTTCTCCTTGACCTCAATATCGGCGATGTCGGTCAGCACAGTGCGCACGTGCTCCAGCCACTCGCCATACCTTGACTCCTGTTTCTCTTTGAGAGCGCCAATAACCACGGGCACGTTCGCCCCGTCCGGCAGGAACGTAGTGGGTGCCGAGGGGCTGACCGGACGGCGCATCGCCGCGCTGTTCAGGGCGATCACATGGACGCCGCTCGTCAGCACGTCTTTGACCCAGTTGGCAACTGGAAACTGGCTCCTGTCTTCGGGAAGATAGGCCAACGCAGCGCGGCCTGCCCCCATGCCGAAGCTGTGGTTCCAGCCGCCCACCTCGGAGTTGAATGAGGCGTTGCCCGTCTCTGTCTTGCGGACTATGGCGCGCCAGCCTGGTTGGCGCGTAGGTCGCAGGATCGTGCTCGGAGCATCCGGCTCGTACGGGAACAGGGAGCGAGGCTGAGGCATGAGATCGCTGTGCGATGCCGTGCAGCGCCACAGAACCTCACTCAGTATGGACAGCCCTACCCCGGCCCGAACACCGATGGACACTTCATAGCGCGCGAACCCATCTGATCCCAATACCTCGGCCGCCTCTGCGTCGTCAGGCCTGGCGAACTCCAGCGCGAGTTCGAAACGGTCCGCTGACTGCTTGAAGACTAGCTCCTCCAGGCGACGGGCTCGGCCATGTGAAGGCCACTCATCGCGAACCAGTACCGCCTCGTTAACATCGTATGTCACAAAGTCCCGGAGGAGTTGCAGCACATCCAGGAAGGCGCTCTTACCGGTCGCGTTCGCGCCCACCAGCACGTGGAAATCGCCAAGGGGCTGGTTCACATAGCGAAGGCATCTGTAGTTGAGTGCTTCGACTCGCGTTATCACTGCGGCACTCCGTCTGTCTGCCCGGGCACTTGGCCTGCTGGCTCGGCTGCGGTGCTCCGCTCACACCTGAACCCATCTCACATCACTTGCTCGCAATACCAGCACCGCTTCTCCCCCACTTCGTCCACGGTGTACGCCGCCTGCAGGTACACTTCGGTCGTCGTGATGCACTTCGCATAGGTGCAGATGCGGCCGCCCTCGGCCACCATGTAGGCCGGCTCTTCGTCGGCTTCGTGGCGCGTGTCCCCGCAACCGCTCGTCACCGCTGCCCCGAGGCCCAGCGATCTATGTCGCTCGCGCCCCGGCGCCATGTCCAGCAGGGCGGCCATCAGCGCCATCCGCACCGGAACGCCCCCGGCGGCCTGCTCGAAGTATACGGCTCTGGGGTCGGCGTCCACGTCGGTGGCGATCTCATTGACTCGCGGCAGAGGGTGCATGACGATCATCTGCTCGGGTGCTTTGGCCATTGTCTCGGCGGTGAGAATGCAGCAGTCCTTGACCTGCTGGTACTCCTCTTCACTGCCGAATCGCTCCCGCTGCACACGGGTCATATAGAGCATATCGAGGTCGCCGAGGCCGTCCCTGATCGCGTCGAACTCCGCCGGCCGCTGGCCGGTGAGACGCTCGCACTCGTCAAGAACCTCCGCTGGCATCCGAAGCTGCGGCGGTGAGATGCACACGACCTCCGAGCCGAACCGGGCCATCATCGGCGCTAACGAATGCACCGTGCGCCCATATAGCAAATCGCCACATAGGGCGATCTTCAGCCCGTCCAGCCGCCCCTTACGCCGGCGCAGGCAAAACAGGTCGGTCAGCGTCTGCGTCGGATGCTCGTGCGGGCCGTCTCCGCCATTGATGACCGGGATGCTCGCGCAGTCCGCCGCGACGCGTGCCGTGCCAGCCAGCGGGTGGCGGATCACGATGATGTCGCTATAGCCCTCGACCATGCGGACCGTGTCGGCGAGGGTTTCACCCTTCATGACCGAACTCGCCTCAGGCCCGCCGAAGCCGAGCACTTGGCCGCCAAGCCGCATCATCGCCGCCTCGAACGAAAGCCGGGTGCGGGTGCTGGGCTCGAAGAACAGGGTTGCCAGAATGCTGTCGAGCTGCCCCAGCGGCGATCGCGGTCCTCGACCAAAGCCGATCGCCTCGGCCATGCCGTCGGCAACATCGAGTACATAGCCGATCTCGGCCACCGACAGGTCCTTCAGACTTATCAGATCGCGGCCCGCGAGGGACAATGGCGGCCTCCTGTCTCTCAGTCCTGAATCGGCGGTACGGTCCGAGAGCCCATCTGGGCGAAATGCCTGTCGCCCGTGAGGGCTGTCTCTATCCCGCGTTGCTGCATCACGGCGAAGCTCAGGCAGTCTACAAACGAGAAGTCCTTGTCGTCGTAACGGCAGAAGATCGCGATTGCGGCGTGCTCTATGGCCTCGTCGACTCTAACTACTGTCACCGCCTGCGCCGATGAGGGCGTGGAGACCAGTCGGTCCAGCAGTGCAAGGGCTGTACGGTGACCTGCCCATCGGCGCAAGAGCACGCTGCACTCGTAGACGATGGCGTTGGTCGTCACGAGTGTCACTCGATCGCGACCCGCCTGTTCAAGCACGCTCTGGGCAGCAGCATGAGCGGAGTCATTCCGGTCAAGCGACGCGATCCAGCCCCAACTGTCGACGAAGATCCCCCTCATTGTTTTTCCTGACCATAGATGTAGTCATCATGGCGGTCCGCTGCATCCCCGGGCACGTCCCATATCCCGCCTATCCCCAGCAGTGCCTCATACGCTCGCTGCCGCGAAGCCTCTTCATCCGGCGAAGGCCCGCCCTCCGTGCCGCAGCCTGCGCTCTCCCGCGCAGCCTCTGCAAGCCACTGCTCCAGCGCCTGGGCGACGACCTTCGCCAAGTCATCGTCGTGTGCCAGCGCACGCACTCTCTCAGCAATCTGGTCGTCAATATCGACCGTCACGTGCCCCACGTTCGTCGGCCTCCTCTCCAGCGCAGTTCATCCCCGCAGCGCCTTGTTGATCTCATCCCTCATTTGCAGCTCCTCCTCGGGGTCCACGAACCTCAACGCCGCCAGTCGCCCCCTCAGCGCTTCGTTGATCTCATCCCGCATCCACCGCGCCGCGTCCGCCGCGATCTCGGCATAGCGCTTCTCCCCGCCTTCGGCCTTCTCCCATGCCTGCGTGATGCCGCGCGAGGAATTCACAACTGCGCCTAGCCCCTCTGCATCGAAAGCCCCAATCACATCCGCCGCCGCCCCGCCCTGCGCTCCGTAGCCGGGCACCAGGAACGGCACGTGCGGCAGCCGCGCCCGCAGTTCGACAAGCTGCGCCGGGTATGTGGCTCCGACAACCGCACCCACCGCTGAGTACCCACACTCGCCGATCACCGCATCGCCCCATTCAGACACGAGATCGCCAATATGTTCATATACACGCTTCTCCCCGCCTGGAGTTCGCACCTTCAAGTCCTGCAATTCCCTGGACGAGGGATTCGATGTCTTCACCAGCACGAACAGCCCGGCGCCGATCTTGTCCGCCGCATCCACGAACGGCTTCACGCCGTCGGTGCCGAGGTACGGGTTGACGGTCAACGCATCGGCCCGCGTTTCGCCGCGAAAGAATGCTTCGGCGTACGCTTCGGCGGTCGAGCCGATGTCATTGCGCTTGGCGTCGATGATGACCGGCAGCCCAAGGCCTTGCGCCTTCGCGGCCAGCCGCCACATCAGCTCAGTTCCACCGGCCCCGAGGGCCTCGAAAAGCGCCGACTGCGGCTTCACACACGCCGCATACGGCGCAACGGCCTCGATGATGTCACCGCAGAACCGCTCGACAGCCGCCTGAACGCACCCTCGGTCCTCGCCTATCCGCCCGCAGGAATCGGGCCGAAGCGTCGGCGGCAAGCCTCGGACGCGCGGGTCGATCCCCACGCACACGTAACTACCCTTCTCACGGATTGCGTTCGCGAGCCGGTCAGCGAAGTTCATCAGTTCTCCTGCTCAGGGCGTTTCCTCTCCCCGATTATACACGCCCTCCGAAAGCCGTGTCAAAAACGGCCGACCACGGCACCTACCCCGCCCGCCGTCCCGTATCTCGTATCCAGCATCCAGTATCCAGCCGTTACTGCTTCCCGTTCAGCTTCTCGATCATCTCCGCGATCCGCGCGCGCCTCGCGATAAGGATCTGCGGGTCTTTCGTGAAGTGCATCAAGTCGCTGGCGATGGCATCCGGGACGATCAGCAGAGCCTCTGCCTCGGCGATGAGCTTCGCGTTCTTGCCGGACTGTTTCGCCTTGGCAATCGACTGCCGCAGCGTCCAGAAGTACTCGTAGTCATCGATCCCCTTAGCCAGCATTTCCCAGCGGATCGAGTTCACCGGCCCCTCGATGTGGGGGGTCTTGTCGTTGTTGACATCCTGGTTGGGCGGGTAGAACATGCGTCCGTCTCCGTTGCCCCAGGTCGCCACCTGCCCCGGCTGGAAGCCGTAGCTGTCCACATAGCCCATCGGGTCGGTCCACGGATTCTGCGGCTCCTTCGGGAAGGCGGCGCTGGAGGTCCACCAGTTGGTGGTCCAGATCAGGACGCCCTGGACATCGTACTTGACCGTCATCCATAGCCACATTCTCAGGTCGATGGCGCTGTGATCGATGAACAGCCCCGGCCACGGCGCTTTCGGGCCGGTGCACACATACCACCAGATTGTGTCGCCTTGCTTCTGGCGAGCCCTGGTGTCCGTGGGGTTGAGCGCCGGCTCGATGACGCACCAGATGTCGACATCTCCGTACAACTCCTTCACCGGCTGGATCGTCAGCATCCGGCGGATCTTGGGAGCGGCCATCTTGATGAGTTCATTGTACTGCTTGCAATAGGGGTACTGAGATGGTGGTGGCTCGTCCACAAAGTACACGTAGGCCTTATGCAGCCACCCTTTCTGCTCGAGGTGGTCTTGCACCATCATCGCCATCTGCTTGAACAGCTTGTTGTACTGGTCACTGCCTTGCTTGTATGGGCCAAGCCGCCCGGTGCCCTCGGCATTGTACGTCATGCCGCCGAGGCCCATGATGGGGACCACGAAGTTCGTGAACCCGTATCCGTCGAGGTACTTCTCGGCCTGCTTGTCCCAGGCGGCGAAGTCGGCGACCGGCTTGATGTCTTCCGGGCCTGCCTCAAAGCCGCCATCTTCAATCATGTTCGTATCGGAGCCCGCAGTACCGAAGAACACGTCGTCGAACCACGCGGTGCCCATGGCCTCGCCTTTCTCAGACCAGGGCACCGGGCGGAGCGTCAGGCTCAGTTGCGCCGTTTGCGGGTTGAGGCGCCCTGGCTCGATCATGAACTCCTCGGATTTCCACGTGCCATCACCCACGCGTTCGATGTCAATGTTGTTGCCGGACAGCCATGTGCCGTCGGCGGTGTGCTGCCCCATCGTGACTTGATAGTGCTGCTGCGGGATAGCCGTTCTGCATTTCCAGGCCAGCCGATAGCGCGTGTTCTGCGCGACCGGCAGCTTCTTCGTGTAGTTGGCCTCGATCGCGGCTGTGGGGCTGTCGTCCACGATCTTCAGGCAATGCTTACCCGATGCCGGCGCTTCCTCGCTCACCTCACCGCCCGACCAACTGGTCATGCCACCCGTGAGGGTCACATTCATCGGGTCGAAGGGCGCGAAGTTGTAGACGCACATCCGATGGTCCCGGAAGTCTTGCATATAAAGGTCCCAGACTTTGCGCCGGTCCTCGATATTCGTGAGGTTCTGGTAACGCGCGATGGCGCCCTCATCCAGCCCGAAGCCGGATTCGATGTGCGGCTCCTTGCTGAGGGTAAAGTCATACACGCGGATGTCGATGGGCAACTCCATCCCCCAGCTATCGCCCTCGATGTGGAACTTGGCCCGGTACTTGCCTGCCTTCGCGGTCTCGGGGACATGCACGGTGATCCACATCGGCGTGTTGTCGTGTTTGGGGATGTCATAGACGCCCCACTTAGGCAAAGCATCCGGCCACCAGCCGACGCATCCACTGTAGTCACTGGGGGTCTTGACGTAGTGGTAAGCCACCCGGTCGATCGTCCAGCAGCTATCGGGCCAACCCTCAGGACCCTGGACGTAGGCGTTGGTCGAGCCCTCGCCGCGGCTGGACCGGAACACGATCTGGAATGCCTCGGACTCGTTGCGGGCGGCGGCGATACTGATCCCCTTGCCTGCCGTCTTGGGACGGGGGCGGTCGCGACTGACCTTGTACGTGCTTTCGCACCACCACACATCCGGTCCGAAGTTGTCCTCATCTTTGCTGAGCAGGTATCCGTAATCGGCGGCATACAGGCTCGCAACTGTGAACTTGCTGGTCGCCGCGAAAACCGGCGTCTGCGGACCTGCCACCTGGATGCCGAGCGTGTAATCGCCTGCGCCGGCCACCTCGTATGGCAGCGCAACGGTAACTTCTTGCCCGGCCGGAATGTTCGCAGGCTTGCCCGGCGTCGCGGTCGCCTTCGCGCCGGTCGGCACGGCGTCAACACTGCAACGCAGCGCCAGATCCTTCGCAGTTGTGTTCCGCAGTTTCAGGGCCACGGCGTTGCTCCCGCCGGGGCGCAGATCGCCCAGACTGAGCACTCTCGCATCCACGTCCGGCGTCGCGCGCAGCACGTCGAGGAAGCTCGTGGCCCCTCGCGCCTGACCCGCATCCTTGTCCAGCGTCGCCTTATACTTATAGCCCGTCACCTGGAACGACCCAGGCGCCGCCTCAGCCCTCGCCTCGGCCTCTCCGGGTGAGGCGATCCGCACGAACACCTGCTCCGCCGGGAACAACGTGGCCGGCAGGTCGAGCGTGCCGCCCCCCTGCTTGGTGAAGACCCCCACGCGCTCCCATGCCTGCCCGTCGCGGCTGGCTTCGATGACGCAGGAGCCTTGGGCGAAATACCCCAGGCTAACCATGACCTTCCCAGAGGTCTGCTCCAACCCCGGTAGCCCCTGCCTGAACGTCAGTCGCGCCCCCGGCCCGAAAGGCCAGCGGTTGCTGTTGAACCCGCAGGTGTAGGAGACGAGGTTCGGGGAGTAGTTGCTGCCCTCGTAGGAGAAGTCCGGCTCGAAAGTATAGCTCGTCCCCTTGACTTCCTCGCCCTGGCAGAGGCTCAGGTCCCCGACCGTACTGCTGACCGGGGTGACCGCCTGTAGGCTGACGTCATCGAACAGCACCTTACCGTTCATCGCCCAGACGCCGATCCGCAGATAAGCCCCCATGACATCCGGCGGGGCGACGAACACAAAGTCGTTCTGCGTCCACTTGTCCCCCGAGCCGAAGTCGCGGTTCGCGAACGACGGCCCGGACACAACGCAACCGCCGGTCGCCCCTTCGCTCTTCGTCCAGTAGCTGAAGCGATATGTCTGGCCAGGCTGCATCTTGACCCCGTCGCATCGCCACAGGACCGAGCCTTCTTTGCCGTCGCCGGTCACACTGACGCAGTGCCGCCCGGTATGCCCGGTGTTCTCCCAGGCCCCCGT
>CAYWBK010000124.1:0-14399 GCA_964455745.1 uncultured Armatimonadia bacterium
GACATCAAGGCGGTCGTGGCCGCGGTGAAAGAACAGCACGGCTGGTAGAGACGCCTCGCCGAGGCGTCTTTACGCCGGTATACAAACAGACGCCTCGCCGAGGCGTCTTTACGCCGGTATACAAATAGACGCCCCGCCGGGGCGTCTTTACGCCGGTATACAAACAGACGCCCCGCCGGGGCGTCTTTACGCCGGTATACAAACAGACGCCCCGCCGGGGCGTCTCTACGCCGGTATTCAAACAGACGCCCCGCCGGGGCGTCTCTACACAGGCATCGGGAGGCAACCCATTGTGATCGCCGTCCAGGGCCAGACCATCCACGTTGATACGAAGACGCTCACGGCCACCATCGACCGGGGCTTTCTCACCTCGCTGAAGAGCAAGCTCGATGGCGCGGAGTACATCAAGCCCTTCGACATGGGCGGCTCGGCGCTGCAGCTTGTGTATCCCAACCAGGGCACGGTCGATGTCGTCGGCAACCTCGCGGCAACGATCGGCGTCCACCAGCTTTCGCCGACCTCGGCCCAGCTTCGCTTCAGCGGCTGGGACGCCGACGGCGTGCTGACCATATCGGAAGACCCCGCGACCGGCGATCTCCTCGTCGAGCCATCGGCGTACTCCTCGCGCGCCGGAGTGCAGGCGTGCCGGTGGCGGCTGCCCGGTATCCGCGAGAACCTCGACCTCGTCGCGCCGTTCTTCCAGGGCGTGAAGCTGAAGCTCGACGACCCGCTCCTCCAGCGCCGCTGGGCCTGGCCGATGTTCTGGGAAGCCGGCCTCGCGATCCTGCAGGGAAGCGCCGGGGGCTTCTGGGTCCACTGCCAGGACGACCGCTATCGCTACAAGGCGCTCAACATCGAGGGCGGCGCGCTCGGCCTCGAGACCGAAGCCTACGGGCCGCTCGACGCGAGCCTCGGCGCGGGCGGAATCCAGTGGAGACTGAACGTCTACAAGGGCGACTGGCAAGTACCGGCAGGGCAGTACCGCGACTGGCTCTGGCGCGCTTACGGCCTTAGCGCGATGGAAAGCGCGCGGAAGCCCTGGATGCGCGACATCCGCTTCGCCCTGTCGTGGTACGGCGGCGACCCGGCGATCCTCGACGCCATCGCCCGGCGCATCGACCCCGCGAAAGTGCTCATCCACTTCTCGAACTGGCGCACCGACGAGTACGACGAAAACTACCCCGCCTACCAGGCCTCCGCCGCGGCGCTCGCGACCTTCGAGAAGGCGAACGCGATGGGCTTCCATACGATGCCCCACTGCAACTCCATAGACATGGACCCGACTCACCCCGCTTACGCCTACCTGCGGGACTTCCAGTATCGCGATCCGGTGACAAAGGGCCTGCATGGCTGGGGCTGGGACGGCGAGGCCGGCGGAGTGCTGGGAGTGCCGAACTCGTACCACAGCCTGTCCGAAAACCGGCGGCGGAAGGTGATGATCAAGGTCCACCCGGGCCTCGCGATGTGGCGCTCGATCCTCGCCGAGCACATTCAGTCTGCGATGGCGGACGTGCGCAGTGACACGGTCTTCATCGACGTGACGCTGTGCAGCGGCAACCTGCACAACTGCCTCGTCGAGAACACGACCGCCAGCGAGGGCATGAAGCGCCTGATCCTGCAGATCGCCGAGCTTGGCGACGGCCTGGCGGTCGGCGGCGAGGGCCTCAACGAGATCACGATGCAGGGATTGTCATTCGCCCAGGCGCACCTGTTCCAAAGCTGGCAGACGAACTTCGACGGCTTGGAGCGCACCGGCGGCTGCGCGCTGAACGACTTCCTGTTCGGGAAGCTGTGCCGCACCTTCGGCTACAGCGGCCTGTCGGGCAAGACCGAGGCCGAAGAACTGCGGATGCGCATCCACGAGGAGCACGGCGCGATCCCGACGGTGACGATCCGCAGTGCCGAGGAGATCGCCTCCCCGAACCCGGCGGTGAAGCGGGCGCTGGACGCAGCGGCGGGGTAGGGACGGGAAAGGCAAGGGGGCGATGCCGCGCGTGGCGCGGGCGTCCCGCCCGCGATGCCGTTCCGGCGCTTCGTTCGACGACAACGGCTTTGGCAGGCGAGACGCCTGCCCCACGCAACGGCGAGGCCGTGGCCGTTCCTCGTGACTTGGTGTCTTAGTGGTTCAACATCAATCCCCATCACCAAGGGCAACCTCATGAAATTCCGACACATTTCGCTCCTCCTCACCACCCTCGTCTTCCTCGTCCCGGCGCAGAGGTTACCTGCTGCGCCGCTGGCCCTCACCGACGACATCGGCAACATCGAGGGCAAGTGGCTCTTCCACACCGATCCGTACGAGGTGGGGGAGAAGGAGGGCTGGCAGAATCCCGATCTGCCCGACACCCACTGGCGCACACTCAATGTGCCGGGCTACTGGGAGCCGCAGGGCATCACCGACCCGCGCCCCGGCCAGCCCCCGAAGCCTAAGAACGGGGTACAGTACACGGACTACGACGGCGTGGCGTGGTACAGGCTCCACTTCATCGTCCCGCAGGCCTGGGCCGGAGAGGACTGCGAACTGCGCCTCGGGAGTGTCGACGATCAGGATCGCACCTTTATCAATGACAAGCTGGTCGGCGAGACCGGCCCGGGCATTGACAACCCGGTTGCCGTGATGAGAATCTACAAGGTCCCGGCGGCGCTGCTGAAGCCGGGCGCGGAGAACGTGCTGGCAGTTCGTGTGTTCGACAGCGGCGGGCCAGGCGGAATCCCCGGCCCCTCGCTGACACTTCTTCCCACGAAGGTGTTCAGTGCCATGAGCAACCTCCCGCAGGCAGACCGTCCGTTTGCCGAACGCTTCTCCGACCCGCCCGCCGCATCGCGCATCCTCAAGATCATCCACTCCTGGCCCGACGGGGCCGCCGAGCAAGACGCCCTTATCCAGACTCTCCTCGGCGAGGGCTTCGGCGGGGTCGTCTGCAATGTGGCCTTCGACCAGTACCTCGAAAGCGAGGATCACTGGAAGCAACTGGTCCGCGCCGTCGGCGAAGCGAAGAAGCACGGCATGGCGCTGTGGGTCTATGACGAGCGCGGATACCCCTCCGGGGCCGCCGGGGGCCTCACGCTGGAGGGCAAGCTCACCCCCGCGTGGCGGACGAAAGGCGTGCCGCCGCCACCGGCGCTTCACCCCGAGTGGGAGGCCCGGGGGCTGCTCATCGCCGACGCTCGCAGTCAGGGCGGCGAGGTCGCGCTGGACCTCCCGCCCGGCAAGTTGATCTCCGCCGCGGCTTACCCGGTCGCGAACGGGAAGATCGCCCTCAATAAGGCCACCGACCTCTCGGCACAGGTCCGCGACGGGAAGCTCTCCTGGCAAGCTCCGGCCGGGTCGTGGCAGGTCATGGCGATCACCGAGGATCGGCTCTGGGACGGGACGCACTCGTCCGTCAGCTTCGGCGACCGGCTCCCCTACATCAACATGCTCATGCCCGAGCCGACTGCGCGGTTCCTCGAAGTCACGCACGGGCGCTACGCGCAGCATCTTGGCAATGACCTGGGCAAGACGTTCATTTCGACCTTCACCGACGAGCCGTCGCTGATGAGCATGTTCATGCGCCCGATGCCGTATCGCGTGCTGCCGTGGGCTCCGAACCTGCCCGTCGAGTTCGCCAAGCGCCGCGGCCACGCGCTCGAGCCGCTCATCCCGGCCCTCATCGCCGATGCCGGCCCGGCGGGCCAGAAAGCGCGATATGACTTCTGGCAGACTGTCGGTGAACTCGTCTCCGAGAATTACTTCGGGCAGATCCAGACCTGGTGCCACCAGCACAATTTTCGCTCCGGCGGGCATTTCCTCGCCGAGGAATCGCTGCTGGACCACGTCGCCCTGTACGGGAACTTCTTCCACTGCGCCCGCCGCATGGATGCGCCCAGCATCGACTGCCTCACCAGCGCCCCGCCGGAGGTGCCGTGGTTCGATGCGCGGCTGCTCACCAGCGCCGGCGAGCTGGAAGGCAAGACCGTCACCATGTGCGAGACCTCGGACTTCTCCCAGGTCTATCGCGCCGAGGGCGACAAGCGACCGATCCGCAATGTAACGGAAGACGAGATTCGGGGCACGTGTAACCGTCTAATGCTCAACGGCATCAATACGATCACCAGCTACTACACCTTCGGCGGGCTGTCGGCGGCCCAGCTTCGGCGGGCGAACAACTATGTCGGGCGATGCTGCACGGCGCTCGCCGGCGGCGACCAGGTGACCGACATCGCGCTCGTGTACCCGATCGAGAGCATCTGGCCGCGCTTCACTCCGGCCCGCCAGGGGCCGACCGACTCCGCCTCCGCCGCGGACGTGGAGCGCACCTGGCACTCGGCGCAAGACGGCCTGTACGGAGCCTGCCGCGACTACACCATCATCGACAGCCAGGCGCTGGCCGCCGCGAAAGCCACCGGAGACGCGCTGCTGTACACGAAGCCCGGCGGCGCGGGCAAGCTTTCCTGGCGCGTGGTCGTGTTGCCGTGCGCCGACACGCTGCCGCTGGCGGCGTGGGAGAATCTGGCCCGCTTCTGGCGGCAGGGCGGCGGCGTGATCGCGATGGGGGCGCTCCCGGCGAACAGCGACACCGAGTTCCCCTCGCCGAAGGTCCAGGCGCTCGCGAAGGAGATGTTCGGTACGCCGGCCGGGGCCGGCGCGGCGACTGAGGCGGGCATCCACGCGAACGCCGCCGGCGGCGCAGGCGTCTATCTGCCGACCGGGGCCGAGGGGCTTCTGCCGATGGTCATCGACAGCCTGCTGGGGCGCGACGTGACGCTCGGGGTGCAGGGCACGCCGATTCGCGCCACGCACCGCCGCGTCGACGGGCATGAGGTGTACTTCCTCATCAACGACAGCGCCGCGAAGTGGGAGGGGCAGGTCGGCTTTGCCGCCATAGGAGCCGGCGAGCTTTGCGACCCGGCCAGCGGCAAAATCACCCCGCTGGCGGCCCTCGGCAATGTGCCGCTCAGTCTCGAACCCTACGGCGGTATGCTCTTCCGGTTCGCGAAAGCTCAGCCGCCGAAACGCCTCAAGTCGGCCAGCGGGGCGCTTCCGGGCCTGAAGCTGCAGGCCCTGCCCGAGATGACGCCGGGCGTCGGCAAGGGCGAGTTCGTCCGGGGCGGGCCTGCGCCCGACGCCGAGCACAGCCGTCCGGGCGCTCCCGCTTGGAAGATGGCCGGGGCGCTGACCAAGGGCAACACCGACACGTTCATGTTCGCAAACTTCCCGTACCCGAACGGGATCGACCTCAGCGGGGCGAGTTGCATCGCCGTGGAATCGTGGGTGCCGGAAGGGCAGGAGACACCTGCGGAGCTGCTGGTGATGCTGCAGGAGAAGAGCGGGGCGATCTACATGACCGGGACTGGACAACGCCTCAGCAGTCCCGGCAGGCACCAGGCGTTCGTGCCGATCTCGCAGTTCGCGCTCGCTGGCTGGTCGCAGGACCCGAACGGCAAGCTCGACCTCGATCAGATCACCGCGATCATCGTCGGCTGGGGCGGTTACTTCGGCAAGGAGGGCGAGCGGGTGGAGTTCAGCCTCAGCGTGCCGAAGATGGGGAAGATCGGGGAGTAAGGGCCGCGTGGCGCGGGCGTCCCGCCCGCGATGCCGTGCGGCGGGGTAGATCAGGGGGCGTGAGTCATGCGACAGCGACGGCCGTTGAGCACGCGAACGCTGGCCCGGCTATCGGCGGCTGCCTCGGCGGTTTTGGCGTTGTTCGCCAGCCCTGCAGGCATGGTTTGCTCCAACCCTTCCCCACCGAGTTCCGAGTGGTACGTCGCCGGGGTGATCGTGGCGGCTCCGCTGGCCCTTGCGCTGGCCGTGTCCGCGCGCCGCAACGCAACCCTCTCGGATCGGGCTTGGACAGGCTTCGCCGCCGTCATAGCCTGTATCGCGCTCTGGCCAATGCTCCTCTCGTATCTGGAGATGTACGACGACCTTCCCTGGCCCCTGTTGCTGCCCTTGCTGGCGGTTCTCATCATCGGCGGGTGGAAATGCCACCAGAAGTGGCTCGCGGTCGCCACGGCAGCGCTTGCCGCCTTCCTCGCTTTCACCGCGCTGACCCCACCGGAAGACAACCTGCCCCGGACGCAGACGCTTGGCGATGTCACGGCTATCGTCCAGTCGGTGCGCCACAACGGCGTGATCCTGTCATGCGATTTCGCGCTCACCACGCCGCCGGGCACTGAGGCGGGCGACATCTGCGACTTGCAGTCCATCAGGTGCGCGGAACGCGTGTGCAGGCTCATGCCGGTAAGTTGCTGGCGTCCGTTCCTGGAGGCCACGGAGGAAGAGCGCAACCCCGACGAGACGCGGCTGAATGTGTTGACCTTCCCCCCGGGCTTCGCCAACAGCGTCGACCTCGCGATCACCGTCCTTCAGTGGCCGCGCGAGCCCGCCGTCTCCCTCGATGTGCCGCTGCCCTCACCTTCAAAGGCCACCGTTGGGGTTCCATTCAGCACTGAAGGCAACGGCGTCAGGCTGACCGTCGCTGATGTACGCCCCACGGCCAGCCGAGACACGCGGCCACCGGAACCGTGTATCGCCCTGACTATAGCTGCCGAGAACGCCGGGTGCATCCGCGCGCGCGACCCGCACGGCCACACCCTCCCGCTTCAGTGGAGCAGATACGGTGCCGACCGCACGACAACATACGAGGCTGAACTCCTGCCGATTCCCAAAGACCTGAACCGCATCACGATCGACGCCTTCACCCCCGAGCAGGTCGAGCGGAATACGCTCACCTTCCGCTTCCCCCGCCTGCCGAACCACTAACCCCACACGTGCAAAGGGGCGTCTCGGCTTGTCGCCAGACGCCCCTGTTTGCTATTGCGTCAGTTGTGCTGCTGTCAGCCTGCCACTCGGTGTGCGACGACGGGCCGCCTGTGCTCTACCAGTTGTTGATGAGGGTCTTGCCGGTGATGCCGCTGATGAGCGACTGCTCGTTCAGCCACTTGACATGGCCGTCGCCGTAGGTGAGGTTCGAACCCTCGTTGTGCCGGGCTCCGGGAATGTACGCGTCGTCGCGGGCATTGCCGGCGCAGCAGGAACTGTTGCCACAGGGGACCGCACCGCTGGCATCGAAGGGCTTGGCGTGCTCGGGAGCGGGATAGTTGGGGAGGTTGTTCTTGTTGGCGAGGTCGATGACCATCATCAGATCGGCGGGCGCTGTCACTGTGGCGAGCTTAATGTTGCTGAAGTTCTTGCAGTTGTAGCCGTAGGATGAGTCGCCGGGGCCGCCACTTTGGTTGGAGCTAGGGCAAGCGAAGACCTGCCAGTTCTTGATATACGGATACACGTCGTATCTCCAGCACCAATTGCCTGCGTTGTTGGGCTGGCCCAACTGGTGGCACTCGCACGGGTAACGTTCGTCGTAGTCCTGCGCGTACATCAGGATTGCTAACCCGATCTGCTTGAGATTGCTGGAGCAACTTGCCTGCCGCGCCTTCTCGCGGGCACGGGCGAATACCGGGAACAGAATCGCCGCCAGAATAGCGATGATCGCAATGACAACCAGCAGTTCAATCAGTGTGAAGCCACGTCTCTTCATGCGCTCCGTCCTTTCTCCCATGTGGTTGTGTGCGGCACAGGTGGATTTGCGCTTCCCCTACTTCTACATCATATCTTACTATAATCTTACTATATAACTACGAACGCTCATCTGTCAATTCGTTACATAAATCTGCGTCGAGCTGTGCCAGCGCCCGCTCCACGATGTCGAAACCGGCGAGGCCGCTCCACGCGTCCAGCAGTCGCCGGGTGATCGGGCCGACTTTGCCGTCGCCTACCGGCAGCCCGTTGAATTTCGTCGCGGGCATGATGCAGTAGGGCGTAGAAGTGAAAAACGCCTCGTCGGCGGTGTAGATGTCGTACGGCTGCAAGTCGCACTCCAGCGTCGGTATCCCCAGGTCCCGGGCCAGTTGTAGCGTCATATCGCGGGTGATGCCGGCCAGGGCGTTGATGGCGCGAGGCGTCTTGAGAGTGCCGTCGGCGACGACGAAGAAGTTGCCGCCCTTGTTCTCGGCCAGATACCCGTCCGTATCCAGCAGGATGCCCTGCGCGCGTGGGTCGACGAGCTTCACCTCGAGCTCCGCGAGGGTGTACGGCATCCGGCTGCGGTTCTTGATTTTCGCGTCGAGGCTGGCGAAGGGCGTCACCCGTGACGGCGGGGTCACGGCATGGCACCCGCGCACGTAGAATTCGGCCCAGTAAGTCAGGTCCATCGGCTGGGTATGGATGATGATGGTCGCCTGGCGCTTCGCCGACTGATCGCCCGATGGCGGATATGCCCCGCGCGAGATGTTGTGCACAATCCACAGGTCCATCTCCGGCGCATACAGGGGCAGGTTCGCGCGCATCACGTCCAGCGTCACCTGCTCCATCTCCTCGATGCTCATCCCCGCGTCGATACGCGTGATCTTCAGGGACTTGTACAGGCGTACCAGGTGATCGTGGAGCCGAAACGGCTCGTGGTTAAACGTGCGCGTGCTTTCAGTGACTGTATCTCCTAACATGACAGCGGAGTCGAAGATGGAGATCTTCGCTTCGCTCTCAGGCACCATCTCGCCGCTAATGTAGACTGTCCGTTCGGGCATGGCACACCTCTTGTGCGAGTTTCCGACTCTGGGTCGTGATCTGCCTTTCCTGCCGCTCCTGTCGTCCTTGCCTTTCCTGCCGTCCCTCACTTCACCACAAACACCCGCGTCGCTCGGTCTGCGAAGTCCGCCTCGAAGCTGTCCACGCCGGTCGCCACTTTCTCTCCGGTGTATAGGTCGCTCACATCGGCTTTGCGTGGGAGGGTGATCTTGCGCGGTCCGGCGTCCTTTACGCAGACCGCGAGAAGTTGCTTCGTCGCCCAGACGACATCCGGGGTGTCGATATAGCGGTGCACGCCGCCTAATTCGGCGATCCGCCGCAGGAGGGGCGTTGGCAGCATCGGCGCCGAGGAGTATATCGAGGTCCAGGTCCCGAACTCCCGCACCGCCAGGCCGGTCTTGCCGTCGGGAAGCGTGCCGAGCGCCGTCGCCTGCGGGTCGTCGGCATAGCAGATCGGCAGCGTGCGGTGGTCTGCGACGCCGAAGGCAGGGATGCCGAGGCCGTCGGTGAGGCGATGCCCTGGCTTGAGGGTCACTTGTAGCGCGCCCGGTTCAAGTGACATGCGCAGCTTGATGCCGGTGAGATCAGCCATCCCGGCCTCGTCGAGCTGCCCGTCGCGGTAGATGCCGGGGGCCCACAGGAACACCAGCACATGCCCGTCGCGCTTGAGGGCCTCGATGGCGCGGCGGTCTTCGGCGGTCGGCGCGAAGCTGGTCATGATGAGGAAGACCTTGCGGTCCGCGATTCTCGGCAGGTCGGTGACGAGGTAGTGCCCCACCGGCGCGCCGATGCGGGCCAGATCGGGAAGCTGGCTGACCAAGAGCCACGCCCCCAGCGGATCGCCGACCCTCAGGTAGCACAGGCTGCGCTCGTCGATGACCATCGCGACCTCATCGGCCGGGCTGCGGTCGAGGCTCTGCGCCTGCGTGGCCGACTTCGCCAGCCCGCCGATGCGCGCCATCAGCGCCGGGTCCTTGTACACGTTCCCGCCGACATCGAACCACCACTGCGCGGTGCCGTTGGTGATGACGTTCGCGAGTTCCTTCTCCTGCTGGATGATGTCCCCCGCCACGTTCGCCGGCCGGCCCCACTCGCCCACTTGCCCGCCCGACAGCGATGTGCGGATGTCGTTCTCGTCGAACCACAGCTTCCCATGCAGCTTGACGCTCCCCCAAAGCGACATGAAATGGCTGGTGCCCTCGCCGCCTAATTGACGGAAGGCGTAACTCGTCGGGCTGCACACGAAGTCGATGTCCGGCGACGCAAGGACCTTCTCGAGGGCCAGATGCCCGGCATTCTGCTGGCGCTGCTCGCCGCAAAGCTGCAGCAGATACCCGTAGAACGCCCCGACGATCTTCTCCCGCTTGGTGATGTCTTTCACCGCCTTGGCGAAGTACGAGATCGTCCCCGCCACGAGGTCGGAGTTGTACAGGTAGTAGTCGATAACCGCCTGCTCCTTGGTCGGGTCGCGTAATGCCCCCAGCTCCGTTCGCTGACGTTGCGCCTTCGGCGGGATGGCCGCCGTCGCGAAGGTGACATTCGGGTCGTGCCATGCGGCCTGCAGCTTCGCGTCGGAGGCGTACTTCGCCGTCAGCCACTGCCGGAAGCGAGCGACGTTGACCGGCGAATAGTCCACCCACTCGTCCTCGTTGCCGCCCCACATCATCCATTCCTCGGTGGTGCCGGAGGCGATGTGATAGCCGATGATGCGGTCGGCATAGGGGGAAGCCTCGACATGGGCGATCAGATGCTTGAGGCCCTCCACCGTGTCCCGCCGCCAGGTTTCGGACGCCCAGCTTGGGGCAGGCTTGCCCCCGGCGTGAATGAAGGGCACGTATTTGCCGTCGCCGGGGTCCATGAGGACGATGTCGTCGGGGTGCGCGTCGCTCCACCATTTCGGCGCATGTACATAGAGGCGCGGGAAGAAGTAGGCGTTCGGATTCGCTTGAAGCAGCATCATCACGCGCTCGTCGAGTTGCGAGAAGTCGTACTTGTCCGGCGCGACCCAGGCGGTCTTCGACAGCCCGTAGCCGGACTCGGTGGGCGTGGCGGCGAAGGTGTACAGCGTGATCCCGGCCTTGGTGAAGTCGCTGAAGACCTCAGGCGTCGGCCCGTAGGTGGCCCACGTCATGCCGTTGTGGGGCTGGCCGTTAATGAACAGCGTCGGCGTTCCATTGTGGAGCTTGACCTGCGCGATGGTGTGTCCCGGGGTTCGGGCTTGGATAGTCACGGCACGGGCCTCCTCGTCCAGCGACTTGCCGGCTTCCTGCACGTGGGCGTCCCCAAGATGCAGGACGGCTGCGAGCTTTCCGCCTGCGGCATATAGAGGGACCGGAACCTGGCCCCCGGTGAGGGTGATCTGTTGTCCGGCGGCAGCCTCCATCAGCCCGGAGAGCTGAATCGGCACCCGGAACAGCTCCGCCTTGCCCTGCTTGAAGGACACGTATGCCTCCGGCTCAGTGCACGGCTTGTTCAGTGAGAAGCTGAGCGCCAGGGGGTACGTCTTCCCCGCCTGCATGGTCGCCGGGAGGCGCAGTTCGCGTATCGTCGCTACCGGCGGATCGGGCCGCACGGCCTCGATTGCGGACACCTTCAGGCGGTACTCGACTCCGGGCTGCACCCCAAAGGCGATGAGGGTGAATGAGGACAGCGGGAAGTCGAGCTTCCCGTCGGCGTCTCGCGACCAGGGAGCCACCTGCCAGACCTCGCGCGGGAACTCCACCCACTGCCAGTCGCCGCCGGCGGCGAGCTGCACGCGGTTCGTGGTCCATTCCGCCGCATCGGCATCGCGGACCTTCGCGGCGAACTCGAACGCCTCGCCCTCATTCTTCAAACGCACCCGGAATGCCGCCACGGGTCGCTCGATGGGCTTCATGAGGAACACGTCGTTGAACCCGACACCCTTGGAGACGAAGCGCCACTGCAGAGCCGGCGGGTCCTTGACCGCGGACAGTTCACTGAGCGAGAACTCGCGCTGGAGGCGATCCTGGTCGCGGCCGGTGTCCCAGTCGCCAATGTCTGTGCCGTCGAAGAGCACTTCGGTCTCGACGGCCTGGGCGGGGTGTACGGCAGCGATTGCGCAGAAAGCAAGCGCTAAGATAAGGGGCTTCATCGGATGGGACCTCCTCATAGAGCATTGTTCGTGTAGGTCAAGTCCTGCGGCGTCAGAGCCGTGCGCGCTGGCTCAGGTCGCCGGACGGCGGGGGCCGGATACCTCGTTCGCTGCGCTCGCTCGTAGTCCGGCCCCTCCTCGACGACAGCCTGCCTGGGCGGCGCGGGGTCCCCGTCGTGGCCTCGCTTCATCCCGCTGCGCGGGCCGAATCGAGGCCGCGACACCCCGCGCCTTGTCTGGAAGGGGGGGCGCAACCGGGAAACGACGCTCCTGCGGACATTCGCCTTTTTGTTGACGGCCCCCTGCCTTTCATGTAGTGTCTGCGTTCGGTGAATCCGCTTTGAGCGCATCTGAACCCGACCGGCCAGGACCAGCTGCAGTCGCCGCCCCGCAGGCTGTGACACTGCGGGCGATCCTGGTCGCTTTGCCGGCGATTGTCGGCGTGATCGCGCTCATTCATTGGGCGGAGTTGGTGCTTGGCGGCTCGCGCGGGCACACGGCGATGGCGAACACCAGCATCCCCGTCGGGGCTTTCACGGCGCTCATGGCGGTGTTCGCGGTCAGCCGGGTCCTGGGCCTGGTGCGCAAGCGCTGGGGGCTGTCCGGCGGCGAGATGATCGTCATCTACTCGATGCTCGCCGTCTCCACCGTCCTCGCGTCCTCCGGCGGCATCCACTTCATCGTCCCTGCCATCGCCGCCCCGCACCATTTCGCCTCGCCCGAGAACCGCTGGCAGGAGCTGTTCTTCAAGTACATCCCCCCCTGGATCGGACCCACCGACAGCCGCCTCCTGAACCGTTTCTTCGACGGCGGGCAGAGCATCCCGGTAGGCATGTGGCTCGGCCCCTCGGTCATCTGGTCCGGGTTCATCTTCGTCTATGCGCTGTGCGGCCTATGTATCGCCACGTTGGTGCGACATCAGTGGGTGGACAGCGAGCGGCTGACCTTCCCCACCGTTCAGGTGCCGCTGAGCATCGTTGCCGCGGACAGCGCCTTCTGGCGAAACAAGCTGGCGTGGGCCGGAATGGCGATTCCCTTCCTGATCGGAACGCTCAACACTCTCAACCTCAACTTCCCCGCAGTGCCGAAGCTGGAAGTGCGGAACATCGACGTGTCGCGATCCTTCACGGACGCCCCGTGGAACGCGATGGGCGGGCTGTCGGTGTCCCTCTATCCGTTCGTCATCGGTATTGCGTTCTTACTGTCGCGGGAGGTCACTTTCTCGTGCTGGTTCTTCTACCTTGTCACGAAAGTGGAGAGCATCGCCGGCGCGATTTTCGGCCTGAATAACTGGGGAACAGGGGGCCTCGCGCGCTTCCCGTTCGAGGACCATCAGGGGGCCGGGGCGTTCCTGACCATCGCCGGATTCGCCGTATGGATGGGGCGCAAGACGCTGCTCGACGGGTTCAGGTCCATTCTGCAAGGGAAGGCCGCTCCCCGAGAGGGAGCGCCGCGATGGGCCCTGTGGGGACTGATCGCCACCTTCGCGGTCATGGTTGGCTTCTGCCAGGCTGCGGGGATGAGCATCCTCACCGCCGTGGTCCTGCTCGGGTTATCGTTGGCCTACCTTCTGGCTGCCACGCGCATCCGGGCCGAAACCGGCAATGCGTGGCTGTTCGGCCCGCGCATCGATCCACAGACGCTGTTGGTCACGACCGTCGGTTCACGCAACATCGCCCCGCGCGATCTGACCATCACCGCCTACCTCAGCAGCATCGCAAGCTTCGACCTGCGCTGCGCCTCGATGCCCCATCAATTGGACGCCCTGAAGATGGCCGAGATTCGCGACATCCCGCGCGAGAAGCTCACCGGGGCCCTGATATTGGCGCTGGCCTTCGCGATCCCCGTAGCGTTCTGGCTGGGGCTGCACGTGTGGCACGATGTGGGGGCGCTGGCGAAGGCCGACACCTGGCGCACGTTGATGGGCAAAGCGCCCTTCGACAAGTTGCAGGCCTACCTGCAGGCCCCCGAGCCACCCGATCGCACAGGTCTGGTTTTCGTCAGTGGCGGCGTACTGTTCACTGTGGCGCTTTTCCTATTAAGAGCGCGTCTCGCTGCATGGCCCCTGCACCCGGTCGGATACGCCATCGCGAATACCAATAGCATGGGCAACCAGTGGTTCCCGTTCCTGCTTGCCTGGGCCAGCAAGAGCATCATCCTGCGCTACGGCGGCCCGAAGATGTACCGTGATGTCACGCCGTTCTTTCTGGGGCTGGTGGTGGGCGACTTGCTCAACGGAGGGCTTTACACTCTCGTCGCCTGCTTCATCGACAAGATGAAGGTCTACCCCGTGAACTGGTGAGAGGCAGGGTCCGCCCGCTGATTGTAGGTAGGACTGCCGCAAGCGTGGCGTCAGGGAGCGGCAAAGTGAACAGGATTGATAGGATTTGGAGGATTACGGCATGACGGATAGTTCCGTAGCAGCATAGCCCCGACGGTCTATCGTTTGGCCGTTGAATACGGCCTGATTCCCGCCGATTACCTACCATCGCTACGTCGCTTTGACAACCGGCAGACGAAGCACTCGGAATTCTGTCAGATGCTGACCGTCAATATGAAAGGCGAACGGCGTTGAACCACAGAGACACAGAGGACACAGAGAACGGCAACGTCATTTAACGCCTATCGTAGGGCAGGCCGGCCGTTTCCCAGTCGTTCTCTGTGCCCTCTGGTACGCCAGGCGAAGTCTGGTCCATCTATCTGACTGCGAGGTGTCAGACA
>CAYWBK010000125.1:0-3634 GCA_964455745.1 uncultured Armatimonadia bacterium
CACTACCGGCCCTGAACCGGACGCTGAAGCATCCGGCTGAGGGGCGCTTCGCGCCGGGCGTCCTGCGGACGCAACGGCTTACCCGCAGCGGTCGCCTGCCGCCCTCGCCAAGACCAGTTCATGGCATCTACCCACACACATTGGGAACGAGCCATCCGTGCGGTCCGCAACCGAACATCCTCGCCAATCCGGGCGTCAAAATACACGTAAAACCATACCCCGTGATGTATATTGGGTAATATGATTAGGGGACACGACGGGAGGAACTACACCTCCCACCATTGAGGACTTGGTTGACCAAGGAGGTGGCCATGATGTCCAGGTTAGTGACACTGACGGTCATTATCGCGTGCATGAGCCTTGCGAGCATCGCGCTCGCGATGGATAAGTCTTGCGGCTGCCAGAAGGGCGGCATGATGGGCGACCTTGTCTCCGGAAGCATCCACGGAATCGGATGGAGCGAGACGGAGACGCTGATGGGGTTCGGGATACTGACGCCTGAGAAGCGTTTCTACAGGATCCACGTCACCCCCGAGACACAATACCTGGTGGGCACGGACCCGGGCGCTCCGACCGACCTGAAGTGGGGCGAGCGAGTAGTCGTGCACCTCACCCAGAACCCGGAGGGCAGACCCGTGGCGGCACTGGTCCGCGTACTGCCCGGCGCAGGTGGGCCGCCGCTGAGGTACCTGGGATGGCGGATGGGAAACTGGCCGCTGTCCGGGAGGTACCCGGTTGCTTGGACGGCGACGCCCAGTCGGTGGGCAATATGGAACATGCACCGTATGCACTTCGGCAAGCTGTGCAAGGCATGCGCGATGAAGCATCAGCCAAAGGGGAGCGGTTCCTAAGCAGTTGAGCCGGTACGAGTTGATACGGGGATAGCGGCGAGGGGAAATGGGGCAGCAAACGGGGCCGTCCACACGGATGGCCCCGTTCAGTTCTGCTACACTTACCCGCACTGGCCGTAAACAGAGGTCATGTGCCATTTCGCGTGGCCGCCAGCGAAGGCCGGGGGGCGCTGCCTACCCCACCTTCACCCGGTAGGTATGTATCCCCCAGGGGGCCAGCTTGACGCGGACCGTCGAGCCGGAATGGGCGACGCGCTCGATGCGGTCCTCCAGCAGGTCCGCTTCCCAGACCTCGGCGACGGGGAATCCCAGCCGCAGGGTCGTCTCTTCGGGTTGCCCGGTGATCTGCACCACCCGGATGATGATCTCGCGGTCGTCCTGCGGCGAGGCCACGGTGTCGCCGCTGGGCGAGACCCCCGCACCACGGGGCTGCGCCTGCTTGACGGCGGTGATGATCGCCGTTGGGGAGTCGATGTTGCACAGGGACTCATACTCGCGGTAGGTCTGCTCGCCGGGCAATGGGGCGATGGGGCGGCAGATGTTCAGCCGTCCGAGTTGGCACGGGGCATTGAGTTCCCAGCCGGAGCGGAATGCCGCCGGGTTGCGCCACGATCCCTCATGCGGGGTGATGCGGAACCGGAAGATGTGCTCTCCGGGCATCTCGTACCAATGAAACGGCGTTCCGCAGCTCCAGGCGGTGCGCAGGAGCACCGGGTAGATGCCGTCGGCCCCCAGGCTCGCACAGCCGCTGGCGGTCGCGACCGTCACGCCGAAGTCGTCGTTGGACAGGTCGATCCATTTCTGCACGAACCGCCCGCCGGTGCCCCGGTAGGTGTCGGGCATCTCGTCCTCGGGCATCGTCACCGCGCAGTAAGGCGACTCGTAGGTGATCTTCCCATCGGGGACGGCGAACGGCAAAGCCAGGCGCAGCTCGCGGTCATGCTCCCCGTGCCAATCGACACACAGCCTCACGTCGATGTGCGGCAGTCCCGGATAGAAAGTCATCTCGCGGCGCAGTGACATCCCGGCCACCGTGCCCCGGCGCATGACGCGCAAGAGCACCGGCCCGGCCTCCTCCACCTCGAAACCGCTCTCCCAGTCCGACAGCCACTGCACCCCGGTCAGCGTCTCGCAGACATCCATGTCCGTGTTCTCGAGCACGAACACTGCGCCGAAAGGCGCGCAGCCCTGGCCGGCAAGCTCGCGCCCCCGCCAGGCGAACTCGTCGATGCCGTGCGGGCCGGCGGTGAGGCGGAAATCCGAGGTCTCCAGAGTCTCGCCGGCAATGTCGTACCAGTTCCCGGCGGGCATAGCCTCCGGCGTCAAGCTCGCGTAATAGGTCGCATAACCCACGGGCGGGAGGCTGCAGGCGGGGAAGGCGAAGGTGATCCGGGCAAGCTGGTTCGGGCTTTCGGTGTCGCCGTGGCGCTCGACGGAGAGGGTCTGGGTCGGCACCTGGTTTCCGACGCCGTCATACAAGATCACGTTGTCGCCGGGGCCGACCAGTTCCAGGTAGGTCTCGATGATGTCGTCGCGGTTCCACGACAGGGGGTTGAAGACGGTGACGGGCACGCCGAGATCGCCATACCGGACGCGCAGGGAGATCGCCTGCACCGCCTCTTCGGTGAGGTTCAGGCCGGTCGCGTAGGCTTCCTCGACGAAACGCATGCGAATGAAATCGTTGCTCTCCCCATGCCTGCCGCCGACATTGTGGTCCTGCGAGTAAGTCATGCGCTCCCAGGCGCGGTCGAAGGCCTCGGTATCGTACCGGGCCAGACCGAGCACGGCGGTCCAGGCAGACAGCTTCTCAGCGGTGAGCAGGATGTGCTCGGCCCGGCGGCCTTCGAGATACGTCGGGGCCTCGAAGGCGGGGATGGCATAGAACTCGTACGGTCCCTCGCCGGAGAAGGTCGGCAGGGCCTCCGGTCCGGCCTCGCGGACCGCCTCGAAGAAGCCGCTGGTAGTGGACGGGATGATCCGGGCGAGATCTGCATGGCGCTGGTTCCACTCGCCCGCGACGCCGAGGACCTTCACGTCCCCCGGCCACATGTCGGTCTCCTCGGACATGAGGACCTGCGGCATCGGCCAGGTGTCGGCGAGCTTCTCCAGATGGCCGGGAAGGTGCGCCTCAACATAGTCGATGCCCTCGCGCAAGATCAGCCCCCAACCGTAAGTCGCCCATGGGACGTAGTCCTTGATGGAGCGGTGCATTCCCAGCCACTGATTCGCGGCAAGGACCGTCGAGCCGTCCGGGGCGGCCCACCAGTGCAGGGGGATGCGCGGGCCGTTGCGGGAATACGCCACATTCGTGACGCCGGCTTTAGCGAGGATCTGCGCGAGCTGGCGGCAATGGCCGGGGCAGTCCGAAAGCTGGACGGTCGGCTGATCGAAGCCGAAGGCGTCCCTGATCCACCACTTGGCCATCGTGATGTTGCGCAGTGTGGCCTCGCCGTCGTAGATCTGGTCCATGAGGCCCGACCAGGCGGCGCAGACCTCCAGCTTGCCCTCCTCGAGGAGGCGCTCCACGGTTGGCCGGTAATCCGGTCGGCGCTCGAGAAAGTGCTTAAGGAACAGGGCATACTCGACCGTGAAGCGGTAGTCGGGATGATCGCCCGCGATCTCATCGACGGCCGCGCGGATGATCTCGTCGCCATACTGCAGCGTCTCGGCGATCGAGGCGCACCATCCCAGGTCGAAGTGCGACCCGGGGACAAGGTAAAGGTTCCACCTGGGGGACATGAACGATGGCCTCCCGCAAAGGGCATGTTTGTTGACAGATGTGG
>CAYWBK010000125.1:3734-7114 GCA_964455745.1 uncultured Armatimonadia bacterium
CTCGACCCCATATCAGGAGGGCCTCAAATGCCCGCGCGTATCGGCTTCCTCGCCATCGGCCACCCCGACTACCAAAACAACATCGGCGTCCACTTCGCCGGGCAGGCTGTCGCTCGCCTGCGCGAGGCGGGCATGGATGTCGTCTTCGACGAGAACGCCCACACCGGCGCAATCGAGGCCGGCGCGGCGGCGCGGGAACTCATCAAGCAGGACATCGACGGCGTTATCCTATGGCTGGGCACGTGGATCGAATGCTCCACCGCCTCGGCGGCGATCCGCGAGTTCGAGCATCTCCCCTTCGCCATCTGGGGCTTCAACATGTTCCAGTGGGAGGGCCAGCGCGACTCGACCGGCTCCTTCGTCGCCGCCTGCGTGCTCAAAGGCGCGCTCGACCGCATGAACTACCGCTACAAGCTCATCGTCGGCCTGCCCGAGGACGACCGCGCCCTCGCCGCGGCGGCCGCCTTCTGCCAGGCCGCGCACACGATCCAGCGCCTGAAACGCACGCGCCTCGGCCTGATCGGCTACGCGGCGATGGCGATGTATCCCGGCACCTTCGACCACGTCCTCCTGCGCCGCTTCATCGGCCCGGAGGTCGTCCATATAGACACTTACTCGCTCATCCGTCGGATGGAAAGCCTCGATGACGCGAAGGTCCGGCAATTGGAGGACCAGCTCCGCGGCGAGGCGGAGGTCGCGGTCGAGGATCACCGCCTTTCGAAGGCCTCGCGCATGGCCGCGGCGCTGAAGGACATCGCCGCCGATCTGCAGCTCGACGCGATGAACGTGAAGTGCCAGTACGAGCTTTCGCAGGAGTTCGGCATGACCGCCTGCGTGCCGATTTCGGTACTGGCCGACGCCGGCGTGGTCTCGGCGTGCGAGGGCGATGCGATCATCACCTCGACGATGTGCCTGCTGCATTATCTCAGTGGGCAAATCGTCTATTATGGCGACATCCTCGATCTGCAGGATAACCAAATGCTCCTGTCATCATGCGGCTTCGCCCCAATGAGCCTCGCGCACGAGCACCCGCGCATCTGCGAGTTGGGCCATCCCGGCTTCGACGGCATCATCTGCTCGTTCACGCTGAAGCGCGGCCCGGTGACTTTCGCCCGCCTGGTCGAGGGCCGGGGCGATTACCGCCTCAACTACGGCACCGGCACCGGAGTGGACACCCAGCTTCGCCAGGGCCGCTTCCCCGGCCTGGAGGTCGTCCTCGACGGCAGCCCCGAGAAGCTGATGGCGACGATGGCGAGCCAGCACTTCGCGATCTGCTACGGCGACTACACCGAGGCCATCGAGGACCTCTGCCGAGCGCTGGACATCGAGGCCGTGAGGATCTGATGCCGCCGGGGGTGGGCCGTGGCCGTAGCCGTGGCCGTAGCCGTGGCCGTAGCCGTGGCCGTAGCCGTAGCCGTAGCCGTAGCCGTGGCCGTGGCCGTGGCCGTGGCCGTGGCCGTAGCCGTGGCCGTAGCCGTTCCCCCCTTCCCTGCGCCGACCGCAGGTCGGCAGAGGGAAGGGGGGCAGGGGGGATAGGAGCCGTTGCCGTCAGCCAACCGGAGAATCTCATGCCTCTCTTCGCCGAACTCACCAGCCCCCAGATAGGCGACCTCGTCGCCCGCAATGCCCTCGCGATCCTCCCTGTCGGCCAAGTCGAGGAGCACGGGCCGCATCTGCCGGTCAATACTGACGCCGTGATCGCCGAAAGGGCCGCTCAGGAGGCCGCGCGGCGATTGCATCCCGACCCGCCTACGGTCGTCCTTCCGGTCATCTGGACCGGCTACTCGGGGGTTGAGCTGGCGCACTGGCCGGGCACGATCCGCGTCCACAGCCGCGTTTTTGCTGACCTGGTGTTCGATACGGTCACTTCGCTGGTCAGCATGGGCTTCCGCAAGATCGTCATCCTCAACGGGCACGGCCATCACCCGGCGCTGTTGGAGGTGGTCGCCCGCGAGGTGGCCGATGCGACGGGCGTCTACATCGCCGCGGCGGATGTGGCAAAGATGGCGGCGGCGGCCGTCCGCGAGCACCGCAAGTCCGCGCCCGGCGGGTGCATCCATGCCTGCGAATTCGAGACCTCGCTGATGTTGCACTTCGGCTATGACATCGACATGAGCCTCGCGCCGAAGGAGCCGTTTGTCAGCCCCTCGCGCTTCTTCCCGGCGGACGGCTTCGCCGGCGGGAAGGCGGCGTTCTGGTCGACGTGGGGCGTCCAGCGTTCGGCGAGCGGGGCCTACGGAGATGCCACGGTGGCAAGCGCCGAAAGCGGGGCGCGGTTCTTCGAGGGGCTGGTGTCAGCATTTGTGGATTTCGCGCGGGATTTCTACGCGGGCCCGGTTGCGGATTGGGGAAGGCAAGGGTAACCACGAAGACTCGAAGACACGAAACGGCAAAGGCCAAGGCAGGGACCAGGTGTTGACGTTTCGTGTCTTCGAGTCTTTGTGGCAAACGCCTTCCCTTGCTACCCTACATACATCATCAGGAGACCTTCCATGACCGTCGCCGCTACCTTCGCTTCGCCCGGCCAGTGGTATAAGGCCAACCTGCACGCCCACACCACGGAGTCCGACGGCAAGCTCTCCCCCGCCGAGGTCGCCATTCACTATCGGCGGCAGGGCTACCATGTCCTGGCGATCACCGATCACCGTAAGGTCACCCCCTGCGCCGAGTACTCCGCCCGCGATTTTGTCTGCTTCGAGGGTATCGAGTTCGGCTCGGGGCGCAGCGAATCCGGCGGCAATTTCCACATCGTCGGGCTTGATGTTCCGGCTTCGGTCGCCAGCGCGGCCACCGATCACCCGCAGGCGACCCTCGACGCCATCGCCGAATCCGGCGGAATCGGCTTCATCGCGCACCCCTACTGGTCGTGCCTCGTTGCGCATGACATGCTCGGTTTGCGCAACTGCCTGGGGCTGGAGGCCATCAACTACGGCTGCGAGATCGAGATCGCCAAGGGCATCTCCTCGGTGCACTGGGACGACCTTCTGGTGCGGGGCGAGCGCTATCTGGCCCTCGGCGTCGATGATGGGCACCGCTGCGGCTGGGACTTTTACGGCGGCTTCACGATGATCCGGGCGGAGGAATTGTCGCGCGAGGCGATTGTGGCGGCCCTGAAGGCCGGGCATTTCTACGCTTCGATGGGGCCGCTGATCCACGACATCCGCGTCGAGGACGACGCCATCACGGTCGAATGCACCCCGGCGGCGGCGATCAATTTCGTGGCGAACAACCAGCAGGGCTGGTGCATCCAGAAGGAAGACAGGCCCGCGATGACCGGCGCCCGGTACCTCGTCGGCGGGCACGAGAGATACGTGCGGGTCGAGATCGTGGACGAGACAGGCTTGCGCGCCTGGAGCCAGCCGGTGTTCTTTGAGCGGTGA
>CAYWBK010000125.1:7214-10817 GCA_964455745.1 uncultured Armatimonadia bacterium
GCGAGACGCCCGCGCCACGCGGGGACATAGAGCCAAAGGTGGCCATTGATGGACGAACCCCACATCCTCGCCCTGGACCTCGGCACCAGCGGCTGCCGCGCGGTGGTCTACGACCGCGCCGGGCAGCGGCTGGGCGAGCACTATGGCGAGTATGAGACCCTCCACCGGGCCCCCGGCGGCGCGGAGCAGCGGCCTGACGACTGGTGGCAGGTGAGCTGCGAGTGCATCCGGGCCGCGCTGCACCGGGCGGGCGATGTGGCGCACTCGGTCGTCGCGCTCGGCATCAGCGCGCAGGGGCACTCGTGGGCGCCGCTGGACGAGGGCTATGCGCCGCTCCGCCCGGCGCTGACCTGGCTCGATACCCGCGCCACCGCGCACGCGGCAGCGCTCCTCACGGCGAAGGGCGCGCCCTTCTGGGGCAAGTGTGCGGGCAAGCTGCCCGGGGCCTGGCATCTTCTCCCCCAGCTTCTGTGGCTGCGCGAGGCCGAGCCGCACATCGCCGCCGAGGCGCGGCACCTGGTCTTCGCGCACGATTACCTGCTTCACCGCCTGACCGGCACAGTCCACAACGATTTCACAACTGCCGCCGGGTCGTTGCTGCTCGACATCCGGCGCTTCGAGTACAACGGCGAGTTGCTGACGGAGTACGGTGTGCCGTCGGACGCGCTGTCGCCGCTTTGCGCCGCGGGTACGGTAGCGGGGCATCTCACCCCCGAAGCCGCAGAGGCCACCGGCCTCCCCGCGCACGCGATCGTGGCCGTCGGCGCGCAGGATCAGAAGTGCGCGGCGCTCGGCGCGGGGATCGGCGAGGGCATCGCGACCGCCTCCCTCGGCACCGCAACCGCGATCACCGCCCAGACGCCGAAGCCCGGCTTCTCGGCGAAGACGCCTATCCCGTGCTTCCCGTATCTGAGCGAACGCACGTGGGTCCTGGAGGCCCCGCTGGTGACCTCCGGGGCTGCCTATCGCTGGCTGCGCGGCATCTTCCGCGAGGGTGTGGACGCCGCCGGCTTGTCGGGTGAAGCGAGGGTAAGCTACCGGATGATGGACGCGCTCGCCGCCGACAGCCTTCCCGGCGCAAACGGCGCGCAGTTTTTTCCCTTCCTCGCCGGGGCCGGGTCCCCGCACTGGCAGGGGGATGCGCGCGCCGCCTTCGCGGGCTTGCACCTTGACACTCACCTCAGCGACATGACGCGTGCGGTAATGGAGGGCGTGGCGTTCGAGATGCGCACGAACGTAGAGGCAATGCGCGGCCTGGGCGCGCCGCTGCAGGCCCTGCGGGTATTTGGCGGGGGGGCGCGGTCACACATCTGGGTGCAGATGATTGCCGATGTCCTGCGTCTGCCCGTGGAATTGTGCGCCGATGTCGAAGCTGCAGCCACGGGCGCGGCGATCCTCGCCGGCATAGCGGCAGGCCTGTTCGCCGACCTCGCCGCAGCGCAGTCCGCCTTCGTAGCGCGCACCCGCCGCTTCGACCCGCGCGACGAGGCGGCGGTGTACGAGGAGCTATACTGGCAGTATTGCGCCACGAGGAAGAGGCTGTTGGCGTGAGGCGGGAAGGCTGGGGTCGCCCGCCGGAACGGCCCTACCCCGCCCGCTTCGCGGGCACCCCTCCCGTACCGGGAGGGGAGAGGCAAACGGCCGTCCTCAAGGCAGCCGCAATTGAACCAGTGATCTCTGATCCATAGCATAAAGCTACCATTATAAGTATGTCTGTGTTGCCCCTTCGGGGCTGGTCTCGCTCGAACTCGCCGCTTTCCCAACTCTTGGCCGGATTAGAGGCTTTCGGCCCTCCGGGCCTGTAAGGCAACGGCTGGCGGCCCATGCGGGGGAGAACAATCCGGTATGGGGTAAAGCCGTCTGCCGTCCCTGCCGTTCCTGCCGTTCCTGCCGTCCCTGCCGTCCCTGCCGTTCCTAAAACCTAAAACCTGTCACCTGTCACCTGCCGTCCAGCCATCTCCGGGGAGGTCCGGCATGATCCCTATCCGCGCGCTGTATCTGCCGATCCACATGCACAACTTCTATAATGTGCGCCCGGTTGAGGAGGTTATCGGGGTCCTTGAAGACCAGCACGCGTGGGGCTACAACACGCTGGTGCTTTGGTATGATGTGAACCAGTATAACGACCCCTTCACCGAGACGCCGGGCAACGATGTCGCGCGGGCGGAATGGGCCAAGCAGAAGGCTTTGGCCGAGCGGGCGAAGCGCCTGGGGATGAGCGTGTGGATGATCTCGGTCGCCAACGTCATCTACGTGGATCAGGCCGCCGCCGACCCCTCGATGGTGGCCGCCCCGCACCCCCAAAGCGGCCATACGCCCCAGCATGTATGCCCCTCGGCGTCGAAAGCGCGGGAGATCATCCTCGCCAACCATGACCGGCTGTTCAGGGAACTGCCGGGACTGTCGGGGTTCATCGACTTCGCTTATGACTGGGGCGGGTGCGGGTGCGAAAGGTGCGCGCCCTGGGCGAGTACATACTACGACCTGCTTCAGGAGAAGGCGTCTCTATTAAGAAGACACGTCGCCGACGCATCCGTCTATATGTGCGATTGGCACTTCACCGACGGCGAAGTGGACGCCATCGCGGCCCGGATTGGCGACGAACGGCCCGAGTGGCTCACCGGCGTGGTGAAAGACGACCGCCACCCGCTGGACCGCTGGCGGTCGCGCGGCCTCCCGGAGCAGTATGAGACGATCTCCTTCTTCGACATCACGATGATCGGCGGCTGGGGGACCTTCGGCGCGCAACCCTTCCCGGAGCGCATCTCCCGACTGTGCCGCGATATCCGCGACACCGGGATCAGGGGCGTCATCGCCTACACCGAGGGAATCTACGACGGCGCGAACAAGGCCCTCGCGGGTTCGCTGGCTCTCGATCCCGACCGCGACCCGGAATCGGTGCTCCACGAGTATGCGCGCCGCTATTTCGGCTTCGGGCGCGAGGACTGCCGGCGTCTCGCCGAAGCCCTGATGCTGTGCGAACAGGGCTTCACGATGCCGATGAACCCCTGGTGGGACCAGCGCTTCGTCCCCGACAGAGAGCGCACGGAACGGATGGCGAACATCATCCACGAACTGGACGGGCGACTGCGGTCGAACCAGCGGGCACGCGGGCACTGGGAGTGGCAGTCGATCATCGGCCGGGTCGACATCGAGCGCCTGTTGACCACCGTGGGTTCGATCGAGGGCCTGCACGAGGCGGTGCTGGCGGAGGTGCGGACGATCCCCGAGGCCGCCCGGAGTGATGCCGTCGGCGCAGCCATCGCGCGGGCGCGTGAGGCTCTGCATGACAGGTGGGTCGCCCTGGAGCAGTTGCGCGCGCGGATCGACGACCTGCGCGGGAGCGTTTACCTGGAGCCGAGCGACAAGTTCCCCGCGATGGCCGTCGACGAGAGCATGTTCGAGGGGCGCTGGGGCTGCACTTATGCCGACTATACGGCCGAGCACCGGGGTCTGGCCGAGCAGCTTCGCCACCTGGAAGGCTTCACCACCGTGGACGAGGCCCACGCCGCCGCGCGGCGGATGATCGCGGACCACGCGCACCGCGAGGCTCACTTGAGGGCGGAGTCAGAACGCTGGGGAGCCGACGGCGCGCCGGCTCCC
>CAYWBK010000125.1:10917-14294 GCA_964455745.1 uncultured Armatimonadia bacterium
GGGAATCATGACGTCTGGGTCGATGCCCCGAAGCCGAACACCTGGCGACGCTATGAGACCGAACTCGCCGAGGCGGTTAAGGACAGCGGCTTCCACTATCTCGACCACACGCCGCTTATCGTGGATGATGTGGCCTTTATCGGCTGCCTGGGCTGGTATGACTACAGCCTGCGCCAGGTGGGCGCGCCCTCGGAGACCGTGTGTCTCACCCCCATGCGCCCGGCGCGCGGACCGGACGGCCGTCCCGAGCTGCTGGAAACCTCAGTTCGAGCCGATTTGACGTGGGATGAACTCACCGAGGACGACTATGCCCTCAAGGGCCTTGTGTGGACCGACAACGGGAAACGCAAGAGCATGATCTGGAATGATGCGGTATACGCGGACTGGGGCAAGTCGGATGCGGAGATGGTGAAGTTCTTCGTGCAGAGGCTACAAGCGCAGGCTGACGAGGTGGCAGGCAAAGCACGCGCCACGGTGGCCGTCACGCATTGCGTCCCGTTCCTCGAGGCTTTCGCGCGCGACACCGAGGACGTGTCGTGGGCCTACACGCGGGCATATCTGGGCAGCACGCGCATCGGCGATGTGCTGCGCTCCATCCCCAACCTACGGCTGTCGATCTTCGGCCACTCGCATGTTGCGAGGGTCTTCGCCGTAGACGACTTCGCCGCCGCCAACGTCAGCGTCGCGGATCGGGAGAGCGGCCCGGTGCTGCTGGAGGTGTAGGGGACGATGCGCCAGGGCACTCGAATACCTTGTCTAATGTGAATCTTTAACGGAATTGCTGAACGGCCTTAACACCTTGGGGGGCTGCGCCCCCCAACCCCCCGCGATCTCGAACGTCAAAGGCTTTCACGGCGTCTTCTTACACGGGCCGACCGTATTCATATCCAGCGGCTCGATCCCCAGTTCAATCGCTGGGGACCCCGGCTTGAACCCGTAGACGCCGTTCGCCACCTCAAGCAGCGGATCGACCTGCAACGCGTTCGCGGGCGCCCCCTCGACCTTGCCTGCGGCGCTGAACACAATGTTCCGCTCCGCCGTCGCGATCCCCGCCGGGTCGGGGAACACGATCTTCCCCTTCGCCCACAAGACGTTCCTCTCGAACCTGAAGTCGGCGCATTTCGGGAAGGTCAACGTGGAATCGCCCTCGGCGATGAAGATGTTGTTGCGGATGACGTTCCGGCGCGCCATGTGATTATGTGACGGGCGGGTGACGTTCGCGGCGACGTTCCGCTCGACGAGGCAGTCTTCGGCCTGTTCATCCAGGTAGTACGCCGAGGAGCCGTAGCCACCCATTTCCACGATGTCGTGCGCGAAGTTGCCCCGCACGACAATGCGCTTGCAGAAGGTGATGTAGATCGCCGCGCCGTCGTGCAACTCCTGCATCACCCGGTACAGGTGGTTGCCCTCGATGCGATGGTCCTCACCCGCACAGGCGATTCCCGTGTAAGTCGTATCGTGGATCTCATTGTGGCTGATGTCCATGTTCCGCTCGCCGCCCCACACGGCAATCGCGCTCGGGTAGGTCACTCCCACATGGTGGACGCGATTGTCGGTGATGGCGTTCCCGTCGCCTGGAGTGAAGATGCCGCACGCGCCGGTCTCGGCGACCTCACACCACTCGACAGTCAGCCCGCTAGCGCCGGACGACTTGATCCCCTGCCCTCCGACTCTCGCGACAGTGCAGTCGGCGATGCGGCAATCGCGAGCGTTCACCACGCCGATCGCGCCCTCGAAGGCCCCCGCGCCGAAGCCCCCGGCCTTCAGTGGCGTGTTCGTCACCGAGACGGTCAGGCCGAGGATCGAGATGCCCGTCGCGGGCCTCTCCGGGGTCCCGGCGATGTGGATGACGGACTCCATTGTTGGGGCGAGCACGGCAGCCTTCGTCATGTCCTCGCCCGGCAGCGGCCAGTACACGAGCCTGTTTCGGGTGCGGTCGAGGTACCACTGCCCCGGCTCGGTCATGCCCTCACGCACGTTCCAGACCACATACCTGTGCACTCCGAACGCCCCCGGCGGATGTCCCGCGGGATTGGTGAAGGTGAGCGTGTTCGTGGCGGGGTCGAGTGAGGCCACGCCGACGGCCGACTCATCCCACATGTGATACACCGTCAGCTCGGCGTTCTTCGTGTCGAGCCAGGGCCCGAGGTCCTCGGGGCGATAGCGCATCGTCGTGAGTTCACGCTCGGTCGGCTTGCGCTGCCAGCCCCCGCCGGTAGTGCTCATCCAGGGCACGTTGAACTCGGACAGGTTGGTGAAAGCGCCGGTCTTCGGGAGGCGGGCGCGTTTGCAGAACCGCCCGTTCACGACCAGCATCCGAAAGTCCCAAGGCGCGCCGCCGACTTGCGGGAGTTTCGCCGCCCACAGATGTTCGCCGTCCGGTTCCCAACCCGTCACATGCCTGCCGCCATAGAGGACAGCCCTCTCTCCCTTCGCGCCCTCGACGCGAAGCCCGGAATCCTCCGGGCCAAGGGTCAGCGGCTGATCGAGGCAATACTCCCCGCCCCGGATGATGATGCGGCGCGGCTGCCCAACGTCAAGTCGGCGTGCGGCATCCCGGGCTGCCTGGGGAGTGGCGAGCGGGCCGTCAGTGCGAGCGTGGTTCGGCTCGGAAAGCCTCCCCGACCACGAGTCGTTGCCATCGGTGGCGACATACAGAACAGGAGTGGCAGCGCAGGAGACGCCGCAGGCACATGTCAATGCAATCACCGTCCAGTGAAGCGCTTTCACGCAAGACTCCAATCCCGGGACTCAGGCCCGCGCGCCCTCGATGTACTCCCTCAGCACGACGGCCTGGTTGTGCTCCTCGTCACGCGCCGAGAACACAAGCGTCACCACGCCGGCCTGCGCCCGATCCGCAATCTCAGCAATCAGTTCGGGCTTGCCGCTAAGCTCGGCGATGTAGCGCTCGCGGAATTCGGGCCATTTGTCAGGCTCGTGGTGGAACCACTTGCGCAACTCGTGGCTCGGCGCAATCTCGCGCAGCCAAAGGTCGATGGCCGCCTTCTCCTTCGTCAAACCGCGCGGCCACAAGCGGTCGACGAGAATGCGAAAGCCATCGTCCGATGAGGGCGTATCGTAGGCGCGTTTGAGGTGAAGAGACATGGCGATCCCTCCCTGCAGTACAGGATTCGTCTGCCAGCGGAGCAGCGCACGGCACGGAATCGGTGCAGAGCCATCGGCTTGTTTCCGCCGCCTTACCGGCCATCCCTGCCTGAGAAGACAATATCGCTTCTTCCCTCAGATCAAGAAATCCTCGTGGCAGGCTTTTCCTCGATCTGTGTGGGTAGGTTGACACTGGCTGAGTAGACCGCCTCGGGCGCGTGATCGTTATCCGTGCCGTCGCGTCCGCAGGACGCCCGGCCCCGCCGCAGGCG